>JBBRKQ010000031.1:0-41183 GCA_038231815.1 Phycisphaerales bacterium
ACCGCGCCCGCGCCGCTCTACTCCCCCAGCGGCGAGCTTGGCGCACTTCAATCTGCCATGCTGTTCTTTGGCGACGTAACCCCCGGCACCGACTACCTCACCGACCTCTCGCTCCCGCTGAACGCAGCAACGTACCTGAGCTTTCCCGACCGCCGCGTGAGTGTGGGCGCGTTCTTCGGCGATGGTGATTGGCTTGACCAAGCCGATCCGTTCCAATACATCGAAACAAGTGTCAGCTACTCGATCACCAGCGTTTCGATCTCACAGATCCCCACCCCCAGCGCGGCGGCAGTGCTCGCACTCGGCGGCCTGCTCGCCACGAGGCGGCGGCGGCTTCCCGCGGCGGGCTATTCGTCGTCGCCTTTGGCCCTCACAGCCTGAAAGCAACTCCGCTTCTACACATTCATCTGCCGTCCAGCGTGCGACTGTCCTCCAGCCGGATTTCGACGATCTCTTTACCTTGCAATCTATGAAACACCTGCTCCCTCAAATCCTAATTTCTGTCGCCGTCGCTGTCGCGACCACATTGTTCGCCTCGGCAACATCGGCGCAAACGTACTCCAACCAGTCGAGTATCTCGATACCAAGCCTCGGCACCGCCACGCCATTCCCCTCGGTCATCTTTGTGAGTGAGGCCCCAGTGAGCATCAGCTCGATGACCGTAACCCTGACGGGCGTCAGCCACACATTCGCGGGAGACGTTGCAATAATGCTCGTGAGCCCGACGGGTGCCAGGACGATCCTCTCTGGCCGTGTTGGTGCCAACGCCACGATCGCCAACGCGACACTGGTCTTCCGCGACGGAGCTCCCCCGCTGCCGTCAAACGGGAGTCCCATCGTCTCGGGTGAATATTCGCCGACGCGCGCTGCTGGGTTTTCATCGATATTTGCTGGCCCCGCCCCCACGACGCCGACAACATCGTCCTTGAACACCTTCACACGCACAGACTCCAATGGCATTTGGTATCTCTATGTGCAGGACTTCGCCAGTGGCGACTTTGGCACGATCGCTGGTGGTTGGTCGATCTCGTTCACCGGGCCCGCCGCTCTCGATTCCACGTTCGTCTTTCAAGGCAAACTCGACAGTGGGGCGGCGCCGGTCAACGGCACCGCCGACTTCCGCTTCTCGCTCTGGTCAACCGCTGCCGACGGCCCGTTGAGCGTGCAGGTCGGTGACACAATCGCGCGGAACGACGTGCCTGTGACCAACGGCCTCTTCACCACCAGCCTGGACTTCGGGTTCGGCACCGTTGACAACAAGAAACTTTTCATGCAGATCGATGTCCGCTCTCCATCGGATAGCGGAGACTTCCAGACCCTATCGCCCCGTCAGCCTTTGACCGCAGCACCCAACGCCCAATATGCACGCAAAGCTGCCTTCGCGGATAGCGCGGGGAGCATGCCCTGGTCAAACCTCAGTGGCCAGGCACAGCTGGAGACCGGTAGCATCGTTGGCGGCTGGCAACTGCTCTTGAACAATACAACGACTCTCTTTCGAGGCGGCCTGCGGCTGACCGACGTTGGCTGGATGGAGATGACCAACAACGCCGCGGTCGGCGTGCCGAACTTTGCTCGTTTGGGCAGCAACGGCGTATGGACCGCCGTGAGCGATGCACGATTGAAGACCGACATCACCAGCGCAGAGGGCAGTCTAGCCGCCGCGCTCAAGTTGCGCCCGGTGAACTTCCGCTGGAAGACCGGAGGTGCTGAGGATTTTGGCCTGATCGCGCAGGATGTCCGCGGCGTGCTGCCTCAACTGGTCACGGGTGATGAACGGACCGAGATGCTCACGCTCAACTACAGCCAGCTTTCGGTAGTCGCCATCGGCGCGATCCAGGAGTTGTCAACGCAAACCGACCGGCTCAAAGCCGAGAATGCCGACCTCAAAGCCGCTTTGGCTGAACTCAGAGCCCGGCTGGGCAAGCTGGAACAACGACCCAGCAACACACCTTGATTACAGCGTTTTTTCGCCCTTCACTCTTTTTTCACTCACTTTTTTGGAGATTGATTATGACCAGTTCCTTGGGCACCACCGTTCCCACTCCGGGGGCGGCGGCAGTCCTCACCCTTGGCGGGCTCGTTGTCGCGCGGCGTCGGCGCTGATCGTGGTTGCCAGACCGTTCACACATTCACAATTCGCACCATGAACCAAAATGTTTGCTATTACTAATGGAGTTCACATATGTCAGTTGCTTTCAAGTTTGTGTCTCTCTGTCTTGTGCCTTGCGTCCTCTCGCTCACGACATCCCACGCGGTAGCGAGCGTCATTACGTTTGAGTCGGCCGTCGCACCGACAAGCATTCGTCAGGTGCAACCCATGACTCCGTACTTTGAAGCCGGATTCGCGATTCGCCCCACCGGTATCGATTCTGCGATCTTTGGTGGGTTGGCGCTGCCTATGTTGGGCAACCCGGACTCGAACTGGCTCGGTTGGGCGCAGAACAACGTCATTCGATTTGATCGAGTCAACGGTGCGGCCTTCTCGCTCACAAGTGCCCTGCTCGGGCCAGGCGCTACCGCACGGGGTCCCGTGAGTATCACACTCAACGCGTTCTTTCAGGGCGGGGCGACAGCAAATCTTACCTTTGCAAATCTCAGCACCGCAACGCACTCACAAATCAACTGGACGAACTTGATCCGCGTTGATTTTCGTACGACCGACAACGGGGGGCTTGACAACCTGAATGTTCCAAGCCCGTCCGCAGCCGCACTGCTGATCTTTGGAGGGCTGGTTGCGTCACGGCGGCGGCGAACTCGGTAAGCACAGGCGGGATGGTCCGATGCATACGCGCGGCGCGACCCACACGGTGGGCGCGCCCCTCTTTCTTCGGCCAACAACGACGCTCGCATCACACCGCCCGGGCACGTTCAAAAAGAAACCGCATCCTCGATCACAATCCACTCCCGCGCGGCCGCCATGTGTGCGAGTACGGAACAAAACATGGAGATAAAGAGAATAAACATGGAGACCGCGGACACAAAGATGGAGCCCGGAAGAGCAAACATCGAGACCGGCGAAGCAAAGCTGGAGACCGGCAGAGCACACATCGCGTGCGCTGAAGGAAAAGTCGCTGGCAAGAGAGCAGCGCACTCCATCTTTGCTCCCGAGCCAACGGCTTGTCGCGCAACATCCGCGCACGCATGAGTCCACGGCCCAAATCAAACCGGCGGACGCTCAGCCAAAGTTGAATCGGAGACCACCATGAGAACCATGCTTCGTCACATCCTCGTTCCCCTGTTCGTTGCCGCTACCACCTTGCTTGCCTCGACGGCGGCAGCGCAGACATACTCCAACCCGGCGAACATCGCGATTCCCTTGGTCGGCACCGCCAACCCGTTCCCAGCATCGCTCCTTGTCTCCGGTGCCCCGCTGAACTTCAGCGCAATGACCGTGACGCTAACCAACTTCAACCATACTTTCCCAAACGATGTCGCCGTGATGCTCCTCGGCCCAACCGGCGCCAGCACAGTTCTTTTCGGGCGTGCGGGTTCGGGCGCTGATGCGGTGAATGCCACCCTGGTCTTCCGCGATGGCGCACCGCCGCTGCCGACGAGCTCGAACACGCCGATTGTCTCGGGTGAGTTCGCCCCGACGCGCGTGCCAACCGCCATATTCACGTTCGCTTCACCACCCGGCCCCGCCACGCCAACGAGCGCGGCCCTCAGCTCCTTTACCGGCACCAACCCCAACGGCATCTGGCAGCTGTATGTCCAGGACTTCAGTGGTGGTGACAGCGGCTCAATCACCGGCGGGTGGTCGATCACATTCACCCCCCCGGCACCGCCATCTTCCTCGCAGAACTCCTCATTTACCTATCAAGGCAGACTCGACAGCGGCGCAGCAACCGTCAACGGCACCGCCGACTTCCGGTTCTCGCTTTGGACCAGCGCCACCAACCCTGCCCCCGCTGGCCAAGCTGGCAGCACCATCACACGCAGCGCCGTGCCCGTGACCAACGGCCTGTTCACCACAAGCTTGGACTTTGGGTTCGGCCTCATCGACAACAAGAGCCTCTTCCTGCAGACCGAGGTCCGCTCGCCCGCTGGCAGCGGAGCGTTTACGACCCTCACGCCGTGGCAGGAGCTCACCGGCGCGCTCAACGCCCAGTTTGCACGCAACACCAGCCAGCTCAACAACCAGCCCGCATCCGCCTATCTGCCGCCGGTCGCGATTGCGTGGTCAATTGTGAGCTTGGGGCTCAACTTTCTCAATACGAACAACGCTTTTGTGACCGTGGCTGGCTCATCTTCGAACGTCACACTTTCTGCGGGCACTGCGGTGATCAATTGGACTACGAGCGCAGGCGCGGACACCTCGGACTGCTTTGGACGTATGCGAGTTCGTTTGGGAACGAATGTTGGCTCCATCTCACAATTTGCTATCTTGCAGAATTCGATTCAGACGCTGTCCGGCAACGCGATCATCCAAATACCAGCCAACGGCACCTACACAATTTCCCTGGAGGTCGCCACCATTCCGGGGTCGAGCCCGTTCTTAACCAGCTCCGAAATCAGCCTCTCAGGAACAATCATCAACCTCCGTCAGTAGCCGTAGGTGCGCCGCTTTCGTCGGCACTCAGATCCAGGAGATCCATGCATGAAACTCACCACCTTGCTTCTCGCCCTGAGAGAGGCCACGCTGCTCAACTGCGGATCGAACTGCTCGGCACAGACTCTGCTCCCAAACGCGTTTACCTACGGAGGCCGACTTGATGTGGGCGGCACGCCCCTTACCGGCACCGCCGATGTGGAGTTCTCGCCCTCGGCGGCGCCCTCGCCAGGCGGCGTCGGCGCAGCGCACTGATCGCCGCAGTCTCTGACCCAAACCACACCGCCAGCCACCGAGCGAAAGCGTTGGGCTGGCATTCATGCAAACATCCTGATGGAATCAACCCAGCGTTCAGTATTGCGCTCACCGGAGAAAATCATGACAAGCCTGCTTCGTCGAATCCTCGCCCCCGCGGCTATTGCCGCCGCCGCACTCTTCGCGTCGGTGGCTTCGGCGCAGACCTTCTCCAACCCTGCGAACATCACTATTCCGGTGGGCGGCACCGCCACGCCGTATCCGACGAGTATCGCGGTGGCTGGCGGACCGCCGAGCATCGGCTTGATGACCGTGACGCTGACCAACTTCAATCACACCTACCCGAGCGATGTGGCGGTCATGCTCGTCGGCCCCACCGGTGCCAGCACGATCCTGTTTGGCCGGATGGGTTCAAGTGCCGATGCGGTCAACGCAACCCTCATCTTCCGCGATGGCGCACCGCCGCTGCCATCGGCGTTTAATGTACCGATCATCTCGGGGCAGTTCGCGCCCACTCGCAACGGTGACCTCTTTCAGACATTCACTTCACCCGCGCCGGCTACGCCCACGACCGCGTCCTTGAGCACCTTCACCGGCACCGATGCCAACGGCACCTGGCGGCTCTTTGTTCAAGACTTCAGCGGTGGCGACAGCGGCTCGATCACGGGCGGATGGTCGATCTCGTTTGTGCCGCCGCCCATCGCGGCACAAAGCTCTGCGTTCACCTATCAGGGCAGGCTCGACGACGGCGCTGTGGCGGTCAACGGCGCAGCCGACTTTCGCTTCTCCCTCTGGAACAGCGCTACCGACACCGTACCCTCCGGCCAAGTCGCAAGCACGATCGCGCGAAACGCGGTACCCCTGAGCAATGGTGTCTTCACCACCAGCCTCGACTTCGGCTTCGGCCTCATCGACAACAGAAGCCTCTTCCTGCAAACTGAGGTCCGCACGGCCGCTGGTGGCGGAGCCTTCACGACTCTGACGCCGCGGCAGGAGCTGACCGGCGCACTCAACGCCCAGTTTGCACGCAACACGAGCCAGCTCAACAACCAGCCCGCATCGGCCTATTTGCCGCCGGTCGCGATTCCGTGGTCAATTGCGAGCTTGGGGGACAACAATCGCTCCACGAACAACGTCTTTGTTACCTTGGCTGGATCATCTTCGAACGTTACACTTTCTGCCGGCACTGCGGTCATCAATTGGAGTACGACCGGATTCGCAAACGCGACGTCATGTGTGTTATTTTTGCGAGTTCGTTTGGGAACGACCGTTGGCTCAATCTCAAAGACTCTTATCCCTGCGGGAACTTTTCAGACACTGTCCGGCAACACAATCATCCCCGTACCAGCCAACGGCACCTACTCGATTTCCCTCGAGTTCGCAACCGAGGCGGGGTCGGGCCCGTTCGTTACCAACTCTAGCTTCAGCCTCTCAGGAACAATCACCAACCTCCGTCAGTAGCCGCAGATGCGGCGCTTTCGTCGGCACTCAGAACCAGGAGATACATGCATGAAACTCACCACCTTGCTTCTCGCCCTCAGCGCGGCCACGCTGCTCAACTGCGGCTCAACCTGCACCGCACAAACTCTGCTCCCCGATGCGTTCACCTACCAAGGCAGGCTAAATTCGGCCGGCTCGCCCCTCACCGGCACCGCTGATGTTCAGTTCTCGCTCTGGGATTCAATCGAGGCCGGAACGCAGGTGGGCCTGACCTTCACCCAGACCGAAGTTGCCGTCAGCAACGGCGTGTTCACGGCCTCGCCCGACTTTGGTGCGGCCGCCTTTCAAGGCCAAGCCCGCTGGATTCAGATCGCCGTCCGCAGCCCCGCCGGCAGCGGCGCGTACACGACGCTCACGCCACGCCAAGCCCTGACAGCAGCACCCTACGCGCTCTATGCCAAAAACAACTGGGCGATGGGCGGTAACGCGGCCACAAACTCGGCGACCAACTTCGTCGGCACAAGCGACAATCAGCCCCTCAACTTCAAGGTCAACAACAGCCGTGCGATGCAGTATCAATATGCTGTGAGCATTCCAGGGCAGTACCAGAGCATAAACGTACTAGGCGGCAGTGAGATCAACATCATTAACGCGGGCGTTCGCGGCGCGACGATATCTGGGGGCGGTCTGGACTCCTTCGAAATCGATGGCTTTGACTACCCCAACCGTGTGTCGGGGGACTTTGGTACGGTAGCCGGCGGCTCAAGCAACACCGCCGCAGGAAGCCACGCCTCAGTAAGCGGCGGCTTCGCAAACACCTCAAGCGGCGTCTCGGCCGCAGTAGGAGGTGGCTACAACAGCACCGCCAGCGGCGAAGCTGCCGCAGTTGCGGGAGGCTATCTCAACGTTGCCAGCGGCTTCGCTGCCACGGTGGGGGGTGGTTACTTTAACGCCGCCAGCGCCAACTGTGCCACGGTGGGAGGGGGTTTCGGCAACACTGCCGCAGGTACATCCTCTTTTGCAGCGGGAAGGCGGGCGAACGCCATTCACAATGGCTCGTTCGTCTGGGCGGACGGCAACCTGAATAACACCTTCTCCTCCTCCGCCCCTAATCAGTTCTGCATACGCGCCTTTGGCGGGATCGTGCTGGAAACTGATCAGGATGGTTTCCTTTACACCTCCTCCACTGTGGGAGAGAAGAACCGATACTTCAGCCTCTACAACAGTCCGCAAACACCAAGCGCTTCGGGCCTGAAGGCGGGCGGGATTCTCTGTGCTGATTCGTTTAACTACGCTCAACCTGGTAAGAACGATCTGGTCGTCAAAGGCCAACTGGGCGTTGGTTATCCCAGCAATCCTTCTGGCTTCAAGCTCGCTGTCAACGGTGGCACCTACTCGCTCGCTGGCTATTTCGGCTCCGATGCCCGTTACAAGACAAACATCGCCCCGCTCGAAAGCCCACTCGGTAGCATTCTTGCCCTGCGAGGCGTTTCGTTCGACTGGAACCGCGCCAAGTTTCCCGACCAGAACTTCAGCGCTGAGCACCAGATGGGCTTCATCGCCCAAGAGGTCGAGTCGGTGTTTCCGCAACTCGTAACCGCAGGCCCCGACGGCTACAAGGCCGTCAACTACACCGCCATCATCCCCGTCGTTGTGGAAGCTGTCAAAGCCCAGCAGAAACAGCTCGACCAACTCAAAGCCGACATCGCCAAACGCGACGAGATGAATGCCGACCTCAAAGCCGCTCTGGCTGAGCTCAGAGCCCGGCTGGGCAAGCTGGAACAACAACCCAGCAACACACCTTGATCACAGCGTTTTTTCGCCTCTCACTCTTTTCTCATACACTTTTTTGGAGATTGATTATGACCAGTTCCTTTGCAATCACCCGTCTCACCCACTCCCGTGTATCCGCCACCGTCACTCGCTCCGCCGCTGTGCTCATCGTTGCCGCGTGTACCGGCGCGGCGTGTGGCCAAGTCACCATCCTGCCAGTGACAATCCCCGGGTCCTCCGCCCGTCCATTCGCGATCAATAACACGGGCACCGTCGTCGGGCAATTGTCGGAACCTACCCCGCTGAACCCACTGGACACACCCGCCCAGTGGGCAGGACCAAGTTTCAATCTCAGCCTCTTCCCTGCGCCCGCAGGCGCACCTACCGGCGGATCTCAAAGCAGTGCTGCGGTCGGCCTGAACGATGTCGGCTCCGCGGTGGGCCGTGTCGCCTGGCCCATCGCAGGGCCGGGCGGAAACTTCGCCTCACATGCCGTGCGCTGGGACAACGGCGTGCCCACCGACCTGGGCACAGTCCCGGGCTACCTCATCACATCCGCGCGAGCCATCAACAACGCCGGTGTAGTGATTGGCAATGCAGCCCAGCCCTTCCTTGCGACAACGCAGGCGGTGCGCTGGACGCCCAGCGGCGTCCTGCAGACGCTTGACCGTCTCCCGGGTCACGATGAAAGTTACACGTTCGGCATCAACAGCTCCGGGCAGGCCGTTGGCTACAGCGGAATCTACGATGGCGATCTCCCCGCAGCCCGCCGCCCGGTGATGTGGACGGGTACGACCCCAACAGAGCTGACCACACCAGCGGGCTTCAACTTTGGTTCCGCCAACTCAATCAATAACGCCGGCAATATCGTCGGCTCTTCCACCGTCTTTGATAACGCGAACTACGTCTTCGACGATGTGCAAGCCACCCAATGGATCGGCGGCATGCCCACGCTCTTGCCGCTGCTCAGCGGCTTTGGATTCAGCTCCGCAGAGCACATCAACGCCGGTGGCCTCATCATCGGCAGCATGTTTTTAGATGCCGAGAGCGCTTTCTACGGCGGCGGAGTGCCCGTGCTCTGGCAAGGCGGCCAAGTCTTCGACTTGCGTGATCTGCTTGCCCCAAGCTTCGCGCCGGGCAGTACATTTCAAATCTCTGGTCTAAACGATGCAGGCCAAATCATCGGCAACGCCCTGACGCCAACCGGCTTCGTCGGATTTGTAACCACCGTCCCCACCTCCTCCGCGGCAGCAGTTCTGGCACTTGGCGCGACAATGGCCCTCCGGCGGCGGCGTGCTGCTCGCTGAGCGAAGCCCGGAAATTGGGACGACATCACCACCATTCCCACTGCTCCCGATACTAATGCAAATCCAACTATTCATCGAATCGTCCGACCGCAACCCTATCGCAACCCTACTCCAACCCTAGCTCCTGCGAATCAAGCCTGCTCCCGCGCCGTGAGTCGCCATCTACAAGTCGGGAGCGCACTGAGTATAGAATTTCTATGCCCATACAACCGGTTCAATCCGGATGAAAGGCGATGACCATGTCACGCACCGCACATCGCGTACTTCGCTACACCACCGCAAGAATCTCCAGTCAAGCCTCTACAAGGCGAGTGCCGCCAATGCTCACATCCCTCCTCACCTGCGCCTTGGCAACGGCTGCGCACGGGCAGGTCACGCCGCTCGGACCCTCTCCGTATCTCTCCTTCGCTGATTCGCCCTTCAACACAACAGCGTTTGCATGGTTTGCGCTGCTCACGGGCGAACCGGGGCATGTCACATACCCCGGCATCAGCCTCATCAACCAATCTGGAGCTGTTGTCTCAACCACCGGTCCCGGCGGCATCACCGATTCGGTCGATGGCGATGATGGCGTGATCGACGGCTCTGGAAGCAACGGGCGTTCATACTTCACGTGCCCTTCGTTCGTCGATATTCGCTTTGATGCTGCGGTCCTCGGCTCATTACCCACCCACGCGGGCGTTGTGTGGACAGATGGCAGCGGCCTGGTCACCGTTGCCGGCTATTCGAGCGATGGCTCGCTGCTCGGCACGATCACAGGCTCAAGTTCCGATGGCAACTTTAATAGCGGAACCGCCGAGGATCGTTTCTACGGCTTCATCTCAGCGGGCGGCATCTCCAGACTCACCATCGGTGATCAGAACAACTGCATTGAGGTAGACCATATCCAAGCAGGATTTGCCGGTGGTTGTTCCGGCTGCTCACTGGCAGACCTCGCCATCGGCGGCGCATGCCCCGACGGCATCGTCGATGGCACCGACTTTATCGCCTTCATCAACAGCTTTGGCACTGGAACCGTAACCATCGATCCTCTGGCCGATGTCAACACCGACGGCATCATCGACGGCTCAGACTTCATCGCCTTCATCAACGCCTTCGCCGCCGGTTGTTAAGCACGCCGCCTTCGCTCCGGCATTCAAGCCTCACTTGGCAATCAATCGCTCGGGACTTTCGCACCTGTATCCGCACGGATCTGGCGGCATACCCGAGTCGTTCAACGCCCTTTCAAACACCACCGCCAGCGGCAGCCGGCGGTGGTGATTCTCACACGCTCTCACACCTTCTCACACCCCCACACACCTTCGGTTTCACGGCATCACCCGTGCGTGCCCAGTTCATCAGTCCCGCACGAACCGCCGCCGGTGCCCGCTGCGCCACCAGAACCAGAACCAGAACCAGAGCCAGAGCCCCCGCCGCCGACAACGATCTTGGGCACCACATCCACACGTGAAATATGAATTACCTCGACGAAGCGGTTCATCACCTGCTAGGTGAGCGGATACTGCGGGCCGCCGTCAGCTCGCACCTGCGCTTTAGTGGCAATCGAATAGCCCCCGCCAACACGGGCCGCCCGCTGGGCTTCTGCCTCAGCGCGCGTGCGAATCGTTGAGCCCTCAGCCTCGGCCATGGCTTCGATTCGCAAAGCTTCCTGCAGCGAACGCGGGTACCTCTTCGTTCAAATGAAGTGAAGAAGCTCCAAGAATTTCATCAACGCAAATTTTGCTGCGAGTTCAATTATGCGCAGGGCGCACGCAAATGACTGAAGCGCGACTGAACCTCGCCACCATGTGCTCAGTCGTCTTGATGCGCACAGTCATATTTGCCGATGAAGCCGACGTCACTGTCCCCAGATTCGCGCACCAAACTGCGGCCCGGGAGTTGCAATCCTTCAAGCCAGAACGCGTACGCTGCGTGAAACCATACAGAAATAGCCGGTGCAAAGATCTACGACCAGCGATTCGATGTCATCCACAGCAAGTGATGCGGCAGCGTGGCGATGACACAGAACAAAAGAAACGATGCTGCAACGGCATCTACTCTCGTACCCGGAAAGATGGTGGCGACAATCAGCACGATGATCACCGAGGGCACAAGCAGCGCGGCGGATTCTCGATGGACACGCACCGCGTTGGCAAACGGTCGGCCCTGCGCTGGCCGCCCGGGAATCATCGCGCGAGAACAATGCCCGGATGCATGAACAATCAGAAAATATGATCCGATCGCAACCAGCGGCGGTGCGAATGCGCTCAGCATAACAACCGCCGCGAGAGTGGCCCATTCCTGGACCTGCCCTCCGCGACTCGTGCGAAACGAGGCGATCAACACCAGCACACCACCTGTGACCGCGAAAGCCGCCGCGACCATCGCAATAACCCCTAAGGGCGGATCAGGCATCTGGCGGACCAAATTGATGATGGAAACAAACGGCTCCGCCGAGGCTGAAGGCTGAAATGCGAGCGGGCAAAACAGAACGATGAGTCCCCGCCCAAAGCCCGCGAGATGATCGCCCAAGGCCAGGTCAATTCTGCCGCGGGTCCAAACCGAATCGCTGATCCCAAAGTGATGCGAGGCAAGCAAGAAAAAGCACGAGACCGCGATCACCGGAAAGACCAGAAAAAAGCCAAGGCAGGCCAGCAGAACAAGCGTGTAGATAAAAAATCGCTTTACGACATGGCGCCAGCCTGAAGAAGTCCTCTGGATCGCGGCCAAGTCGTACGCACCGTGTGGCATACCCACGACAAACACCGCCACCACCCAAAGCCATGAACCAAAAGTCGCCGGAGGCGTGAACAGAATGCACGCCCCGGCGACAGCGAAAAGTAAGATGACAGCTCCGTACCAACCATGATTCCGAATCAATGACTCCGAGTCAGCTTGAACGGGGGCGGCAGCGGAAGCAGCAACAATTGGATCCATGATCGTCGGCCGGACGCTAAGTCGCAATACTTAGTCGATGCTCAGGCTTAGTGGGATCCCGCCATGCGACCACCTTCGGTCGTGTTGTGCTCGGCAAGGACCTTCACGCCGGCATAGCAAGCCAGTCCGAAGCCAACCTTGTTGATCACGTCAGCGATGTTGTAGCAGATCTCGCGGTAAGACTCGCCCGAGGGACCAGCCAAAGCCATGAGGAACCCAACCGGATAGATCGTCCAACCCACGAGAACGAAGACGCGAAGTGTCTTGAGCGATGCGACGATGGAAGGGGGCTGCGTGGCCATCTGCTGATTGAGCTTGGTGTACAGCACAAACACGATGTAGAACCATGCGAAGCATGAGGCGATGTAGAAACCCCACCAAGGCGGCGAGGCAAGGGGCGAGACTTCAGCGATCCAGGCGAAAACGAGCATAACAACCGAAGCTCCGACGAGCGAGCGGAACAGACCCTTGGACTTTGATCCAAGGTTCAGCAGCAGCGGAATCTCGAGTACCAGCAGCGGCACCGTGATCATCCAGTCAATGTAGCGATACGCAACCGGGAACTGTGCGATCACTTTACCAGCGATCCGCTCGCCCGTCTTTGGGTCAAACAAGCTCGCCACCTGCCCGATGTAGATGTCCGACATCCGCAGGTAGTGATAGCACGCAACGGCACAGATAATGCCCGCGACCACCATGACCGAGCGATAGACACGCGGGACGTTGCCGGCCATGAGCCAGAAAAACGCAGCGCCAGCGCCCATGGCGACGGTGCTGATCCAGAAGAGGTACATAGTTACCCCTTCCAAAGAGAGCCCTGCATTGAGGGCCAAAGACGTGTCCGACGCAAACGTGGTAAGCATAAACAACTCCTTTAAAACAAAGTCAAGATTCTCAAAGCCGAGCCAATTATTAGGCCAGCCGACGCTTGGACAACGCCAGCTTGAAAATTATTTCCTACCCCAGGAGATGGCATCCAAACGAATGCCTCCTGCTGAAGAAACAGAAATATGAATATACATATCTTATATGCATGAAGGGCAACCGCTTTCACGCGGCTGTATCGCCCATCAAATCGGCCCGCTGGCGTGCTCCATCAACCCACGCAATGCCACATCGCGTAGGCATCAGCAGCTATCCCTCCGGTTCAGCCGGCCCCAATTCGTTTAACAAAGCAACTTCACCCAGCAGCAGCTTCGCAGCGATGGCACCCGCATTTCGCGCAGCCACTACCAGCCAGTCACCCGCGACACCGCGGCACGGGCGGGCGAAAGCTCCCGAGCGCCCGAGCCCCCTTTTCAAACAACCCTCCCGCCCGCCTCTGCGGCACTGTCGCGCACCAACTGCCCCAACTGTCAATTCCCACCGCCGCGCTAGAGTCCGCCATGCTCAGGTTAAACCCAACCGCCCTTGCGTGCATTCTCTGTGCTGGCTTGGCAACCCTGCCCGGATGCGCAGCTGGCCACTCCCCCGCTGTTACCACCCTTGCTGGCTCCCCCCTCGCTGGCTCCCCCGTCGCCGCAACTGGCGAGGCAGTCAGCCAGTACGCCGACCGCTATCTAGCCATCACCTTCGCCGCCAATCCGCTCGCCGGCACCGTTGCCGGCCTGCACGAGTATGACGGCCGCGCACCCGATCTCTCCCTCGCCGCAATCGCCAAGCGTCGAGACGACTTAGTCGCCCTGCGTTCTCAGCTTCGCCAGCTCCTCTCTCAAAGCCCCTCTAAGCAGGATTCACTCCACGCTCGCATGCTCTTGGCAACGATTGACAACGACCTGCTCAGCATCGATGTCCTTAAAGACCATCTCCGCAACCCGATGGCATACACCAACGTTGTCGATGTCACCGTCTACACCAAACGCGACTTCGCCCCAAAGCCGCAGCGCCTCGCCTCGGTCATCACCGTGCTCGATGGTGTCCCCGCCATCATGGCCGCGGGCAAAGCCAACCTCAGCAACCAACTCGGCCGTGTCTTCATCGAAACGGCCATCGAATCTGCCCAGGGACAAGCCACCTTTCTTGACGGTGACCTAATCGCCGCCTTCGCCGATGTTCAGGAACCTGCCTTAAACGCAAAACTCGCTCAATCCGCGGCCGAAGCCGCCACCGCGATGCGCGACTACGCCGCTTGGCTCACGACCGAAAAACTCCCTCTCGCCACCGATGCCTACGCCATCGGGCGTGATGCATTTGTGAAACTGCTGGCCGAGGGTGAGCTCATCTCGCAGACTCCCGAAGCCATTCTGGCCATCGGCTACGCAGAGCTTGCGGTTCAAAAAGCCGCGTTCATCAAAGCCGCCTCGGAGATTGACCCCACCAAACCACCGCTTGAAGTTTGGGACGCCGTGCAGCGCGACCATCCAACAGCGGCTGGGCTGATCCCCGATACGCGGGCACATCTCGAGCAGATCCGTGATTTCATCGTCGCCAAAGATCTTGTTGAGTTCCCCACCCAGCAGCGTGTGATTGTTGAACAGACGCCAACCTTCCTGCGTGCGCAAACGTTCGCATCCATGGATACTCCGGGCGTGTTCGAGACCAAAGCCACCGAATCCTTCTACTACGTCACGCCAACGGAAAAAGACTGGGACGCCAAGCGGGCCGAGGAATGGCTGACCTCGTTTAACTACTACACGACCGATGTGGTCTCCGTTCACGAGGGGTACCCGGGTCACTTCGTCCAGGCCCTGCATCTGATGCGAAGCGATATGCCCAAGAGCCTCAAGTTCATCAGTAGCTACGCGTTTGTTGAAGGCTGGGCCCACTACTGCGAACAACTGGCTATTGATGAAGGCTTCCCGCCGGCATCACTGGCGACAGCGCCGCACGCCGGGGCCAAGTACCGCATGGCCCAGGCCAGCGAAGCGCTCCTGCGCATCTGTCGCCTGATCGCCGCAATTCGCATGCACTGCCAGCAGCTGACCGTTGACCAGGCCACGCAGTTCTTTGTTGACAACTGCTACTACCAGCCGGCCCCCGCCCGGTCTGAGGCCCGGCGCGGCACCTTCGATCCAAGTTACTGCCTCTACACCGTCGGCAAGCTGCAAATGTTCAAGCTTCGTGAAGATTACCGCAAACAACTTGCAGCCCAGGGCAAACAGTTCAACATGCGAGCGTTTCACAACGAGGTGCTCGGCCACGGCCAGCCGCCCGTGCGGTTGCTTCGTGAGTACATGCTCACCGACCCCGCCACGTGGGATGCAACACTCGGGCGGTAACAAGCCAACGCTGCCACGACCCGCCTGCCCAATCAAACGAATCAGGCCCAATCAGGCCAATCAGGCCCGATCATCCAAATCCAGCATCACAGCGCGGCACTCTTGCCCATCCGGTGATGCACGCGCCGCGATCATCGCCCGCAGCAGCGTTCGGTTCGGCCTTAAAATGCTGCACTCAAGCATCTGCTTGGACTTTGTCGCAAAGATCCGGTCCAGAAACGCCTCGAATGCCTCACGCTCCGGCAGCACCACCATCGTGCTAAGCCGATTTCCAACCAGCGTTGCGCGGCTTGCCCCGAGCATCGTCCCGCCGGCAAGGTTCAGCTCCCGAATCTCGCCGCAAGCGTGCAGCGTAAACAGTCCCGCGGGCACAAAGTCGTACTGATCCAGCGACATATTGGCCTGCTCGTGCAGCACCCGCAGTTCTTCGTTCTGCATCTCCAGTTCAATCTGGTACAGTTCAAGTTCGTGCGCCAGTCGCAGGTTGTTCAGCCGTACCTCGGCGGCATCACCTTTGACCTCAATGCCCCTGCCGCCCGCGCTGCGCAGGTGGGTTTCAGCGTTTTCACGCAATATTGCCGGGGTTCTCCTCCTGACCGTTTTACTTTTCATTTTGCTCTCCTTTTCCTTGTTTCCGCGGCGGCTTTGGTCAACGCTGGCAAACCAGAAGTAGCCTGCCTGCCTGTCTCTACCGCGGCCTCTGTCGTCGCTCGATGGTCAATCTCGGCCTTAAGCTCCTTGTTCGCCTGACCAAGCTCTGCGGTCTGGTCGGTGAGCTTTGTCTTCAGCCGGGCCTGCGCTGCACGCAAATCCGCCTCCAGCTTCTTGGCCATGCTGATGTCAGAGAAGGTGATGACCACACCGTCGATCTTGTCGTCGTGCGTGCGGTACGGCATGATGCGGACCATGAACCAGCGGCCGTCGTGTGCGGTGATCTGTTTTTCTACAAACATCAGTGTCCGGAGCACATGGCGGGAGTCATCGGCCAAGGCCGGGTATTGAAGGTTGGTGACAATGTCGGTAATCAGACGCCCCGCATCGGTGGGGATGAGTTTGATGATGGTGCCAACCTGGTTGGTGAAGCGGCGCACGTGAAGCTGCGCATCCAGGAACAGCGTGGCAATGTCGGTGCTGTTAAGCAAGTTGTTCATGTCGTTGCTGGCCCGCGACAGTTCATCAACCTTGGACTGCAGCTCATGATTTACGGTCTGAAGCTCCTCGTTCATGGACTGCATCTCCTCTTTGGATGTCGTGAGTTCCTCGTTGCTGCTCTGGGCATCCTCGTTGATTGACTGCAGTTCCTCGTTGGCGGACTTTAACTCTTCCTGCGAGGCGAGCATTTCTTCACGCACGGTGTGCAGCTCATCGCGGGCCTGCTGCAACTGATGGGCCATTGCTGAGAGGCGGGCCTGCGGCACTTTCAGATCGGACGATTCTTTCCCGGTGGGCGAGGGCTGCATGGGCAGCGGAACATCATCAAAGACGACCAGCACCATACCGCGCAGGAATTCGGGCTCGGTCAGCGGCTGGATGGTGATGTCAACGGCGGTCCTGCTGGTTTTCTCGCCGGTCTCTAGCCCGCGGAGTTTAACGGTCATCTTCTTGCGAACGGCCTGCGGGAATGCCTCGATTAGCTCGTAGGCAAGCCGGCCCCGGGCCATGGCCAAAAGATTCCAGTTCACTTTTCCGGCGGCGGGCTCCAGGTACTTGCCGGTTTTGCCGCTGATGTACAGGATGTCACCCTGCTCGGTGACGAGCACGCCCGCGGGGCAATACTTTGTCAGGAGAATTTTCTCGGCCATGGCGTGAACGCTGGTTGCTTTGGCCGGCCCCGTGGGTGCTGTCACCGGTTCTGGGTCAACCTCTACCCGGCTCGGTGCCCGGGTAAACATTGTCGGAAAATCGACCGGCTGGGTCTTCAGCAGCGTCGTGAGCCTGCGGTACACTCGGTTCTTGCCCGGCAGGGCTGCGAATAGATCTGTCGATGAGCCGATGGTCTCGGCGGTTCCGAGAAGCAGCACGCCGCCGGGCTTTAAACTGTGGTGAAACAGCGGCATGAGCGTGCGCTGCAGATCCGACTCCAGATAGATCAGCAGGTTGCGGCACAGCAGTAAATCCATTTTGGTAAATGGCGGGTCCATCACCAAGTTCTGCTGAGCAAAGATGACCATCTCGCGTATTTCTGCGTTAATGCGGAACTTGGACTGGTCGGCAATAAAGAACCGGCCCAGACGCTCCGGGGACACATCGCCGGTAATGTTCGGCGAGTAGACCGCGGCGCGGGCCCGGTCGATGGCGTCCTGATCCAGATCCGTCGCGAAGATCTGAAGCGTCACGCTTCGGGTTGGCTTCATCCGCTCGATCACCTCTTTAAAGGTCATCGCCAGCGAGAACGCTTCCTCACCGGTGGAGCAACCCGCTACCCAAGCCCGCAGTTTCAGATGGCGGCTACCTTCTCTACCATCAAACTGGGCAGATTTTGTAGGGTAATCAGGCGAATCCGTGACGCCATCCAGCCGATCGGTGATGAGTGCCGGGAGCACTTCATCACGCAGTTGGGTCCAAACCTCAGGGTCTCGGAAAAAGTTGGTGACACCGATGAGCAGCTCTTTAAACAGCAGCTCAGGTTCCGCCGGATTGTCACGCAGGTAGCGGGCGTAGTCGGCGATTGAGGTGAGCTGAGCCAGGCCCATGCGTCGGTCGATCCGCCGGTAGAGCGTGCTCGCCTTGTAGCTTGAAAAATCGTGGCCGGTCCGGACGCGGAGGATCGCGAAGACTTTGTCGAGATCGGAATGGTCTTGCAAAGCGGCCTTAGGTTCTAGCCGCGACGGCCGGGTCATGGATCGCAGGTAGCCAAGAATCTTACTCGGAAGCTCCTCCACCGGCGCAACCGCATCGGCCAGACCGGCATCAATCACGCTTCGCGGCATGCTGTCAAACTTGGCGGAGGCGGGGAGCTGGACAAACGTCGCGCCGCCGCGCTGCTTGATGGCCCGGGCACCGAGGGTGCCGTCGGACCCCATACCCGAGAGGATTACGCCCACGGCGCGATCTAGGAGATCATCAGCGAGCGACTCCAAGAAGAAGTTAATCGGCAGACGAAGCCCCCGCGGGGCCGCGGGTTGAAACAGGTTCAGCATGCCGTGCAGGAGCGACACATCTCTGTTAGGGGGAATGATGTAGACGTGATCCGGCCGGATCGGCATGCCGTCATCGATCTCGATGACGGGGAGTTTGGTGCTGCGTTGCAGCAACTCCGCCACCAGCGCTTTGTGGGTAGGATCAAGGTGCTGCACAACCACAAAGGCGACGCCGCATCGCTCAGGCACGCGGCTGAAGAATGACTCCAAGGCCTCAAGCCCACCCGCCGAAGCGCCAACACCCACGACCGGAAAGGCGTTCGCGGATTTGGCCCTCTCGTCCACCTGTGACTTTGAGTTGCCAAGAATCTTCTGATCGCGGCCTGACTGTACAGTCAGATTAGTCTTTACAGCCAAGTTGGCCTTTGCAGCCGAACTGGCCTTGGCCGCTTCACGAGCGGCAACGGGCTTGCCACGCAATTTCTTGGGTTTCTTCTTCATGAAAGTCTTCACTCTTCCGACCACGCATCCTGCGCCGGTATCATGATGCCACCGCCACTTCTCGCGAGCACTGAAAGTGTCCGTGAAGTGTCAGCCTCCCGGCTGCGCAATCAGCACCAAGCTGACCACTTTGCTTTAAAATTTACCGAGCCCCGACGAACCACGAATTACCGGGCACTCCGTATGAGAACACAGGATAGATGCGCGGTCTCCTTAGAGAAGAGTTTATTGACTTAAAATCGCCCGGCGAAGCCCGATCGATGAGGATTAGGTGAAGCCGACATTTCAAGCGAAAACGTTGAATTCCAATCGCGTACCGTTATCCCTAATGCCCAATCTGCCTTTGTGCTACACGATGCTAACCAAGTCCAGATTTCCCGGCTAATTAAAGCCGTTGGCGAAAGAACTTAAGGATCTTTTCTCGCACCAGCTCAGTCTCGACAACCGTGTTATGCTCGCCACCTGGCACAAGCACGAGCTCGCACTCAGGGTTTCCCCCTGCCGCGATCAGTAAAAGTTCTGCGTGGCGCACCGGCACGATGGTGTCGGCAGTGCCGTGAACAATCAGAATGGGTCGCCCGATTAACTTCGCAATGCTGCCGGATGCATCCAGCCCCCGCGGCATAAGCAGCCAGCCCATACCGCGGGAATGGTCGTTTGCAATCCCCGCCCAGGATGAAAACGCCGCGATGCTGACAACGCATTTGATTTCCGGTCGCTCCGTCGCCGCGGCAAGAGCGAAGCTGCCCCCCAGCGAAACGCCATACATGCCGATGCGGCCCGCCAGCACATCGGGCCGAGATTTGGCGTAGTCAATGGCGGCCAGTGTGTCCGTAAGCAGTGCCCCGCGGCGAAGAGAACCGGCCGGATCGGAGCGGCCATAGCCGCGGTAATCAAACATCAGCACGTGCGCGCCCGAGGCTGTGAGAAAATCTGAGAATCCGGCGTGCGATTCCAGGTTCCCGGCATTGCCGTGCGCGTGGATGATGATCGGCCGAGGCTCACCAGCCTTTGCACCGACAGCCCGCAGAAACCACCCGTGAAGCGTGAGCCCATCGGCGTTTGTGAACGTGACATCTTCAATCCCGGCGGGCGTGGCAAAGGCGGTTCGATCCGGATAATAAAACGCCCGCTCCGCAAAGCCAGTAAGGCGCAGCGTGAGAAGCGCGAACAGCAAGATGACGAGGCCAATAAGCATGCGACGAGGAGAGCCTGCGAGCCGCCCTTTGAAAAAACGGGCCGGCAGGCCGAGAATCCGTCGGTCTGAGTCAACCGAAGCGTGGCGTAATGGTGCGGTCATACGACCGAATGTAAGGCGGTTCTGTCGCAGGCAGGGAGAAAAGAGAAAAGTACCAAGAAAAAAGGTTGCTCTTCAGCCAATTCCAAGGCAAGCACTCGACACTGCCTTGTATCGCGGAGTGATAACGCTGCCTTGTATCGCGGCGCGACATCGGTCAATAGACGTGGGCCCCCGCCGCAGCGGCACCCGCGAACCGAGCACCACTCCTTTCTCATCCTCGCGGAGCAATGAAGATGGGGCGAACTCTGGCGGCTCATCGTGCGGGGGACGCAAGTCTCCGCTCAAGAACGCCCCACTGATCTCGGCCAATCCGCCACGAGCGTGGGACAGCGCGGTAGAGCGAGGGGAGGTCAATCACCGTTGAACCCGGTTGGAAAGTTACGCCTAAGCTTCGGGCCGATGCAACGTTGCAACGAGTAAGGCGGTCGGGCTGGCCATTGCCCTCGGGCAATCCTCTACGTAATGGCCTGCTGGACTTTGAGATCAGTGCTTTATCTTTACTAAGACATCGAACTTCGACAGCGTCGGTCTCGACTGAGAATCATCGCCCGTGGCGTGTCTGTTTGGCAATCATGCCATGCGCCGTTGCTCAGTAATTGAGTTGAAATTTTTACAAAAAACGACAGGAGGTAGTGTCGAGTGACAAATAGCGTAATCGAGATCACTGAAGGAACTATCGGCAGCGGACCAGCAGGGACGTGGTTTCGCTACTCCGTCCGATCTGATATGCTGCAACTGCGTTTAACTGGGGAACGCTTCACCGAGACAGTAGCTGAGCGGACCAGCGACGACCTCTTATTGTTGCGGAGAATGGTTGATGATGTTCCGGTGGGGCTGATAGTCGTTGGCTGGTGGAAGCGATTTGGAGGCGGGATACGACCTGATTCAATGCAGGAGCTCGGTGCTGCGATTGAGCTGTCGAGTCGCCGCATGCTGGATCGGCTCGCGTTGCCAACGAACTCGGATGTGGTCTCAACCGATTTAGCCGCGAAGTTCGCCAATCCCGATCTGAACATGCCGTCGGTCAGCGCTGTTGTCCAGGCTTCTGGCAATGTGAACGAGACGACGATATCAAGCTCATTACGTGAGTTGTTGGCCGGGGACCATCGGCTTTTGGAGGCGTTCGTCCGGTGGGCAACTGAGCAGAAATGGAAGCTGGGAAGCTCGCTGAAATTGCACAGCATTTTGAATGAGCAGGTGGTTCGTGACACCCTCGGAGTCCCTCGACGGATCGATTTGCAGGTCCGATATTGGGATGGTGAAGGAAGGCTTCGAACAATTCGCTGTGAGCACAAGTGGCTTGCGATGACTGATCCAAATCAGCTAAGCTGTTATCGCGATTTGTCGGACTTGCCTGCCGAGGACGTATGTTTGTGTTTTCTGACGCCGCACGAGGAGGAAGCAAGGGTTGCGGGATTCCATTGTGACCGCGCAGGAACTTGGGTTGAACTTGCACAACGGCTCGCTGCGGCGAATCCCGCCGATAGCCTTCTCGCCGCATGGACACAAGCAATATCTACATTTTCCCGCTCCCATCGGAACGCGCGACGCGGTCTCGATTCCCAAACGCTTCAGCTTGCGTCAACTGCAGTCAACCACATGTTTGTCGACAGTAGACTCCGCGGAAAGTCGCTTGATGATCCTGACGTGCCGCGGCAGGTGCTTCCCCCGCACTGGGATCGTTGTGCAGTTTACTTCGGTCTCAACACTTTGCCTGCGCTTTCAGTACACAATTGTCGGTGTGTCTACTTCGGATTTCGATATCACCGCAGTGATCTCAGTATCCCCATCGCAGGCAACCGGGCGCTTGACCTCGTCTTCGCAGCGCACGGCCACAAAGACTCGGAGCCGTTCGCTGCCGACATCATTCAACGGGCTGCGACGACTCTCGCGGACCTTCCGCCAGAGTATCGACCAAGCGTCATCTGTCCGCCCGGAAAGGTGAAAGGTCGCTGGCACAAACTGGTCGCAATTCGAGAAATTTCAATCCAGCCGCAGGCGATGGGTGATGCAAGGGCAATCGCGGACTACGCATTGGAAGTTTGGCCGCATTGGTGGAGCGCGGTAGCGGAACTTGGTGCGGTGCTCAAACAGCCTTAGAAAGTCCGCTGGAGCGTGGGGAATCGCGCAATCGCGGCAAACAGGTAGCAAATCGTACCTCATCAACCAAATCCCACGAACAGAGAGTGCATCACGGAAATGTCCCACTCAGCTTGCCACGCGGCTTGTCGAAGCCCTAACCGCGGATCCCTGCACCCCTCCGGAAGGCGGCAATCGGTCGATGTGGTACTCCCAGTCCGCGATGCGCATCGCGGTATCGCTTAACCGATGGCGATACGCCCCACCCCAGCTGGGGCCGGAGTCCGAGCGGCAAACAGCCTGAATTGTCGAACCAATGATGCACTACAAAAGTCAATAATGAGGCAATTCAAAGCTACGCACGTCCGAATAAATAACGCCATTTTATCAGCTTAATCGGACACACAAAAATATTTGTACTCCGTTTACCTAACACCTTGACAAAATCAAAACCCATGACACACCATCACCGTACACTTACACAACAGGTCTACTTAAGGAGGTTTTCATGTCCACATACTCATCCGCCCCCGCCCCGGCCACCCTCACCGCACCAAACGCGCCGCTAGCCGCACCCCCAGCCGCGCCCGCACGGACCGCCTCTCCCACGCCCGCTTCCTTCATCCCCGCACCCACCCTGCCGCTCTCCCCCGAACTCGCCCAGTACACCAGCCTCCTCAACCAGGCCAACCTCGGCGTCGTCACCGCCCGCATCACCAGCCTCCGCCGCCTCCAACAGTTCACAAACCCAGACCGCGGCACACCGGTCGAGCAGCTCCGCACCTGCGGCACGATCAAAGCCCTCCCCTTCCTCCGCATGAGCAAAAAAGTCCGAACAAACCCGCTCAATGCTGAGTTTGTCGCCGCCGGCCGCGCCGCCAATCGCGAGCTTTTAGCCGCCAAAATCTCCGCCACCAACCGCCTGTCCGAACTCGCACTCGATCCAGCCATCGCCCCAGAAATCCAATGCCTCGCCGCAGCCGTAAACGTGCGCTCATCTTCCGGCATGAAGGTTGATTGGGGCGAGCTCAACGACCACGAAATCCCCGAACACCTCCTCCCGCCAAAGCAGGATGAGTCAGATTTCCTCTCAACCCCATACCCAGTCGCCCAGCACATCGCCACCCACGCAAACCCAATCCCCGCGCCCACCACAACCCTCCCCCGCCCCGGCAAACCTTTCGGCCTTCCCGGCAACAAACGCAGCCCATTTAAGAAGCGAAAGTAGCCCAAGCACAGTCGCACCCGCTACACCAAGCCAAGTTGGCCTTTCCTTATGATTTTGTTGGGCTCTCTTTGGGGTGGCATCTCTCCGATCGCACCGCACAGCACCTCAAACCCTGCCCCTCATCACAAGGTGGTGAAGTTAGGATCTCATTGAAACCAACAACCTCAATACTTCACTTTGGGCCGTGGGCTCTGAAACGAACCACCCACCCAACCAGCTCCATCACCTCGCCACCGCAGCCGGTTCATTCACATTCCCGCCGCCCATCACATGCCCCACCCGCCACACCAGCACCAGCGCCACCGCGCGGGCGGCGGTGGCCAGCCAGAACACGGTTTGGTACGCCTGCTTATCGCTGCCTAGCGATTGAATCAGTGCCCCACCCAGCAGCGAACCAACAACCAGCGCAAGCGTGTTGCCCAGATAATAAAAACTAATCCAACTTGTGCGCTCATCGTCTTTGAGATGCTCCAAGAACATCAAAAACGTCGCAAGCTCTATGCAGGCCCACGCAATGCCGCTCTGAAGTTGAATCGCAGTGATCCAGATTGGGTTGTCCCACAACGTAATCAGCCCCATGCCCGGCACCAGCAGCACAGCGCCCACCGCCAGCAGGGCGTAACTGCCACGAGACTTCGCAAACCGCCCCAGTACCGACAAGGTAAGTGCCTTGCCCGCGATCATCGCACCAACCATCGCGGCGAACCACCAGTACGATGCATTCAGCTGGCCAAGCGCGTACGGCACAATAAACGGGTGCCCGATGTTGCTGGCGAAGGTAATGCCAAACACGGCGACCAGCAAACGCCCATCCGCCGCGGCGAGGCTGCCGCGCTGGGCATGAAAAATCCTGCTTGCCAGAGCCAAAAGCGGGATGCGTTTCTGACCGGCGGGCATCGGCGTCGGCTCATCCTGCTTGTACAGGTAATACGCCGACATGCACCGGGCCAAAAACGCCAAGGCAAACAGGCCAGCAAAGCCGTACAGGAGCGTCCGCTTGTCAGCAAACTCCGCCGGAGGAACGCCCCCGGTAACCAGCGAAAGAATCACAGCACCAAGCACAAAGCCGGTAAGCACCATCGCCTGCAAGTGCCGAGCCCGAATGCCAAACCAGTGGTGCTTGATGGATTTGGGAATCCACGATGCGATCCACGTGCTCCACGCGGCACCACCGGCCAAACCGGCGGCGGCGTGTATTGACACCGTTAAAAACAGCAGCCAGCCGGGCATGGTGCCAGCAATGGCGCCGGCCATGGGCACCAGCATGTTGGCAGCCTGTGCACAAGCTGTTATGACCACCCACCGCTTGTGGGATTGAAGAAAGCCAACCGCCCGCGGCCCCGCGGTTTGCACAATCGCGCCCAAAAGCTGCGGCACAGCGCCCAGCAGCCCACTGGTCACCCCCGGAAAGCCCAAGGCCAGTGCAAACGCAGAGAAATAAGAATCAGCCAGCCCGAACATCAGGGCCCAGCCAGTGCCATCCGCCAGCGAGGCTCGCATGTTCTTGCGCAGGGCTGCGGGGCGGGGACCAAGGTTGGATAAAACAAATAATCCACGCACGCGTGCATAATCCCTTCAAGGCCCGGTTTTCCCGACTGAGTTGCCCAACCGAAATGAGTGCCAGCAGTGCTGGAAGCTGGGTATTCGACAGAAATGGCCCGGGGGAGTCACAAAGACGGATACCAATTCTGGCCAATAGGTGGTGATTTGGCTATCCTTGCCCCCCTTGTAGGCTCTCGGAGCCGCAAGCGGTGGAACGGGTGGTGCACCAGGCACCGGCCCAGACCACCATCGGGCTTTGTTTGTCCTCCTCTCGGCTTTGCAACGCAACAGGAAACTCGTTTATGGCCACCAGCGGCACCATCACGCAAGTCATTGGTTCAACCTTTGACGCTCAGTTCCCCGAGGGCAACTTGCCCGCGATTTACAACGCCGTCAAGATCTCGTACACCGGCGCTTCCGGGGCGATCAACCTCACCGGTGAGGTGCAGCAGCACCTCGGTGGCGGCCGCGTTCGCGCTGTGGCCCTAGGTTCAACCGATGGTCTCCGCCGCGGCATGGACTGCGTTGACACCGGCTCCGCCGTGACCGTGCCCGTGGGCGAGGCCGTGCTTGGCCGCGTGTTCAACCTGCTGGGCAAGCCGATTGACATGCTGCCCGATGTACCCGACGGCACCAAGCGCATGCCGATTCACCGTGCCCCGCCCGAGTTCAGCCAGCTAAACCCCAAGACCGAGGTGCTGATCACCGGCATCAAGGTTATTGACCTGCTCTGCCCCTTCGTTCGTGGTGGCAAGATCGGTCTGTTCGGCGGTGCAGGCGTAGGCAAGACCGTCATCATCCAGGAAATCATCGCCCGCGTGGCCCGTAACTTCGGTGGCTACTCGGTGTTCGCCGGTGTCGGCGAGCGCACCCGCGAAGGCAACGACCTCTGGCGTGAAATGAAAGAGGCCGAGTACAACGACAGCAACGGCAAGAAGTGCCACGTCATCGACAAGGTGGCCATGGTCTTCGGCCAGATGAACGAGCCACCCGGTTCCCGTCTTCGCGTGGCCCTGAGCGCCTTGACAATGGCCGAGGCCTTCCGCGATGAGTCCGGCAAAGAGACGCTGATGTTCGTTGACAACATCTTCCGCTTCACCCAGGCTGGTTCTGAGGTGTCGGCCCTTCTGGGTCGTATGCCCAGCGCCGTGGGTTACCAGCCCACCCTCTCCACCGAGATGGGTGAGCTGCAGGAACGCATTACCTCAACATCCAAGGGTGCCATCACCTCCGTACAGGCCATTTACGTGCCGGCCGACGACTACACCGACCCGGCCCCCGCTACCGCCTTCAGCCACCTTGACGCCTCCGTCGTGCTGCAGCGCGGCATCGCTGAGAAGGGCATCTTCCCCGCCGTCGACCCGCTGGGCTCCAGCAGCCGGATCCTGTCGGCCGACATCGTCGGCGAGCGGCACTATCAGGTCTCACGCCGCGTGCAGATTCTGCTGCAGCGGTACAAGGACCTGCAGGACATCATCGCCATTCTGGGTGTTGATGAACTCTCGGCCGAAGACAAGCTCACCGTCAGCCGCGCCCGCCGCATCGAGCGGTTCCTGTCGCAGCCGTTCTACGTTGCTGAAATCTTCACCGGCTTCCCCGGTGTGACCACCACGCTGGATGAAACGCTGGACAGCTTCGAGCGCTTGTGCAGCGGCGAAGGCGATGATCTCCCCGAGTCGGCGTTCATGTACGTCGGCACGATCGAGGATGCACGCAAGAAGGCCGAGAAGATGCGGGCCTGAGCCCAAGGCTAAAGAATTGATTCAAGATAAAGCCCGCGGCAGTGATGTCGCGGGTTTTTTCGTTTTTAGGTTGGCGTGGGTTGATTACCAGAACAAGAGTTTGCAGGCCAACGCGATAGACACCACCACCACCACGATGCGGATGAGCTGTGTGCCGCCTTTAAAGACCAATCGAGCGCCAACCTGGGCACCGATGAACTGCCCCGCGGCCATGGTGAGGCCCGGCACCCACAGGATTTTGCCGCCGATGATAAAGAACACCAGCGAAGCGATGTTGCTGGCAAAGTTAAGCACCTTGCTGTGGGCCGTGGCTACCGGAAGCGTGAGGCCAAGCAGGCCAACACAGGCCAGCGCGAAGAACGTTCCGGTGCCGGGGCCAAAGAACCCATCGTAAAACCCCACACTAAAGCCAATGGTGGCGGCAAACACGGGAATGCTGATGCGCTGGTGTCGCTCAACCTGTCCTACCCGCTTAGCAAGCAGCATGTACATGGCGATGGCGATGAGCAGCCACGGAATGACCTTCTTAAGAAACCCCGGGTCAATCTGCTGGACCGCCAGAGCGCCAAGTGCGCCGCCCAGCAGTGCCGAAGCGAAGGCGGGCCAGAAGCGGCGGAAATCAACTGCCTTTTCGCGCACAAAGTGAATGCTTGCCGACAGCGACCCAGCGGTGCCCTGGAGCTTGTTGGTGCCCAAAGCCATGGCTGGCGGCACGCCAGCCCAAAGCAGGGCAGGCAGCGTGATAAGCCCGCCGCCCCCGGCAATGGCATCAATGCAGCCAGCGACCATGGACACAAAAAAGAGTAAGACAAGGATGTTGGAGGTCAGTTCTGGCATTGCGGAAGCGGGAGGGGACACACAAAAAAACAGAACGTGCCAACGCGAAAAAGTAAAGCTACGAAGAGATGGCAGCGATAAAAGGGCAGGCGGCATCAAAAGGGAAGGCAGCGAGCCGGAATTCAAAACTAAAATTTAGAACGCATAGCAGCAACGACGAAGCCGCATCGCAGGCGACGGCAGGGGTACTGCCAAAGTTTGGATGCTGACCCTCCCCTCGTAAAAGAGAGGCGAGTGGGTGGACACTGGGCCATCGAACGGTATGATTAGTCGGCTAATGAAATTGCTTCGGCCGTGCACCGCTGCGGTGGAAGCCGAAGCTTTTCCAGTTTGTTTCCCATTTGTACAACCCGTTTCGTTTCAGCCATGGCCGCTTTCGCAACGCGGCCACGGAGTCTGTTCTTATGTGAATTGTCCAACTCGCGCTCCGAAGACCGTACACCTTCGTAGTCGCCTCGATTCTGGTAGTGTTTCTGGGCGTGCTTTCGGCGCTGCGCATGCCCAAGGACATTTTTCCTGAGATTGACATCCCGATTGTCACCATCATCTGGACGTATAACGGCCTCTCGGCACAGGATGTTGAGCGGCAGCTGACGACCTTCTCTGAGTTTGCGCTCAACAACAACGTCAATGACATCAAGACTATCGAGAGCCAATCCATCTCCGGGCTCGCGGTGATTCGTGTCTCGTTCCAACCGGGAACCAACATTGACGGAGCCATCGCGCAGGTGACTGCCGTTTCGCAAACTATTCTGCGGCGCATGCCGCCGGGCACAAACCCGCCGCTGATTATTCGCTACAACGCCGCGGCAGTGCCGATTTTGCAGTTCTCACTGTCCAGTGACACACTCAGCGAGGCGGCCCTGGAGGACTATGCCCGAGTGGGCTTTCGCCAGCAGATGGGTGGCATTCCGGGCATGACACTGCCGCTGCCCACCGGCGGCAAGCTGCGGCAGATCATGGTGGACCTTGACCCGGACCTGATGCGGGCGCACGGGATCTCGGCCGATGAGGTTGCCGCTGCGATTAGCGCGCAGAACCTGACGCTGCCAGCGGGGACAACGAAGGTGGGCGAGAGTGAACTTTCCGTACAGCTTGCCAGCAGCCCGGAGACGGTCGCGGCGATCAACGACTTGCCGGTGCGGACCGTGGGCGGAACAACCACCCTGATTCGTGATGTGGCCCAGGTGCGGGACGGCTTTGCCGTACAAACGCAGATGGCGCGGCAGGATGGCTCACGTGGCGCCCTACTGACGATTCTAAAACGTGGTGGCGCATCGACCCTCAATATTGTTGATGAAGTGCTGCGGCGGCTGCCGACAGTGCGGGCCACCGCACCGGCTGGGCTGCGGATTGAGCCGCTGGCGGACCAGAGCGAATTTGTGCGAAATTCAATCAACGCCGTGCTGTTTGAGGGCATCATCGCCGCGTGCCTGACGGCGTTAATGATCCTGCTCTTTCTGGGATCGTGGCGGAGCACGCTGATCGTGGCGACTTCGATTCCGCTGTCGATTCTGACGAGCGTGATTGCCCTGGACTATTTAGGTTACACGCTGAACAACATGACCCTGGGTGGGCTAGCACTTGCAATTGGCATTCTGGTTGACGATGCGACGGTGGAGATTGAGAACATCCACCGCAACTTGCACATGGGCAAACCGCTGAAGCGGGCGATTCTGGACGGTGCACAGCAGATCGCAGTTCCGGCATTTGTGGGCACCACGGCAATTTGCTTGGTGTTTGTCTCGGTCGTGTTCCTGCGGGATATTGCCCGCGAGTTGTTTGTGCCGTTCGCCCTGGCCGTGGTATTTGCGGTGGGAACAAGCTACGTTGTCAGCCGGACGATTATTCCGACGCTGGTGATGTGGCTGCTGCCGGCCGAGGTGAAGCGATACGAACCGGGAGCGGTTGATTCCGGCGGCGGACTGATTGGCCTTGTACACCGGGCATTCAACACTCTTTTCTCGGTGTTTCGCGAGTTGTACTCAGCCCTTTTGGCCGCAGCGCTGCGGAACCGGGTGGTCACCAGCGTTGTTATGGTGGCCGTGGTGGGCGCATCGGCATGGCTGGTGCCGCAGGTTGGGCGTGACTTTTTCCCATCGGCGGATGCGGGGCAACTGCGGATGGGGCTGCGGTTCCCTTCGCACCTGCGAATTGAACAAACGGAGCTTGAGTTTCAACTCGCAGCGGACATTATCCGCGAGGCGCTGCCGGAGGGTTCGGTTGAGCATGTTGTTGATGTGATCGGAGCACCATCGAACGGTTTGAACGCGGCGTTTCAGGATTCGATAAACGTTGGGCCGTTTGAAGGAGAAATGCGGATAACCCTTGCGCAAGAGACTGCGGGGACCAAGCCGATTGGTACCGAAGCGGCCCGGATGCGCATCCGCGATGCGCTGCGGGAAAAGCTGCCGGATGTGACGGTGTACTTCAAACCCGCCGATATGGTCAATCAGGTGCTTAGCGCGGGCATTGCCGCTCCGATTAACATTCAAATTGCGGGCAACAACCGGCCGGCCACACTGGCAATTGGCCGAAAGATTCGCGACCAAATCGCCGCGGTGCCCGGCATTGCCGATGCGCGGCTTGGACAAGTCACCAACATGCCGGTGCTGATGGTGAATGTGGACCGGACGCGGGCGAGCGAATCAGGCTTGACGCAGCGGCAGGTGGCCAATGGAGTGCTGGCCTCGGTGGCATCAACCTCGCAGGTGCAACCAAACTTCTGGGTTGATCCGCGAAACGGCATCAGTTACTTCGTGGCGGCGCAGACACCGCAGCACCGGCTCAGCACGATCGCTGATTTGGAGAACCAGAGCTTCCGGCTGCCGGGTTCTGGCCCGAGGTCGGGATCAGGATCGGGCGGTGAGTCCGGCGCTGCACACATGCAAACGCTGGGCAACCTTGCGGAGATCGGACGGACAACGACGCCGGCGAACATCAATCGCACCGACCTGATACCCGTGATTGATGTACTGGCCAACGTTGCAGGCTCTGATCTTGGCTCAGTCACCGGAGCGATTGATCGGATTCTGGATGAGGCCCGAAAGGTTCTGCCGCCGGGCGTGACGATTCGCGTCCGGGGACAACTGGCAACGATGAACGATGCGTACGCACGGCTGGTGGCAGGACTGGGCTTTGCAGCACTGATTGTGTACTTGCTGATGGTGGTGAATTTTCAGAGTTGGGTTGACCCGTTTATTGTGGTGCTGGCGTTGCCAGGGGCGCTGGGTGGCATCGCGTGGATGCTCTTTGCCACCGGAACGCCTTTTAGCGTGCCAGCCCTCATGGGGGCAATCATGGTCATTGGTGTTGTTTCGCTGAATGCCATTTTGTTTGTCACGTTCGCAAACGAGATGCTGGGCAGCGGGCTCTCGAGCAAGGCGGCGGCGCTCGCGGCAGGCCGCACGCGCTTGCGACCGATTTTGATGACCGCCACCGCGATGATTTTGGGCATGCTGCCGATGGCCCTTGGGCTGGGCGAGGCGGGAGCACAGAACGCGCCGCTGGGGCGGGCCGTGATTGGCGGGCTGCTGTTTGGAACGACCACGACGTTGTTGTTTGTGCCGGTTATGTTCAGCCTGCTTCGCCGCAAACCAAACGCTATTTTGATGGAGGCTACCCATGTCGAACTCGCATGATGCGGACTCACCTGAAGTGATCAATTCCATGCTTTCACGCAAGAGCCACCGCTGGCTGCCGGTCACGGCGGTTGTGCTGCTGGCATTGGCCGGCGGCGGTTTGTACGTGCTGGGGGCGCTGCCCAAAATAGAGGCGCGGGCCGCAGCGGCCGAGCGTGCGGCGAAGCTTACGAGCTCGCCCCGGAAGGTGCAAGTGGTGCCGGTGCGTCAGGCGGCCGAGACGTTTGTAATTAAACAATCAGCAACGCTGCAGCCACAGCGAAGGGCGCAAATTCTTGCGCAGGTTGCCGGGTATTTGGTTGAGCGGAAGGTGGAAATTGGTGATGTGGTTCAGGAGGGGCAGGTGCTGGGCGTGGTTGCCACTCCGATGCTTGAGAAGGAACTGTCACAAGTGGAGAGCCAGCGTGCAGCAGCGCTGGCGGAGATTACCACCACCGAGCAGCAACTTGACTTTGCCAAGCGAACCTCCGGACGATTGAACAAGGCGGTTGAAAGCAAAGCCGCAGCGCAGCAGGATGTGGATGCGGCAGAGACACAGGTGCAACAGGCCACCAGCAGCAGCGAACGGGCGACGGCATTGCTTCAGGCGACGGAGGCCCAGATAGAGCGGCTGCGGCGGCTACTTTCTTTTCGTGAGTTGCGAGCACCCTTTGCCGGTACGGTGACGAGACGCAACCGCGAGCAGGGCGATTTTATTGAAGTGGGCGGCAAGCCGACGGACCCGTCGGTTTTTACCGTGGTGGATAGTTCATCACTGCGCACGGTTGTAGATATCCCGCAGTCTCAGGCGTATTTGATACGGGTGGGCCAAAGCGCCAAAGTGCGGGTGGGCGGCGTGGGCGACCTGGTGATTGAGGGCAAAGTGACGAGGATCTCGGGGGAGATTGATCAGTTGACACGGACAATGCCAGTTGAGCTGCTGGTGCCCAACACCGATGGGCGATTGATTGCAGGATCATTTGCGACTGTGGAGATTGAAACGAAGCGGACGATGGAGCAGCGCCCCGCGCTGATACCCGGCAACGCGCTGATGAGCCTGCCGACGCAGCCGGACGGCAGCGGCGGCCCGACGGTGGCCGTGGTGACCGGCGCCGCAGCGCCATACTCGCTGACGTACCGGAGCGTAAAGCTTGGTCGGGACTTTGGCAATGACATTGAAGTGCTGTCGGGGCTGACCACCAATGACCGGGTGGCGGTGAATCTGTCTATTCCGCTGGCGGCGGGCACGCGGATTGAACCGGTGAACCCAGCGATTACGGTTGCCAGCCCGGCGGCTTCGGCTTCGGTGACGGCCGCTTCGGTACCGTCTGGCGCAGCGGGTGGAACGACAGGTGCACCAGCACCGACGATCACACCGGGTGTCGTTCCGGGTGTCGCACCGGCGGGAGCTCCGGCGGCACGCTGAAAGCCTCCTGCAAAAACGCACGGCCGATGCTTTGTCAGTTCGTGCCATGCACTTTGTTCTCTGCCTCCCCGCTTCTGGTTCACCTTTTCTGGTTCTTCCCCTTTCCATCCTCTCACGACTTGCGATCTCTCCCCTACCCATGGCTTTCCTTCTCCGCGACTTGCCAAACGAGCAAAACTTTGACACCTTTCGAGGCATGTACCCGACTATTGATCCGGTGGCGATATCAGCATTTGTGCGGCTGCTGCGGGTGGGCAGCGATTTGCTCACGGCGTTTGATGAGTTTCTGGCTTGGTACGGGCTCACGCACGGGCGATGGATCACGCTGGTGCTGCTGCGCCGGTCGGCCAGTGGCACCGCGTTGCCCTCGGAATTGGCTGAGAAACAGGGCGTGAGCAAAGCCACAATGTCGGGCCTGCTAACGGGCCTTGCGGATGCTGGGCTGGTGCGGCGCGAGAGCACCGGCGATGATGGCCGGTGCAGCGCGGCTGTACTGACCGCGGCAGGCCAGCAACTGCTGGACCGTACGGTGCCACACTACTACGAAAAAGTGGCGCAATGGATGGAGCCGCTGAGCAGCGCAGAGCAGCAGCAAATAACAGAAATGCTGGAACGAATGGTGCACCGGGAGGGTGTATCTCCGGCTGTCGGATCGCCCAAATAAGAGCGATGGTTACTTTGCAGCGGGTTTCTTCGCGGGCTTGTCTGCTTCAGCACCGGCCGCGGGCTTGCGGGCATCATCAATCATCGCGATGAACTTGGCCGGATCCTTGCGAACCTCCTTCTTGCAGGAGTTGCAGCACAGGCGAACGAGGCGGCCACCAACGATCACATCCTTCGCCTCACCCATAGAACCAAAATCCTCGCCACTGACAGCGCAGGTCTTCAGCGGGTAGTCTTTGCCCTGCTTTTCGGTCGCCGCTTTGTCAAGCGTGGCGAGGTACTTGGCGGTGTCTTTCTTGAAGTCGGCCTTCTCGGCCTCATCACCCAGTCGCACGAGGCGGTTGTTGAAGACCCATTCGATCGGCTTTGCGGGAAGCTTTTTGCCGGTAACAATGGAAGTTTCGGTTGGGTAAAGCGGGAGCTGGTCCTTGATGATCGCCTCATCAAGCTTGGCCAAGTTCTTTGCGAGGTCCTTCTCAAACTTGGATGGGCAGCCGCCGCAGCAGAAGCGAACTTCGCGACCGTCGTACACCTTGACGACAGGCTCGCCCATGGAGCCGAGCTTGCCACCGAGGACGGGGCAGGTGCTCAGGGGGTACGGCTCGGCGAGTTGTTTGCTCGAATCCACCGGTTTGGCGGTCATGTCCTTGGTGGCCGGCGCTTTGGCCGCGGGTTTGGGGGCCTCGGGGTCGCTGGCCAAGGCAGGCGCAGCTGTGCCGACGGCAAGCACGACGGAGCAGAAGAGGAGGGCTGATAGAGTGGATTTCATAGATTGGTTCCTGAAAGCAAGCCGCGCGAACGGAGTAGATGCCGGGCTACGCAGACCGAGATTACGGTGACCAGCCCTCGGAGAAGGACCCACAGCCATTCCGGCCATGAAGTCACAAAGAGAGCCTGAGCTGCAAAGAGCAGGCCTATGCCGATGAGGCTCAGGCCAGCAGCGACGCCGCAGCCGATCAGCAGCGTCCTTTGCCGGTGTGATGGCTTTGGCTCAGCCGGCTGGGCTTCACTGGCATGCTTTGATTCGGCCAAACCCATGCTTTCACGCAGCCTTCCAACTGTTGCCGACGAGCCGGTCGCGTCGCTACGCAACTTCACAATCATACCATCTTCTTTAACTCACGTCGCATCACCTTGCCTGTCGCGTTGCGGGGGAGGGCTTCGAGCACCTTAATCGTTTTGGGGAGCTTGAATCCTGCGATGCAGGTGCGCAGGTGGTTGTACACGCTTTGTTCTTCGTACGCCGCACCTTCTTTGAGTTCTATGAACGCAAAGGCCACTTCGCCGCGGATGGGGTCGGGCACGCCCACGATTCCGGAATCCTTGATTGCCGGGTGGCTGTTCAGCGCTTCTTCGATTTCGCGGGGGAAGACGTTTTCACCGGCGATGATGAGCATCTCCTTCAGCCGACCAGTGATGTACAAGTGGCCGGCCTCATCAATCCGGCCAATGTCGCCGGAGCGGAGGGAACCGCGCTCATCAATCGCGGCGGCGGAGAGTTCGGGCAGTTTGTAGTAGCCTCGCATGAGGTTGGGCCCGGCGAGCCGGATTTCACCATCGAGCCCGGGGCCAAGGTCATAGCCGCGTTCGATATCGACGATGCGGACATTGACATCGGGCAGCGCGGTGCCGACAGAACCGCGGCGGTATTCATCAGGGCGGCACCAGTTTGTCACCGGGGCCAGCTCGGTCATGCCATAGCCCTCGTTGATGCGGACGTTGTACTTGGTAAAGAAAGCATCTGCCACGGCCGCGGGGAGGGGCTCGCCACCGGAAACGGCGTATCTGAGTGTGACCAGATCAGTCGGGCCGGCGGATTTGACGTGGGCCATGGCGTTGTACATGGAAGGGATGCCGATGAACGCGGTGACTTTGTGCTCGCGCATCAGGTCAACGGCTTTCATAGGGCTGAAGCGGCGCATGTACACCACCTTGGCGCCGATGGTCATGGGCATGATCGTCAGCACCGTGAGGCCGAAGGTGTGAAACTGCGGCAGCACGCCGAGCATGACCTCGGAACTATCGAAACCGACGTGCTGGTGACATTGGCGCACGTTTGCAGTGATGTTGCCGTGGGAGAGCATGACACCCTTGGGCCGGCCCGAAGTGCCCGAGGTGTACAGCAGCACACCAAGATCATCATCAGCAGCGGAGGCGGGCCAGCGGGGCTCGGGGACAACTTTCCAATTCACATCGTCGGCCCGGAGCAGGCTCACGCGGTCTGGCGTGTAGCCCATGAAGTCCAGCACGCCTTGGGCGGTGATGAGGGTGTCGGCGCCGCTGTCATCAAGGACGTACTGGAGCCCTTCCTTCTTGAGCAGGAAGTTGACGGGCACCACCACGCGGCCGGTGATCCAAGCTGCCAAAGCTGCGATAGGAAAGGCCCCGCTGCACGGCAGGGCGATGGCGATGTGCTTGGTTTTGCACACTCGGTCAATCGCATCGGCCATTACCATCGCGCCGATGAAAATCTTTGCCCCGGTGTAGGTCCGGGTGTCATCAGTGACGAACGTCCGCAGCGGGTGTTTCAGGCATTGATGCAGAATCGGCCAGTGGATGCTCAAGGTCACGTTCCCATTGCTTGTGCGGCGGAACCGGGTTGCGGCCGGGCGATGCACAATCGACACACATTTTCCCGGCACAGGTGCTGACTGCGGTGCCACCTGCAAGAATTACAGGCCCGCGAGCGTACGGCGGTTCTAACCTGCTGGCCGAATTGAACCGCTTCCCATCCGGCGTACGCTCCCCCGTCCGGATTCCGCCCAGTGTTGATTTTTTGATCTGTCTGTCCAACCCGGCATGTTTGCCTTACCCGCCCGAACCCAACTTCCATACCGCAACCGACACGGAGGTCGCATGCGTTCACTGATGAATCAAACCATGAGCTTCAAGTTGCCTTCCCCGCGCTCTCTGGCCACAGTGTTGTGTTTGTTTTTCGCCACGGCAGGCCTGACAGGCTGCCAGACCCCGGGCGAAAAGCTGGCCGAAGAAACCTACACCCAGGCCTACACCGCCAAACGATACGACCAAGCCTTAAAACTGGCGGAAACCAAGTCGCGGGATACTGAGGCTCCGGCGGGAGACCGCGAGCGAGCATCGCTGGTGGCGGGACTTTCGGCATATGCCTTGGGCAAACAGACGGTTGCTTCAAGCTATATGCGGCCACTGACCGCCAGCAGCGACAAGCAAGTTGCCGGGCGGGCAAACTGGACGCTTGGGCAGATTGAAGCAGAACGGGGCAACCATGTTGAGGCCTCAAAGTACTTGGTCAAAGCCGGAGAAGAGCTAGATGGCGATGATTCCGCCCGGGCGTATCTGCTGGCGGGCGACTGCTACTCGCGGCTAAAAATGCAGCCCCAAGCCAAAGAGCTGTACGACAAGGCGGGGATGCGGGCGGTTGATCCGGGCGTGAAATCAACCGTTGATGCCCGGCTGGCCGGGCAGGCCCCACCGGCAATCAGTAAGCCGGGGACGGGCGGCGTGCCGATGACCACCGTATCGACTCCGGGCAAACCAAACACCAGCAAGGCCCCCCCCGGCGGACCGTTTACCGTGCAACTTGGGGCGTTTGAAAAAATCGAGTCCGCGCAGACTCTCGCGACACAGTCGATGAGCACGGCGACCAAGATCAACGCTCCGGCACCGATTGTGGTGCCCACAACTACGGCCGATGGCCGAACCCTGTATGCGGTGCGCATCGGTGAGTACCAGACGCGCGAGGCTGCACAGACTGTTCTGACTCGTTTGGGCAGCAAGGGCGCCGTGATTCGCCGTTAAAACTGGCCGCCATCGCGACGCGCTACCCGTCGGATACTATCTCTTCGCTTTTCATTTTCTTCTCTTGTTTTGCATGTGTTTCAGCTATGAGCCAGACCCCTCCAACACATCTGACGGCAACCCCCGCTCCCGAAATCGCGCTTCGCCCGGTCGAGATGCACATCTACAAACCCACCGACCCGGCGATTGGCACGATTACCAAGACGGAGATTTGCACCGCCAGCAAAAAGGCCGCTGGCTTTGTGCGCCATATTGAATTTGATGTCTCCGGCACCAACCTCGTGGGCAGGGCCATACCGGGGCAGTCCATCGGCGTTATCGCGCCGGGGGTTGATGCCCACGGCAAGCCGCACAAGCTGCGGCTGTATTCACTGGCCAGCCCCAGTGGCGGCGAGGATGGCACGGGCAACATCCTGTCAACAACCGTTAAGCGCAGCGTTGATGAGCACTGGGAAACGCACCGGCTGTTCACCGGCGTGTGCAGCAACCACCTGTGCGACCTGCAGGTTGGTGACAAGGTCACCCTCGCCGGCCCTAGTGGCAAGCGGTTTGTACTGCCGCAGAACATTGGCGATCATGATTACATCTTCTTTGCCACGGGCACGGGCATCGCCCCGTTTCGCGGGATGGCGATGGATATTTTGAAGGCGAAGACGGGCGCCAAGGTCGCGCTCATCATGGGCTCGCCGTATGCCTCGGACCTGCTGTACCACCATCAGATGCTTGACCTGGCAGCGGCCAACAGCAACTTTACGTACCTGCCCACCATCAGCCGGGAGCGCAATGACAGCCCGCTTGGCCCAGGCACTTTGGGCAAGCTGTATGTGCAGGACCGCCTTACGACCGATACGGAGCAGCTTGGCTCGATCCTGCGATCGCCACGGACGCTGGTGTACATCTGCGGCATTGCGGGCATGGAACTGGGTATTTTCCAGAACATGGTTGCCCAGCTTACCGGCAGCGAGCTTGACCAGTACATCACTGCAAGTGGCGAGGTGATGGCCAACGTCAAGAACTGGAACCGGCAGCAACTGCACCGCGATATTCATCTCAGTAAACGCATTTTTCTTGAGGTTTACGCGTAAAACAGGATACTCGTGGGCGTGGGCACGGCAATGCCCGACGGCGGGATTGAGCGAGATGCGACCGGGGTACCGGCCGGTATCTGTTTGCTGCGACCGTGGGCTTGTTCGCCAATTCCGAGGGAATTGGAGGGCATGATCGCGATTTTTATGGCCTAGGTCAAAATTGGATGTATGTTTACTTGGCATTGGCCCGCGTATGTTCTGTCGCGGAACGCTCAACACGTTTTTGTTTGGCTCGGGGGCAAACTCTGCCGCGGCCTTGCTTCCGCCAGTCGCCTCCTCCGTGCCCGTCTCCCACCTCCCACCGCAACCTCGTTTCGGAGAGAATTTCCATGCTGCACATTTCTTCCCCCCGCGGCATGCTCACCTGTGTCGGCACGCTGACGACCATCGCCTGCCTGTTCGCTCCGGCTACGGCTCGGGCCGACATTATCTCCGACTGGAACGAGCTGGCACTGCACGCCATCACGCTGACGCCAGGCGCGCCGCCGCCGCCATCGGCCCGCAATCTGGCCATGCTGCACACGGCCATGTACAACGCCATTGGCGGCACCGGATCATCACCTTTGTATGGCGGGTTTGGGCCTGCCACCGGCGGACCGACCGACCCATTAGCCGCGGCGGCGCAGGCGGGGCATGATGTCATGGTCGCCCAGTACCCGAGCATGGCCGCGACGTTTGATGCGGCCCTGGCGAGCCAGTTGGCAGCGATGCCAAGCACGGCCGCAAAGACGAACGGATTGGCCTACGGCGCTTCGGCGGCAACGTTTATTCGTGCGGCCCGCGCGGCCGATGGTTCCGCAGCACCGCTGCCGTACACGCCAAGCGGCCTGCCGGGCCGCTGGGTTCCGACCGGCTCTCAGACGGTGCCATCGTTCAACCAATACTGCATTGTCACGCCGTGGGCTATGACCAGCCCGAGTCAGTTCCGTCCGGCTCCGCCGCCGACGTACATGAGCCCGGCGTATACCGCAGCGCTGAACGAGGTTCGCACGCTCGGCAGCATCAGCAGCCCATCGCGGACCGCAGAGCAGGGGCAGATCGCACTGCTGTGGGCAGCCCAAGGCGGCACAGTCACGCCCCCGGGCATGTGGAACCAAATCGCCGAGCAGGCAGCTGCGGGGCGGGGATTGTCGACCCTCGAGAACGCCAAGCTGTTTGCGCTGCTGAACATTGCCTTGGCCGATGCGGCCATCAGCGCGTGGGAAGCCAAAACGGTCTACGACACGGTGCGCCCCATCAGCGTGCTCCGCGCCACAGATCCATCATGGAACTCGCTGGTACCGACGCCGCAGTTTCAGAGCTATATGTCAGGCCACAGCACCTTCTCCGCAGCTGCCGCGACGGTGCTGGCCGGGTTCTTTGGCTCCGACCTGCAGGACTTCACGGCTTCGAATCAGGATGGCTCGATCACGCGAAGCTTTACCAGCTTTTCATCCGCAGCTGCCGAGGCAGGAATGAGCCGCATCTACGGCGGCATTCACTTCAACTTTGACAACACCGCCGGGCTGGAATCCGGTGCGGCCCTCGGCAACTACGTGCTGAATAACACGCTGGTGCCGACACCGAGCGCTGCAGCGCTGCTGGCACTGGGCGGGCTGCTGGCGGCTCGTCGGCGGCGGTGATGCCGAAGTTGCCTGAGTACTTCACAAACCCCGATTTTTCGTGCGCTCCGCGGCCCACTGGGATGCGTGTGTTCTCGCCTTACGCTGGCATTTGTAACGGGATTCAAGCCGTTGGATCGCACGGGTTGTGCGCTGGGGCGGTTCCGCTGAGGTCACGGGGAGACCTTTCGCCGGCGCCAGAAGAGTTTTTACTGAGAAGGAGGGAACTTCTGTTCGCACGAGAACTGCGTCCGTTTTGAGCTTGCACCCCGGGCTCGAGCACGAACGGGCACCCGACCGGTCGGCCGGCGGGGCATTGGCTGGCCGGCCCGATTGCTGCAGACAATGCCCACCCCAAATCGGTGGAAAGCTCGGGAAAGCGCTGCAAATGCGCACGAAATAGTCCAGAAATTTGAGCATTCCTGCGTTTTGCACGGCTGCTCATCCGGTCTTTTTCTTCGTTGCCCACCCCGGCCGCAGCGTGCGAACCGCTTTCCATTTCGGCCATCGCTCCCTATCCTATCTCCCTGCTTTGTGTCTCGAATCGGTCGCCGCGGCCGCTTCGGGAAGGAATCTGTCAGCGGTTTGTGCGCGGCGTGTAACTGTTTCTTTCCCTCCTTTATTCTCAGGATTCGTCCATGGCTATTCGCATCGGTATCAATGGTTTCGGTCGCATCGGTCGGTTGGTGGCCCGCATCGCCGCTCAGGATTCCAGCATTGAGCTGGTGGGCGTTAATGACCTTGTCCCGGCGGACAACTTGGCGTACCTGCTCAAGTACGACACCATGCACGGCCGCTTCCGTGTCAATGGCGCTCCGGCCGAGATCGTGGCCCACGCCACCGAGACCGGCGGCAGCTTCACGATTAATGGTCGCAAGACGATTACCACGGCCATCAAGGACCCCGCCACGCTGCCGTGGAAGGATCAGGGCGTGCAGTATGTGCTGGAATCAACAGGGCTGTTTACTGACTTTGAGAAGGCCTCGGCCCACATCACTGCGGGCGCGAAGCGCGTGATTATCTCGGCCCCCACCAAGAGCGAGCAGGCCGTAGTGCCGACGCTGGTACTGGGCGTAAACCACGAGACGTACGACCCCACAAAGCACACCGTGGTTTCCAACGCAAGCTGCACCACCAACTGCCTTGCGCCGATTGCCAAGGTGATTCTGGACAGCTTTGGCTTTGAAGAAGGCCTGATGACCACCGTGCACGCGGCGACGGCGACCCAGCCGACGCAGGAT
>JBBRKQ010000032.1:0-40075 GCA_038231815.1 Phycisphaerales bacterium
ATCGGTCAGGCCGGCGCGCTGGATGTTGCCCGCTACAAGACGTTTTTGGCGTTTGAGCTTGGCTGCTCGGTTGAGGATATTCAGGGCATCTTGCTTGGCGGCCATGGGGATGACATGGTCCCGCTGCCCCGCCTTACCAGCGTCAATGGCATTCCGATTTCCGACTTGCTGCCCGCGGAGAAAATTCAGGCCTGTGTTGATCGCGCCAAAGTTGGCGGCGGCGAGATCGTTAAGCTCATGGGCACCAGCGCGTGGTACGCCCCCTCAGCCGGCACGATTGAAATGGTCGAGGCCATCGTCCGCGACAAGAAGCGCGTGATTGCTTCGGCCGCGTACTGCGAGGGCGAGTTTGGCATTGGCGCGCCCGCTGGCGACGGCATGTTTGTGGGCGTGCCGTGCGTGCTGGGCTCAAAGGGTGTTGAGAAGATCCTGACCTTTGCGATGAACCCGGATGAGAAGAAGTCTATGGATGAATCCGTCAGCCACGTTCGCGAGCTGCTGGCGATTACCAAGAAGCTGCTGCCGGAGCTGGCGGCACCGGGGAATGCGACGCGGTAAGGCGGCGCTGCTCCATACTTCCAGTTGTTGATCCCGCCCGCCACGCTCTCGCCAGCGACGGCGGGTGAGCACTGAAAATGCCATCTCAATCAAATACAAGACGGCCGCGGAATCTAATTCCGTGGCCGTCTTGCTTTGTGAGAGAACAAATTCAGACGCACAAATCACGCCCACTTATGCCAGTCTCGATCATTCCCCTTTACCGTTTGGCTGAAGGGAGCGTTTCTTTTCGAGCGTTGGTCTTGCAACGCTTCTCTTACAACTTTCTCTTTTTTAGCATCCAACCGCGAACGCGTTGATGAACGCGATGAAGTCGGATCCATCGATGATGCCATCGGGCGAGAGGCCATTGGTGCCGCCGCCGGCCACATCGGCCAGTGCGCTGCTGCCCACATCACCGATACCGAAGCTGTTTATGAACGCGATGAAGTCGGAACCATCGACGATGCCGTCGGGGCTAATTCCATCCGCGCCGCCGCCGGCCAGATCGGCCAGTGAGCAGCCTGCCGGGGTGGTCACTGGCGTCCAGCGAACCGCGTAGTACAGCGAGCCGTTGCGGGCGTTGCCGTAGATGCTGCCGTCGCTGTCAATTCCGGTTGCCTGTGAGCTTTCGTAGGGTCCGCCGGGAATGAGCGCGTGCAGATCAGTAAATGATGCGGCCGTGCCGGACCACACCGCGGCGTGTTCTTCCGAGCCATCGTTAATTGAGGCCAGACCAACTTGCTGGGTCGCGCTCATGGCGTAGATGAATGATGTGAAATACGCGGGGCCGGGGTGCAGGTCTACCACCGTCTCGCCTAAGTTCAGCCAGATGATCGCATGATTGGGCCCGCCGGTGGAGACGCCGTTGCCGTTGCCACCGATGGTTGTGCCGCGGATGGCGTTGGCCACGGTTTCATCAAACAACTCAGGACGGTGAAGCGAGACGATAGATTCGGCCGAGGTTGTCGTCCACAGCACGGCGTTGTAGAACGCATCGAACGCGGTTGCCGTACCGGCGATCCGTCCGCCATCGGTGTCGAAGGCTGTTGTGTCGTCATAGTCGGGCGAGTGCAGATTCACGGCGGAGGCGGCGGTGCCCCGCCACGCAAAGGCGCGCGAGCCCGCGCCGGTTTCCGGAATGCCCGCGTAGCCAACCTGGATTGTGCCGTCGGTTGCGTAGCCGAACGAACGGGTGCTGCCCTCGGGTGTGAGTTCAACGTACGAGGCGGCGGTTCCGGTCCAGAGCAGCGCGCGATCAATGCCTTGTGCAAACCCCACGCCCACCTGCTGGTTGCCGCCAGCGCCGTACGCGAAGGTGCCGTCAAAGCCGGTTGGATTCAAGTCAATAAAGCTTGCCGGGGTGCCGGTCCACAGCAGTGCGTGCGGGTTAAAGCCTTCGCCAATCCGGCCAAAGCCAACCTGCTGGCCACTGCCGGCGCCCTGTGCAAACGCCTCGGTGTAGCCAGCCGGATTCAGGATTGAGGCCTGATACTGCTGGGCCGATGCGGCCGAGGCAACTGCGAGCACACCACCGGCTGCGAGCACAACACCAACGACCATAGACTGCGCTGTAAAGTTCATCATTTTCATAATCTCCAAGATCTCACTCACAAATAGAACTACAAACCAACAACTACACCAAGCGGCCCCGCCCACCGGCGCTCTGCTTGCGCCTTGCGTTGCCACGGGCCACGGGCCACGGGCAACTGGCAACGCCGCACCCTCCCCCGCCCCGCCTTCAGCATCCGGCGGCGAACGCGTTGATGAACGCGACGAAGTCGTTGCCATCAATCACGCCGTCGGGCAACAGGCCATCATCACCGCCACCGGCCACATCGGCCAAGCTATCTACAAACGGGTCGCCGGTACCAAAGCTGTTGATGAACGCAACAAAGTCAGAGCCATCAACAATTCCATCGGCCAGCCGGCCATCATCACCTGTTCCGGCAATATCTGCCAGCGAGCACGAGCATGACACGACTGAGACCTGCGCTGCCAGACTGGTTGAGCTGCCGCACGCCACGGTGATTACGCAGTCGTAACTGCCGGAGGCAAACGGCTGAATGTTGCTTAATAGCAGTGTCGGTGTCGCCGCAGATGGGTTCGTTGTGGCATCAATCGGCGAGCCGTCCTGCCGCCACTGATAGCTGAGTTGCCCCGCACCCGATGCGGTGATGCTCAGGCTTGTGCTCCCACCCGGGCACACGGTTGCACCTTGGGGGTGCGTGTCAATGGCAAGGTCAAGCCCACCAGTAAACGCCCAGGTGTCACCAACAGTGTCACTGCCGGTGAACCCGCCAAAGACCATGACTGTGCCGCGAGCCGGATCAAATGCCGAGGCATGGTCGGACCGTGCGCCGAGTGTTGGTAAACTGATGTTTTGCCAACCGGCCGCGGCTGAGTACACCCACGTGCCATCGAGTGTGGCAAAGTTGTTGTCAAGCCCACCGGTGAGCACCAGCGTGTTACGTACTGGGTCAAAGTTGAGCGTTGCTGATGACCGAGCCTGCGGCGAGACCGGCGTGACAATTTGCGTCCAGGTTGCGCCATCAAACTCCCAGAGATCATCGAGCATCGAGAAGTTCTCATCTCGCCCGCCGAACAACACCACCTTGCCGCGGCTGGCATCAAACGTCATCGCGGCCCGGTCACGTGCTGTAGGTGCAGAGGCTGTTGTCACTTGGCTCCACGCAGCGCTGTTGAACGTCCACGTTTCAGCTAAGAAATTAAAGTCTGCATCTCGGCCACCGAACACTACCACCCGGTCGCGCACCGGGTCGTATGCGGTTGCCATCGCGGTGCGGGCGGGCAAGCCCGCTGCGGGCAACTCCGTCCATGCTGTTCCGTTCCATGTCCAGGTATCACCCAGCGGGTTTGCATCCGCATCGGTGCCGCCAAAGAGTACCAGTCGGCTCCGGCTGGTATCAGCAACCAGGCCTGCCCGATCACGAGCCGCCGGCCCGCCCTCAGCCGCAAGCTCCCAGCCACTGTGGCCAAGTGTCCACAGTGTGCTGAGCTGACGACCCAGAAAGGTTGATCCTCCAAAGACCGCGAAGCGCGAGCTGGTTGGGTCCCAAGCGCCCGCCGCGGCGTTGGTGGCCGGAATCAGCGTTACGCCGTTGACGGTCCACGCTGCGCCGTCCCACGCCCACGTGCGGGAAGGCTCGGGTTCCAATTGAATTACGCGGCCAATGCCACCGTGAAACGCCAGCGGTAACTCGGGCTTGGGCCCGGCGGCGCTGCGCTCAAGCCAGCTTCCGCCGGAGAGTTCGAAGGTGCGTGTATCAGCCTGTGTTCCGCCGTACAGCACTACCAGCCCGCGTGCTGCGTCGTACGCCAGCGATGCATCCTCACGCGCGCCGGGCTCGCCAAAGCCAACCGGAGCCCACGAGGTACCATCAAACTCCCAGGTGTCGGCAAGCTGATCAAAGCTCACCGGGTTCAAACCGCCGTACACCACCACCACCTGCCGGCTGGCATCAAACGCGGCGCCGGCATTGAGGCGTGCTGGCAAACCAAGGTCTCCAAGGTTGGTCCAGTTCGCGCCGTCCCAGGACCACACATCACGCTGCGCTGCGCCCTGGTCATTGCTGCCGCCCAGCAGCAGCACCCGGCCTGCGCCGCCGTACACCAGGGTCGCTCCATTGCGGGCACCGGGGTTCTCGCCCGGTTGCAGCTGCGCCCACGCTGTGCCGTTCCACTCCCACGTGTCTGTCAGTGAGCCGCCGTTGCCGCCAAACAGCACCGTTCGCCCGCGGGCCGCGTCGTACGCCATCACGTGGCCGGTCCGGATCGATGGCCCAACTACTTCGCGCTTCTGCCAGTTTGTGATTGTGCGGACCCAGGTGTCGCCGTAGGTCGTTCCGCCGCTGGACCCGCCAAAGAGCACCACGGTCTGGCCCGAGCCTTCTGCGGCCACGGCGGCCGTGCTTCGCGCGGGCACGCCCGGTGCCTCTAGCAGTCGCGTCCAGCCACTGGCGCAGGGTTGGGCCAGAGCAGGGGCAGCGCCAGCGAGCACTGTGGCTAGCGCTGAGGCAAGCCCGACAACCAGCAACAGCGAACGGCCGGAAGAAGCGACAGGACTTTGATTGTAAGTCTTCATAAAATGGCCTCTTAGAACAAATCGAGTACGAGTTTTTGCGGGCGTGAACGATCGTGGCTTGTCTTCCAAGCACCGCTGGCGAGTCAGGGTGCTTCGCCACCGGAGCAAGTCAGTTCGAACAAACAATACCACCTGTTTCGGAGTCGGCCATTTATTCTTTCAATTATTTGTACAAATTATTGCCAAATTTTAAAATGCCCTTGCACAAGGCAAAAAACGCCGTAAACTAAGGGCGTGCCCAAGCTCAAACAAACCCCGGCCGAAGAGCCATTAGCCGCCCCGATGGCGGGCCCTATGGGCGCCACTGCCACCAGCGCCGTGGCAACCAGTCCCGCGTCAGCGACGTTTCAGGAGCTTGCCGGTGAGGTTATCGGAGCCTTGCAGCGAGCCCTTGGCCAGGCTCTTGCCACCTTTCCGGATGTCAAAATCGCGGCGGACTTAAAACGCAGGCTTGATCTTGACGCCGCCTTGGCTTGGCAGATTTTTTCGCTGGCCAACACCGCGGATCCGCTGGCGGCGGATCGGTTCATTCCCAAGGCCGGCGCGATGGACCGATTCATTCGCACGATTACCAAAGCCAAGGCGCCCGCGTTGCTGTGCCAGGCTGTTGCTGATGCGTACTCCGAGTTCGAAGCGTTCGTCAAAGCTCACGCGGGAGACCGCGCGAGTTTCTCGGCCATGCTCTCTTCACTGCAGCCGGCAGATCGCGCCGCGTGGACCAAGCTTCGCAAGGCCGCCTTCCGCGCGAACAGCGGGGTGTGGGGTGTCTCGGTTGATTGCTCGATCAACTGCCTCGTGTTTCATGAACGCCCTTCCGGAGCCCAAGATGCACTTTCGCTTCGTGGCCGCGTGGGAGTCCGCGGCTACCGGGCGGGCACCGGCGTGGCCATGTCGGCCTCAACTCGCATCTGGGCAGGCTCTGGCCCGCCGCCGGAGAATTGGCGAGACTTGCCCGACGCCAAGATCATGACCAGCAGCGCCGGGCTCATTCATGAAGCGTGCAGCCAGCCCATGCCCCGGATTGAGGCGCGGATCACACCTGATGGATCGCTGCGGGACTATCTCGCGCTGGAAGGCCTTGGCCGCCAGAGTGAAGCCACGGCGTGGTGGACAACCTTTTCGCCCGACTTCAAAGGCACGCGCACCCCGCCTCATGGCTGTTCATGCCCGTGCCCGGAACCGACTGAGCTGCTCCAGATCGACCTGATCATGCCCCGAACGTGGTGTGATCCGACCCGCCTTCGCACACGCGTGGTTGGGCCGGATGTGCGCTTCTCGCCCGACAGCTTGATCGGAAATCTCCCGCTTGACAACACCGCCGTGCACCTGGGCCATCGGCTTGAATCCTTGTACACCCCTGCAGTTCCGCACTATTACGAGCTATTGCACGATCAGCTTGAACGCCTTGGCTGGCTGGGCACAACGTTTGAGATCTTTCGATGCGCGATTAAGTACCCTGTGCTGCACTGCACGACGCATGTGTATGTTGAGTAATTTACGGGGCAGCGGTGAACGTGGGTAATGGCGAGTGGAAAACGTCCCGAAAACTGTTGGCAGAAATTAGTCTGACGGCGCATCCGCATCCGGTCGCCGCGTGTGAATGCGCACTGCTGCGATCAATTCGCGCCAGCCTGGGGCGATTGCGCCGCGGCGGCAATTCTCTGCACCAATTTCAAAGGCCATGCGCCATTGCCGGCGCAGCAGCCGCTGGGCGGCCCAGAATGAAAAGCCTGGGTCGTACATGTGCGTTGGCTCAGAGAGCAGGCCGTTGAATTCAATAATCGCAAACCCCCGACCGGCCTTTAGCTCCGCGGCATCGTGGTAGCGTACATCAAACCGGCCAAAGTACAGCCCCGGAGTCGCAAGGCTGATCGTATCAAACGCCTCACGCAGTTGTGTTGTGGCGAGGGCAGAGCCGTCTAAGAAGAGACTTCCGCGGCAGTGATTCCCGGAGATTCCCAGCGGAACAACCACACCGCTTGCCGGAATCTCGGACCATCGTGTGCCAAGCCGCTGCAGGAACACGTCGAGCTGTAACCGCAGCCGCGCATCAGAGCGGATTAGTTGTGAGAGGGTTGACACACCATCGCCCGTTACCTTTGCAAATCGTTTGTCGGTGATTGAGAATAACTCGCCGGTCTTGTCTGTTGGCCGGCGAATATAAAATACGCCAACCTCGTGCGGCCCGGGGTGGTAGCGCTGTACAATCGCGGGCTGGCTGTATCGTGTTAAGTACTCCCGTGCTGCGGCGGCATCTTGTATCAGTCGCACCCCCGTGCCGCGCTCGCCAACATCGGGCTTCAGAATCACCGGCCACGAAATGCCGTTGGCTCGCATGAAGCCGTCTACTGCCGCCATTCGCTGCTCGACCGGCCCTGCAGCCACCAGCGCTGCGCTGGCGATGCGCTCGGCTGGCAGCATTGCCAGAATTTGCGATTTGGATTCGCCAACTAACCCTCCAAACTCAATGGCCGGGTTCACCGCCGTGCACGTGCCAAAGCCCCGATGGCGAACCGCGTGCACCACAACAAACGGCACCAGAGGGGCGTAAATCATCCATGATGGCCAGAACTCCCACCGGCGGAGGCGGGCCAGCCGCACCCACGCATCACTCAGCCGCTGCGCGAGGCCACCGCGTGCGCCAGCGAGCAGTGTGGCCCTGCTGGTGGACGGGTGTTGCACTTGACATATGCCCATGTCGCCAGCGTAGCTTCGACTCACAGCGCAGCCTCCGCCCGGCGGAGTGCAAGCCGCATCACATGCTCAGGCCCGCTCGGCCGCAGATCATCGCCCAGCAGCACGTGCCGCACTTCTGCGGCGTTCGCGGAAAGTAAGACTCCGGTTCTGCTCACTGTCCGTGCATCGGGCCGGGACACCAGCACGCCCAGCGCGCCATTGGTTGGATCGGTGGTTTCATGAAGCCGGTCTTGCGATGCGGCGCTCCACCCGCTCGCAGCCTGCACCCCAGCAAAAATGCCCTCACGCGGCAGCCGCACCAGTTCATCGCCTAGCCCTGATGATGCCAGCATCAGCGGACCAGAAATCTCACTGATACCCGGCGAGTGAACAGCCCGGCCATCTGATGAAACAACACACTGCGTTTGCCCATCGCTGATCCATATTCGAAACGGCGCCGTTAAGGAAGCATCCCACCGTAGCGCGGCGGCTACGGCACCTTCGATGGTGTCCTCACCGAGCACCATCGGCACCAGCAGCCCGCGTGATTGCAAGCCCGGGCGCACCGGTGACCTGCTTGCGCCCGGAATTTGCAGCAGTAAAGTTGCATTCAGTAGTGCCACTACAAGACCCGAATCGTTGATGCCGATCCATGTTCCATCGCTTGCCGGATCAATCGGAAACACCGAGAGCCGCGCGCCGGTCCGGCGCACCTCCGGAGGCCGCGATGCGGGCCGCGATCGCTGCTCATCACGATTGACCAGCACGCGCAGCAGCACGCCGCCGGCCGGGGCTGTTCCCAGCCCATCACTTCCGCGAAACACGCTGAGCGTGCACATCAGGATCCGGCCTTATGCGAGAGCGTTGAAGGAGCAAACCCAAACCGCGATGGCACGGCGACACCAATAGCCGTGAGCATGCTGCGCACCATCGCACAATGATGAATCGAGTGGCTGAGCGCAAAGGCCAGCTCACGCTCAATGGTTGATGGAATCGCCAGCAGTTGGCCATCCGACCTTGGCATCATTAGCACTTCAATACTGTCCGGCGGCAGGGTGCCCACCGTTTGCAGGAGGCCGGTCACACGCAAAAGCTCAGCGCTCGCTGCGGCTGGCTCCCGCTCAGTCGGCGTCCCCCGGGTGCGATGGTCGTAGTCAATGGTTCCGGCTGCGCCGAGGTCAACAATCGGTGCGACATGGTCAAGTACATGCCGCACATGCGCGCCAATTGTTGCACCGAGGAACACCGGGCCGCCAGTTGCACAAAACGTTTCCGGGCTCAGCGTCGCCACCACGCCGTGAAGCTCCGTCAGCACGTCGGTAACCGCATCGGCCAGTACGGCCCGGCCGCTTTTGCCGGCAAAGCCAGCGTGGCTAGCGTGTAAAGCCTGTTGCAAGTGGCCAGTTTGGCCGGGCTTTGACTCAAGCAACATGTCTTGGGTACTGGTAGTGTTCATAGAGAGTCATTTGAAAGTAAATCAACTTCGCACATCATCGCTGCATGTCAGCTCTGCACATCAGCGCCGCCGAGCGGCTCCGGCCACAACTGTTAGAATCTTCACATCCCCCAGCATCGTCTCTTGCCCAACGATTTCAATCTCATCGCCAATGAACTGCCGCAGCGACTGATCCATCGGTACGCCCCCCGGTGACTGCAATAGGTAAAACGTTGCTACGCCCGCCCCGCTGGTTACGTTCATATTTGGTGAGTCATCCCGGCAGACCAGTACCGGCGGCACGCCGCCACCCACACACAACGCGGCGCACGCTTTGTGCGCTTTTCCAGAGCCGGGCTTCATTGCGCCCAAGAAGCACTTGAAGTCAACAATTTCACCCCGCAGCGTCCGCTGTTTGGCTTCACCCACGGCCCGCAGGGCCGTCGGCATTTGCGGGTTGTCCGCCAGCCGCTTCGGCTCAACATCCGGGTCCAGTTCAATCATCGTCCGCCCTTCGCGGCGTAGCAGCCAGCCGTCAAGCTGCATGCGTTGCCCATCGCTGGTGGCCGGTATCCGCTCCACCCCATGCTTGCCCACTTCAACCAGCATCATCACGCCGGGCTTGCCGGCGCCGCAGTCATCGGCAAATAGCATCGGGTAGGGCTTGGCCAGGTACCAGCCGGTAAACGAACGGGCCTTGGAATCTTCCCACACCGCCGCACCCGGGCTTTGCTGGGCTCGCGCCCACACAAAGGCAAGTGCTGCCAGCATCCACAACATCCCCGGCACATACAAACGCAAGAACCGCTTCTCACGGGGTGGCACCTTAAAATACGATATATACATCGCCGGCGCATCGTCACTGCCGGATGCGGTCTTGCCGCTGGTTGATTCATGGCTTGACATGAGCGGCCTCCGTGATTGTTGTTGGCGCTGTTGCCACTGCCGATGCGTTATCACCGGATGCCATCGCCGCGTTCACCGGCGATACTGGCAGTTTCGCCGGTGGCGTTTCCGTGCCGGGTGCGAGCGCTTCGGCCCGTACCTGAACCCTTCCAGCGAGAATCCGCACCTGATAGGTCTTGACCTTTTCCACAAACGGTGGTGGCGCACAACCGTCTCCCGGCTTGTACTGCCAACCGTGCCATGGGCACGTGATGCAACCGTTTATCACGGCGCCTTCGCCCAGCGGCCCCCCCTGGTGTGCGCACACATTGGTCACTGCTGAGACGCCACCCTCATGCCGAAATACCGCCACCCGTTCTCCACCCGGCGTTGAGACCACTTTGGCCCGATTCATCGGAATCTCGCCGGGTTCGCCAACATCCAGCCACGCTGAATCATCAGCCACCGGCGGCACCTCGGCCCGATCCGCCTTCCACTCACGCACACCCGTAAAGGCGTGCAGCGCGCCCAAGTAGCCGGCTCCAACCAGCATCAGCACCAGCGGCGCTATCCCAGCCTTGCCCTGAATCGGCCCCAGCAGCACATGCAGCACAAGCAGCGCGTACACCGCGTACACGCTCATGTGAATGGCTTTCCACCACACCGCGGTCAAATTCTTCAGCCAAAAGTCGTGGCTCGTCGCCGCGAGCACAAACAGCAGCAGCAGGGCCAACACGCCCAGCGTCTCAAACGGAAACGCCACCACCGAGCCGTAATTGGTGTTGCTCGTCAGCAGCGAGTACAGCGGGTTTACGAAACCAAAGCCGTGGTAATATCCAACCGTTACAAGCCCATGCACCAGCGCTACTAAGAACGTGGCCACGCCCAAGTGCCGGCGATTAAACAGCACCGGCAGCAGCCGCGGCTGCAATCGCGCAAGCGGCCCGAGGGAAAGTGTGATGTGCACCAGCACCAGTGCGCACGAACCGGTTCCGCGAATCAGCAGCACCTCATCACTGATCGCTTCATCACCCCGCCAAACCAGCTTGCTGATGAGTACGAAGGTGGCCAGATACAGCACCACCCCGGCCGCCACGAGCAGGTCATACACCACTTTGTGTCGTGACCACGTTACTGCTGCATACCCAGCGCTCATGGTTGCCCCTTCGCTGGCACAGCCGCTGCGCCAGGAACACTTCCAATTGCACCACCGCCGCCGCGCTCATCATGCGAGGTTTGCACCAGCCGAATCACGATGATTGACAGCACGATGGCCGGTAGCAACGCCAGCCACACCATCGCATGCCGTTTGCGCAGTGTCCGTGTCACGCTCGCACCCCAGTACGCTTGTTCCTGGCTCGCAGCCACATTCCCAGCACCACCGGCCACAGCACCGCCGCACCGGGCAAAATCACCAGCCGAAAGCCGATTCCCGCACCCGTCGCCGCCGGATCGACCCTTGAAATCCCAAAAACAACAAACCATGCGGCCACAAGCAGACCGATCGTCGCGTAGATCCCAACAAATAACAGCAGCATCGAAGCAAAATCAATCACGCCACAAACGTAGATGCCGCCGCTCTCACGAGGTAACGCTGCAGTTGATTGATTTGGAATAGTGCCAGTATTTTGAGTTCATTTCAAGGGTTGAATCCTCTGGCCTGTCTCCGGCATCCGAATAAAATCGCCTTCAGTATCCAAACCCAACCCTAATGAAAGCCGGTTCATGACATCCAAGCCTGTCGTCCTCATCACCGGTCCCGCCGGCAACCTTGGCCAGGCCTGCGTCTCGGTGTTTACCGAGCTTGGCTGGGCCTGCGCCCTGCTCGATCGCTCTACAGCTCGTCTGGCCAAGACCTTTCCTGCAACGCCAAACCTCGCTGGCCACCTCCACATTGGTGAGGTTGACCTGGCCGATGCCTCATCGACTCGGCAGGCTGCACAGCAGGTCATCTCAAAGCTCGGTCGCATCGATGCGCTGGTCAACACCGCCGGTGGCTATGCAGGGGGCACGCTCGTCACCGAAACAACGCTTGAAGATTGGGATGCCATGATGGCCGCCAACCTTCGCCCCACGTTGTTCATGTGCCAAGCGGTGCTGCCACACATGCAGGCCCAGCGCAGCGGTCGCATCGTGAATGTCGCCAGCCCACACGCAACTGGCGCACCGGCAGGCCACGGCCCGTACGCCGCCGCAAAGGCGGCGGTTGTGCGTCTTACGGAGGCCATCGCTCAGGAGAATCGGGCTGCTGGTATCGCGTGCAACTGCGTGCTGCCCGGCACCCTAAACACCGCGGCCAACCGGGCAGCAATGCCTGATGCCGATCACGCACAATGGGTTCAGCCAACGGCGGTGGCCGGCATCATTGCATTTCTGTGCTCCCCGCAAGCGGCAGACTTGATTGGGGTTTCTATTGCGGTGGGGTAACTGTTCAGCCGGATTTTACAACGCCATAAACCCAACATTTCATCGCTCCGCGATGAAACGCGGGGCTTGTGATGACGGACTTGCCCGCAGGTTGGATGGAACTGAAGAGATCACCAAATGGCTATCTAGCCGTTTCGGCAATCGCATCCCCGCCCAAATCAACTCCCTCCATCCTTTTCCTCACTCCACCCCATCGAGCGACTTGCGGATGCGCTGTGCCAATTCCTCCGGCAGCACGGGTGGCGGTGCATCGGCCTTGCGAAGCTCCGTCCTGGTCAGCCTCACCGTTTGCACGTAGCTTTCCAAGTAATTTCTGCACGAGGGGCACAACGCCAAATGCTCCTGCACGGTGGCAATCTCGTCGGCAGTCATCACGCTGTCCAAATAGTCCATGAGCGAGCCGATCAAATCGCGGCACGTGATTCCTTTCCCGCTCACTTGCTGTTTGGATGGCTCTTGGCTCGTCATGGTTCATATCCCGGGTTGCAGAACGATGGTTCAAGCATTGCCCGCAGCGCCTGCCTGGCGCGGTGCAACCGGGTCTTCACCGCGTCCTTGGTAATTCCGAGCGCCTCGGCCGTTTCTTCCGTACTGAATTCCTCAACATCACGCAATAGCAAAACCTCACGATACGAATCGGGCAGTCCATCGAGCGACTCACGCACGACTTCCGCCATCCGCCCGCCCCGAGACTGCGACCCAGCCCCAAGCCCAGCCCCCAGACCGGACTCAACATTAGATTCCGCACCCCACGCCGGGGTGTCACGAATCTGGTGACCATCCGGTAAAAAAGATGGCAACAAGGCCTCAATAGAAACCTCCGGCCGCCGCTTCCGCGACCGAATCCGCATCAAACACGCATTGATCGTGATCCTGTGCAGCCAGGTTGAGAGCTGCGACCGGCCATCAAAGTTTCGGATTGACCGATACGCACTCAAAAACGCGTCCTGCAACGCATCTTCCGCATCCTGATCCCGCGGCAGGAAACGCCGGGCAAATGCCAGCATTCGGGGCCCGTGCTCGTGAACCAGTTGCGTAAAAGTGTCCTTGTCGCCCGCCCGAAGGCGGCCTAGGTGGTCTGCATCCAACACAAATGGCTTTTGGATCGACATGGGTTTAGGACCACAACTCAGCCCAGCGTTACAGAGGCGAGCACACAAGAGGATAGTGGTGCGATTAGCGACGAGGCAAAGGAAATACCCATACTCATTCCTCCGAACGTACCTCCCCCAGACGCGCCTCCCCCGTACGCGAGTCCTGTAGTCACCTTGTCACCCGGTCTCACTTCCCGCTATCGCCCGTGGCTGGTCCCCGCCGCAGAATCATCGCAAGCAGCTCTAACCCGCGCATCAGCACCTCCGAAGTCTCGGGCGCCGACAGTGACAAACGCACACACGGGTTCACGGGCGGCTCGCCCACCGCAAAGTCCGCATCGTGGCTCACCAGTACGCCATGCCGCTGTGATTCAAGGGCAAACGCGGCGCTGCTCCAGCGTGCTGGCAGGCCAATCCAGGCTGAGAGGCCGCCAAGATAGCCATAAAATTTCACGCCCGGCAAGAGTCGTCGTGCCAGTTCGTGCCGCGCGATGCACTCCGCACGTTTCTGTTTAATCACCTGATCCGCCGTGCCATCGCTGAGCCAGCGGCAAGTCACTTCCACCATCAGCGGCGCAACATTCCACACTGTACTGAGGACCGTCCGTCGGAATCCGTCATACACCCGCTCGGGACACCGGACAAACGCAACCCGCAGCCCACCGGCAAGACATTTCGATGTCGCTGCAATAAACACCGTGCGCTCCGGGGCCAGCGAAACGATCGTCGGCGGTGGTGAGGGGTGGTAAAGCCGGTGAATGTCATCCTCAATAATCAGCAGATCAAACTCTCTGGCGATTGCCACAATCTCACGTCGCCGCGACTCATCAAGCACCGAGCCAGTCGGGTTCTGAATCGTCGGCACGCAGTACAGCGCCCGCATCTTGCGCAGCACACACGCCGCCCGCAGCGCCTCGGGCTTGATGCCGTACTCATCAGTGGCAACGCCAACTAAGCGAAGCCCCAGCGTCTCGGCGATGGGCTTGATTGATGCGTATGTCAGGGCCTCAACCGCTACGGTGTCCCCCGCGCACGCAACCGTGCTGAGCGCACAGAAAATCGCATGCTGCGCCCCCGCGCACACCACCAAATCAGACATCGCACTCTCCACGCCCCACGTGCTCAGCCACTTCTGGCCCACCCGCAAATGCCTGGCCGAGCCAGCCACTGCCGTGTACCGCGTGAGACCATCGGCCACGGCATCACTGCCGATTGCCGCCAAAGCCCGGCGCATGGATGGGTCAAGCGCGTGCAGCGGCCGGTTGGCACTCAAATCAACCACGCCAACCTCATCCGGCCCCGCAAGCCCGCCGGGCCGAACCTCCTGCGACTTTCCGGGACACACAAACGTGCCACGCCCCACGTGCGCGCGAATCAGTCCCAGTCGTTCCGCCTCCCGATATCCATGCATAACGGTTCCCCGCGCAACGCCTAAATGCTCGGCAAGTTCCCGATGCGTGGGCAGGCGGCTGTTCTCAGCGAAGGTTCCATCGGCAATGCCGCTGCGGATGGCATCCACTACAGCTGCATATGCTGGCTTACTTGTTGACTGGAGGGTATCAATCCAATTTGGCATAGCTCCAAGTATATACCTTGCCACGTGCAAAAGCCAGTGTATTCTATTGGAAATAGTGTATTTTTAGCCTTCAAACCCGATCTTTTTACCGCCGATAAAAACCAAGTTGATCGGCATTCATCTCAGCATTGTGCCAAATTGACATAGTGCCAATTCGATGGTTTTGCGCTTTTGCCCAGCGTGTGTTCAGCCGCACCGGTACTTAGGAGTCCTCACATCGCAGCTCCAGATCACAACCACAACGCGTACGACCAATCCCCCCGCCCGGTTCTTCGCCGCATCGAACGTGAACTGCCGGGGCTCATTCGCTTCGCAGCCCGCTTGCTGAATGATGCAAACGCCGCCGGCCAAATCGCTGAGCATGCGCTCGCGGCCACCCTGGCGGCGGAAGACCACTTCTCGGATGGCGCGCTTGTTGGCGCAAAGCTGCGAATCGCCATTACGCTGCGCTGCCTGAAGGCCTGCGAGGCCGATGACCGCGCCCGGGCCGCTGCCACATCCCGAGACGGCGCTATTCATGCCTGTGATTGGCACGCGGAGTGGGAAACGCTCACGCCCCGCGCGCTGTGGGGGCCAGTTCCCGAAAGCTGTTTTCCGCACGACATTCTCTCGCTGATTTCCCAGCTTCCCTCGCCCCAGCGTGCCGCGTTGCTGCTGGCCGATGGTGAAGGCTTGGATGCTTCCGGTCTTGCCGAGTGCCTCGGTGTTGAGACCAACGGAGCCCGCTCAATTCTGCACAGCGCCCGGCAGTCGCTTCAGCAGCTCATCCTGAGCCAAGAAAACACCCCGCCAACCGATTCCCTGCACTCTCCGGCGGCTGGTCGTACCCGTTTTGGCCATACCCGCGCTGGCGGGACTCATCCCGGCGACTCGTACCACGGTCAATCTTACTGCGACCATCCCCACGCCGGCTAACCAACCTCCAACCTCACCCGTTTCCCCGTTTCATCTTTTCCCTTTTCTCTACTTCCCCGTCACCCTGCGAATCAGCCCCAGCACCTCTGCCCGCCGCAGTGCAAGCACCACCAATCCTGACACAAACACCACCAGCGCCAGCGCAAACAGCAGGCCGCCATCATCCTTCACCACAATTCCCAGCGGCCCGAGGTGTGCACCAATAGCTCCCACCATCACGCCAGCTGCCATCGCCGCACCAAACACCGCAAACCTCGGCACAACCAGCAGCACCGCCGCAATCAGTTCCGCTACGCCAGAGCCAATGCGACCCCAAGGCTCTGCGCCAAGCTTCGTAAAGATGTACACCGGCTCCTCAGCCCCAGTGAACTTAAAAAACAACGTCTGGGCCAAAATCACCGCTGCCAGTATCTGCAGCACCCACGACAGTACTTTGGCGTTCTTCGACAGTCCGGTTTGTGATGTGGCAGTGTTCATAGCAGAGAACCCAAATTTCATTGACTCGTATGCCCCTCCCGCCCTGCTCACCCTACAAGCGTCACGCACACCCACCCCAAGCCTGCTTACTTTTTCGTATCGAGTGCTCGCAGCGCCGCCAGCACATCGCTCGGCTCCGCACGCACGCGATAGTCAGCATTCACAAACGCGTAAGCGACTTTGCCGGTGCGATCAATCACGTATGTTGCCGCCAGCGGCAACTCGCCGGACTCATCGCCATTGGCCTTTTTCAGCAGCGGCTTGTACATCGGCGCGACGCTTTCGGGTACCACGTACGACACGCCAAACTTCTTGGCTGCCACGTTGCCTGTGTCGGCCAGAATCGAATATTCTAATTTCATAGACTCTGCCAAAGACTTTGAGCCGTCCATCAGCTCCGGCGAAATCGCCACAAGCTGGGCGCCCGTCGCCTTTATCTCGCCAATCACATCCTGGTACGCCGCAAGCTGGGCCGTGCAGAACGGGCACCAACTGCCGCGGTAAAAGGTCACAACCACTGGCCCCTGCGCCAGCATTGCCTTCAAAGATTTCTTCTCACCTTTGACGTCTGACAGCTCAAAGTCCGGCGCCGTCGCTCCGACCTGCAGAGCTGTGGTCAAAATCCCTGAGTCCGCAACCGTCTTGATCGCGCTGCTCGACTTCTCAATCGCCGCCGCAGGAGCACGGCTCTCGTACTTCTCACGAATCCCGCTTAGCTTGGTCTGCAGCGCTGGCGGCGGCACTGTGGCCGACACTGGCTTTAGCTTCACATCAGTTGCCGGGGTGGCTGGGGCTGCTGGTGCCGCTGGTGCTGTTGGCGCCATCGCAGCAGCGGGGGGCTGCTCGCCGCTGTACTTGAGCCACTGCCCATCAGCCTCGGTCAGCTCCATCACGTGGTTGCCCTTGCTCCACTTCGAACGCGTGTCACCCAGCCAGCCGTTGTAGAACAGGAACAGGCGGCCGTCCTTGACCAAAAAGCTTTCCGGATCAACCTCAACCCGGTCGCCCTCACGCATGGCCCATGAGCACCAGCCGCCGTGCGATGGTTCAAACTTGCTCGGATCGGCATCAAACAGCTTTTTGTGGTCCGCGCTGGCGAACCGATAGGTTGCACCCTTCACCGTCGAGGTGAACTTTGCATCACCCTTGGTAGCCTTGCCACCTCCCTCCGGAAAGTACGCCACAGGATCAAAGCCTGAGATGGCCAGCTTCGTCTCGCTCGCGAGGTTCCATTTGGTTGTGTTGCGGGTGCGGGCCGGGGTGGCCGCGGGTGCGGCGTTTGTTGTTGCAGCACCAGCCGCCTGGGCGAGGGCACGGGTCTCAACACCACCAGCCACCGCCAGCAAACCCATCGCTCCGACGCCAACAACGATCGAGAAGAACTGATTCATAGTGAAAACTCCAAAAGAGTGAAAGGACGTCTCTGTGATGCCCGCCCTCGCCAATTGGTGACAACCCGCCCCCCTCCAGCCACCTTTTTTACGCTGAAGCATCTATGAAATGCCTTTCACCTTTATTGGATCTGTGCCAAGTTTTAAGCTCACCCCCGATTCAACGCCTGTTATCTTGGTCTGGCACCCGCATCCCCGCCGCACCACAACTCTGCTGGTTGCCCTGAATCGATAGCCCTGTGCGCCTCTGTTTCATCGCCCCATCGCCACTCCATCACCACTCCTCGCCCATCCGCGACACTCGCAAAGCCCTGACCTTAAAACCGCTGTTCTGCTTGAAAAATTTGGCCATTTGGCCGTTTGAACATTTGGCAATTTGTTCCAGCCCCACCCTCTCCCCGGAGTTCCCGTGCAAACCCCCGCAAACCCAATCGCGACCACGACCCGGACCCCAACCCCAGCCGCCATCGCACGCTTGGCAGTTGCCCTCACCGTCACCCTCGTACCGATCTTGGTGCTCTCCGGCTGCGCCATGCCGGCCGGCTCCAGCGGCACCGCCGCCATCGACCAGCGCCACATCCGTGATGGCGGCATCCACATCATTGCCGAGACTCCCGGCAACTGCCCCGTGTGCAATGTCTACGAGCTCCGCCGTGACAGCGTCATCCGCATCCTTGCTGGCCAAAGCCTGGGCACCGGCGTCATCATTGATGATGCCGGAACCGTGCTCACCAACGCCCACGTCGTGGGCGATTCCGCCACCGTCAGTGTCGAGACCTTCCAGGGTACCACCGTGCAAGGCACCGTTGAGCGCACAAATAAGGCCGTTGATCTCGCCCTCATCCGCATCAGTGCCAAAGACGTCAAATGGTCGGCAGTCACCCCTGCTAAGACCGCGCCGCCAACCGTCGGCAGCACCGTCTACGTCATCGGTCACCCCGCTGGCTTGGGTTGGACACTGACCACCGGCATTATCTCTGGCCTGCGCAGCGAGGGTGAGGTGCAGCCTATTCAACTCCTGCAAATCACCGCCGCGGTATCTCCTGGCAACTCCGGCGGCCCGGCGTTTGATGCCGATGGCAACTGGATCGGCACCGTCTCGTCCAAGCTCATTGGCCCGGGGCTTGAGAACATCTCCTTCGTCATCCCCGCGGCAGAACTTCGCCGGTTTTTAGCAGTGAAATAAGTGTTTGGCTGCCTGCCCTTGCTCTCGCTGCGGCCGGTGCGCTGCCTCCGGCACCGCAGGTGCGTTTGTTTGCATCGCCTTGCGGTATGCGTCAGCCAGACACTGCAGTTTCCGCCGCTGTCATCTCAACGAGGCCATGCTGCCAGCTTCAACTTTGCCTATTTCTCTGTTCGGTCATTTGGCGATCCACTCGGCTCTTGGCCCTCGCCACACGTTGGACAGTGAAAGTGGATCTTTACATACTTGACGATTGATCCCGCCGCATCTTCCAGTGCACCTGAGCTTGAGCCGAACGCACCCGAGATTGACCCATCGGTGACGATGTGCCCGAGCGTGGTGCCATCTCGCCGCACAAACCGGACTTCAATGCCCACCGCTCCATCGCCCAGTCCGTAAAACGGTGAGCCGACAAAGTTCGTCAGCGTGCTGCCCACTCGCACGGCGCCCTCTCCCTCATCAAACAGGGTGATGCGGTACTGCATTAGCAGGTCGCCCTTGTCATCGGGTACAACGCCAAGCTCTTCAGTCAGCTTGCGCACCAGTATGTCATGAAACGCAAGCTGCACTGCCGGGTCAACTTCAATCTGCTCGCCCATCGGCCGCAGCGCAACGCCGCTGTACACCGTTGATGGTGCCGGCCGCTCCAGCACAAACGTGCGGCCAGCAACGCAGCCAACCTGCAACGCAAAAACTGAAACAATCAGCAGCCCGGCAACAACTCGTACATACGTAAGCAACGTCAGAAACTCCAGATTGCACACCAGCCAAAGGAAACTGGCCAAACGATATCAGCAAAATGCTCCGCGGCCACGGAGCGGTCGGCACATAGCCAGCAGGTATACGCCACCGCCCAGCTTGGGGCCACGACTCATCTCCCAACCTAATGGCAAGCGGATCATTGTTCCAGTGGCGTTGGCCTGAGATGCTAGAACAAAATGGTACAGAGCCGCGAGGGCTTTTTGGAGAGAACAAGGCAGCGAAGTGGGCGAAGGAGTAAGACTGAAGGCATCAGGCAAGAATGCAATCCAAACAAGGACTAGAACGGTGAATTCGTCCCGCGTTCATTTCTCCGTGGCGCACTGTTGCGCACGCAGCTCGTCACCCCGGTGGTGGCAGTTAAAAAGCGCCTGATACACCTCTTCACCCAGGCTACAGGGGCGATCGCATACATCGGCTGGCCGGTCGCCCGAGTGGTCCGGATGGTCGGGCGTGCGGGCGGGCGTCCGGGTGGATCGGACGATCGCCCGAGTGAGCCGGACGGCCGTCCGGGCGAGTTGGCGGGTCGCGGGGTTGGTGTTGGCGGCAGGGCGGTGCGTGGGCGTGGGCTCACAGTCGATCACCGCCGTAACCGTGAGGGTTCGCTATAGTTTGGCGCTATGAAGTTCAGCACTCTCGACATCCCACTGGACAGAATCGCGAGCTTTTGTGATCGCCACGGCATCGCCCGACTGTCGCTGTTCGGCAGCGTGCTGCGAGATGATTTCACGCCCGAGAGCGATGTAGATGTGCTGGTAGAGTTTTTGCCATCGAGCCGCGTCAGTCTGTTTGATATTGGCGGTATGAACGTCGAGCTGAGCCAGCTTCTTGGGCGGACTGCCGATCTGCGCACCCCTGAGGACCTTTCAAAGTATTTCCGTCGTTCGGTGCTGCGTGAAGCAAAGACTCTCTATGCCGCGTGACCCGAACCGAGTCGAACTGGCTGACCGCATCCGGCTCGAACACATGATTCAGGCGGCGCGGTCGGCTGTGTCCTTCATGCAGGGCCGATCACGGTCTGAGCTTGATACAAACGAGCTCCTTGCTCGTGGTGTGGTTCACGCTATTCAAGAGATTGGCGAGGCGGCGTCAAGGGTCAGCGAGTCCGGTCGCGCGAGGGTGCCAGGTGTTCCTTGGACCAAAATCGTCGGCATGCGGCATCGCCTTGTGCACGTCTACTGGGGTATCAATCTCAACTTAGTGTATGAAGTAGTCGTAAGCGATCTGCCTGCGTTCATCACCGCCATCCAGACAGGTGTGGCTGATTGGCCGTTGCCGCTTGAGCCCGATGCGTGATGTGTTCAGTTGGCTACTTCCGCGTCGGCGCTGCGTTGGGAACTTGCCCCTCGATCAACTCTTCGGCCTCGGCGAGCAGAGCCTTGGCGTCGGCGTCGGTTGCCCACGGGCTGGGCGTGCCGTCGGCGGCGGGCTGCATGAGGGCCTTGGCGCGGGCGAGGGCTTCGCGGGCACGGGCGCGGTGCTGCTCGGCTGTGAGCGGAATTTTGAGCGTGGGGTCGGCTTTTATGTCGACAACGCCAGCGGCGGCGAGTTTGGGTTAGCGCTCGATCTTGATGCCGGGGAAGCGTTGCTTGATCGCGGCGATGGTTTCGTCGGTGACTTTGGAGCCTGACAGGTCGAGCGTGGTGAGGGCCTTCAGGCCGCAGTCGGGGGCGGCGAGAGCTTTGAGGCCGTCGTCGGTCACATTAGTGCTCCAAAGGTCCAGCGCAGTTAGCGCCTTGAGGCCAGTGTCGTTGGCGGAAATAGCCTTGAGGTCGTCGTCGGTCACGTTAGTTTCCCACAGTTTCAGCTTGGTGAGGGCCTTGAGGGCTGACTCGGGCGCAGCGAGCGCCTTGAGGCCACCTGCACTGACCTTGTTCTGATGGAGGTACAGTGAAGTTAGGGCCTTGAGGCCGGAGTCGGGAGCGGCGAGTGCCTTGAGGCCATCGTCGCTCACGTTGGTGAGGATGATCGTCAGAGAAGTTAGGGACTTGAGACCGGTGTCGTTGGCGGCGAGGGCCTTGAGGCCATCGTTTGTCACGTTCTTGCCCGATAGGCTCAGCGTGAGAAGGCTCTTTAGGCCGGTTGTCGGTGCAGAGAGGGATTTGAGGCCTTCATCGGTCACAGAGGTGCCTTGAAGGTCTAACGAGGTGAGGGCCTTTAGGCCGGTGGCAGTTGCAGCGAGCATCCGGATAGTGTCGTCGCCAGAAGCGTCGAAATTGTCGCCAAATTCGAGAGACTGTGGTTGCACTCGATTCATGTAACGCATCGCTGCGGCAGTGGGCACCGCGCTCAAGGTCACCGCGCGTTCTGCAGCGTCGAACGTGCCACACCGACTGAACGCCTCCGCGTCCGCCAACTTCTCCGCATCACTTGCCACCGGCGGGCTGTACTTCCACTCCGCCGCACTCGCCACCACTAGCGTCTTCACTCGTGGCGGCAACTCTGCTGCCTGGGCCTTGGCTTGCACGGTGGCGGGGTCGGTCTGGTCTTTGAAAATCCCGAACAACGCACGCTCGGCCTCGGCCTTGGTGTCTTGCGTGCGTTCTTCGAGCAGTTCGACGGCGACGAGGCGGCGGAGGGGGGTGAGCGACTTGTCGGTGATGATCGCTTCGCGCAGCGACTCGGTTGGGTGCTGGGTGGGCGGGGCGTTCCAGAGCGTGTCCAAATATTCGCCCGCAGGCACGCGCTCGGCCCACTCGGCTTGCAGGTCCTTGCGGCGTTCCTCGGGCTCGCGGATGTCCCACACGCGGGCCGACCCGTCGGCGAGCGAGATGATGAGCCGCGTGCCGTCGCCGGTCATTTGCAGATTGGTGACGCTAGCGGTCATGCGAAAAACAGCGACCTCGCGGAGCGTGCCCTCTGGCGACTCGGCAGTCGCGGGCAGCGTGGGCTTGCCGTCCTTGGCTTCGAAGAACCGCACTGTGCCGTCGGCGGAGCCTTTGATGATGCGAGTGCCGACGGGGGTGGTAAGGGTGAGGCCGTTGTCGCGGGTGGGGACGGGGGGAAGGGGTGAGGAGGAGAGCAATCGCGCGATGTAAAGTTCGATCCAGTACGCTTCCGTATTAACCGCTGTTTCCGGCCCGCCCCATTCGGCTACTGGAATAAGCCGCACTGCTTCAGGTCCTTCGATGCTTTCGCCCGAGTCCAGCCACACCAGGTATTTGCTATCCGAGGTGAATGATACAAACGGAGCATCGAGCGCAGGCCTCGTAAGGAGGCGAAGGAGCGCCTGACCTGCGCGATCCCAGCGGAAGCAATCGTACCATGTTGAATAGTCCGCCCCAAGACGATCGCGAATCGCGAGGCTGCCGCCGGCGTCGAGAGTACCACGGAATAGAGCCAGCGGACCCGTCGGAACACCTTCCGTCAATTCTCCAGTTCCCAAGTCGATCAGATAATTTATCTTGGGATTCGTCGCTTGATCTCGGAGTGCAATCTGGTTTTGGCTCGTGAGCCCAACCGGGTACAAGCGCAGGCCGCTCTTGACCCAGTGATTCGACTCGGCGATGTGAGATAAATATCGCCCCTCCCACCCCACCTTCCCCTTCGGCACGTGCTCCATGATCCGCCGGGCTTCGGGATAGTCGTTGGCGGCGAGGGCGGACTGGGCGGCGAAGAGGGTTGCGATGTAGGCCGACCAATTGGCAGCGTTAGTCTGCATGACCAGTTCGGCTGAGACTGTTTCCGCCTGCCAGACCAACTGCCCAAGCGGATCACCCGCCGCGAGCTCGTTGCCGTTCGCATCGAAGATTTGTATGCTTTCGAGCGACGCTCCAGCGGCCGGGCGAGGGCCGTCGATCATTTCATGGAGCTGAGACATCATGCGCCCAAGGCCATTAAAGGCACGCGTTCGCTCCGCAGCGAGGCGGTTCGCTTGCCACGCCGCCACGCTGCCGCCCGCCGCGAGTGCGAGGATCACGGCACTCACCGTCACCACCGGCCCCTTGTTCCTTCGCACAAACTTCCGCAACCGATACGCCGCGCTGGGTGGGGCGGCGACCACCGCTTCGCCCGCAAGGTGCCGCTGCACATCTGCCGCGAGTTGGTTCGGGGTGTCGTAGCGGCGGGCGCGGTCCTTGTCGAGTGCCTTCATCACGATCCAATCGAGTTCGCCTTTGATTTGTGCTGACGTTGGTGTGGCTGCTGATGTGGCTGCTGCCAGGGCCGCGGCGGCGCGGGGGGAAGATCCGGCTGATCCCACTCCGAACTCCGGCATACTCAGCCCCAGTGCCGCGCGGCTTAGCCGCACGCTTGGCATTGGTGGCTCTTCCTCTTTTATTATTCGCTGCATTTCGCCATACGCAGCGCTGCGCAGGCGTTTGCCATCAAACGGTGTCAGGCCGGTGAGCAGTTCATACAACAGCACACCCAATGCGTATACATCCGTCCGTGTGTCAATATCAGCGCTGCCCTCCGCCTGTTCGGGGCTCATATATTCGGGCGTGCCGATGAGTTGGCGGTGCTCGGTAAACAACGTCTTGTCAGTCAGCGGCTGGGCGGTGGCTTTGGCGATGCCGAAGTCGATGACTTTGGCAAAGGGCTTGCCGTCGGTCATGCTTGCCAGCACATTGCCGGGCTTGATGACGCGGAGAATCACACCTTTGGTGTGCGCGTGCTGCACGGCGGCGCAAACTTGTGCGAAGAGGTTTAGTCGCTCTTTGATGCTTAGTTTGTGGGCGGTGGCAAAGCGTGTGATAGGGTCACCCGTGACGTACTCCATTACAAAGTACGGTCTGCCGCCGCCGCCGGCACCGCTGTGCACCGCATCAACTCCAGCGGCACCGTTGTTTACGGTCATTGGCGTGACGCCGCCATCAAGCACTTTGGCGATGTGCGGGTGATCCATGATTGCCAAGGCTTGCCGCTCGGCCTCGAATCTCGCGACAACCAGGCGCGTGTCCATGCCCAGTTTAATGATTTTTAGGGCCACCCTTCGCCGCACTGGCACGCTCTGCTCGGCCATGAACACGGTGCCAAAGCCACCCTCGCCAATAACTTGCAGCAGCTTGTATGGGCCGATGATGGTGCCCGCCCGCTCAATGATTGGCCCGCCAAGGGTTGAGGCTGAGGCGAGCGCCTCGGCGGCACCCCCGGTGCGCACGGCGCCCAGCAGCTCCGTAGGCCGGGCCGTGAGCAGCAGCGATTCAACCTCGCGGCGCAGCTCTGCATCACCAGCGCACTGCTGGTCAAGCACGCCCGCACGCTCTGCCGGGGGGCGGGCCATGACGGCGTTAAAAACTTGCTTGATGCGTTCCCACCGTTCGTTACTCATGGTTTGGCTCCATCGGTGCCATCGTTGTCGCTTCTACTGTCGCTGGCATTTTTGGCTTCGGGCGGTTGCGTGCCCCGGACTCCATCTTGGCCCGCTTGGCCCGCTTGGCCGCTTTGGCCGCTTGGGCCGCTTTTGGCCCGCGCGGCTCCGGCATCACCCGAATCTTCACCCTGCATCAGCGCCCGCTCAAGCCAAGCCTTGGCAAACGCCCAGTCGTTTTTTACCGTGCGCTCAGAGACACCAAGTGCCAGGGCTACCTGTGCAATTTCTAGCCCCGCGTAGTACTTCAGCCGCACAACTTGTCCGGCACGCGGGTCTCTGGCCTCCAAGCGACCAATCGCCGCATCGAGGGCAACGAAATCGGGTTGATTTTCAGTTTGGTCGCCGTTGGGGGCATGTTCACTGCCAGCCACGACTGCGGCAACTTCATTCAGCGGTACATTGGCTTTGGCACCACCACGCTTGCGGCTGCCCCGGGCCCGGGCATGGTCCAGCAATATCTGCCGCATTGCCTCCGCAGCCGCGGCGTAAAAATGAGCCCGATTCTGCCAAGGTATCTGCCGCGGGCCAACCAGCTTTAGGTATGCCTCATGCACCAGGGCCGTGGCAGCCAAGGTGTGGCCGGGTCGCTCCGCGGCCATGTGGCGCTGTGCGGCGGCCCGGAGCTGTTCGTACACCATCGGCAGCAGCAGCGCGAGGCGCTCGTCTGCCCCTGCCTCGTCATTTAAAATCACGGTCACCACCCGCGTGTCCGGCTCGTTTTGCATTGCTGGTAGTGTACCAAGAATCCGCCCGCTGGGTACACAGCAAACGGCCGGTGCCACGGCACCAGCGGATCTTGGCCCGTTAGCCTTCGCCACGCTCGTGGAACTTGATGAACTGCTGATATACCTCTTCACCCATGTACCGCGCCACCTGCCGCGCTGGTGCCCGGACTAGGTCCACAACGATCAAGCCGTCCAAGGCACCGCCAAACGCTGGGTCAACGTTAAAGCCAATCAGCTTTGCACCCAGCCGCAGGTACATTCGCAGTAAGGTTGGAATGCCTCTTCCTTGCGGATCAATACTTGCCACCAGCGCCTCGGCATCCTGCATGTCGCTCACCTGCTCGTATGCAATGTTTGCCTCACGGCCGCGCTTGCTGCTGAACTTGGGTGGCATTGTTGGCTTGGCCACGCGTGACCATTCACCCGGCCCAAAGGCCTCATTGATAAACCGCACCAGCAGCATTTTTGTGACCGATGGATAGGTGTCCGAGATACTCGCCGTGCCGAAGAGATATCGGTACCGCGGGTTGGCTCCGGTGAAGCTGCCGATGCCCTGCCACAGCAGTAGCAGTGATGCTGGATGCCGCTGGTACTCGGCCCGCACAAACGAGCGGCCAAGCTCTATGCCTGGAATTAGCTTGCGAAGCTCCGTCGGTTCGTACTCAAACAAGGTAGAGGTGTACAGCCCCGCGAGCCCTTGTTTGGCCACCAGTTCATCTGCAAGGCCTAGCCGGTAGGCACCCACCACCATGCCCGATGCATCATCAAACACGAACAGGTGCTTGTAGGTCTCATCAAACCGGTCCAAATCCTGCGGCAGGCCTGTGCCTTCGCCCACTGCCCGGAAGGTAATCTCCCGCAGCCGCCCAATTTCGCGCAGTACTAGCGGTATCTCACCGGCTGATACCAGCAGCACCCGCTGGTCCTTTATCCGCGCCAGCGTTCGCTCCGCAGGCAGGCTGTCAACCTCATGGCGCAGGTCGGCCGCATCGGTCGCGGGGGCAATCGCTTCTTGGGCTTTGGCTACTACGGCTTTGCCGGGCCTGTCGGCCAGGAGGTACACACAAGCGCGCACGAACTCGCTGGCATCTTCGGCTTTTTCAAACCTCTTGAGCCGTTCGGCATCAATCTTGGCGCCGATGCGCACCCGCACAGTTTTGTTCCGTTTCCACAGCAGCTCCCTGGGCAGCAGTGCTGTGCGAATCATTCCGTGCAGTTGGCCCACGCTCTGAAAGAGCCAACTGTTGGCGGCATCAAACAACACCGGAACAATCGGTGCGCCCGTTAGCTTGGCCATGCTCGCCACCGAGCCAGCCCACGGCCCATCAGAAATCTCTGCATCAAAGATGTGCAGCCGCGAGACCTCACCGGCAGGAAACGTTGCCAGGCATCCGCCATCGCGCAGCCAGCGCATTGCCTGGCGTAGCGCACTGGCGTTCATGGCGCTCTTGGGGTCAAACACATCAACCGGGATCACATCCGCGGCCAATTCCGGAATCGCTCCCAACCAAGAATTGGCCAGCAGCTTCACATCACCCCGTACCCGCTGAATCGTGTCCAGCAGCATTAGGCCATCAACGCCTCCCAGCGGATGGTTCGCCGCCACAATCAGCGGGCCGGTCTTTGGTATCCTGGTCAAATCCTCCGGCCGGATCTTCGCGCTAATTCCCAGCGACTCTAAAGCCCGCCGACAGAACGACCCGCCCACGCGCGAGTTGATATCTGCATATACAGCACTGATTGCATCTAATCCCACCACCCGGTCAACCGTCTTGGTCAGCAGTTGCACCAACGGCCGCCGGTCGCCTTCTCCGGCGGTACCTCCAGCGCTGGCTCCCGCTCCGCTCTTGGCCCCGCCAAGGACCGAGCCAATCGAAAATTTGAGTTCCTTCGTCGCCTGCATCATGTGCTCCACAAGTAAGGCTGGTTCAAGCCGCCAGCTCATACCACCCAAAGAGTTTCGATGCCACCGATCCCAATGGGTGACACAAGCTGCGGTCGAAGCGGCTTCTTGGGGCGAGCCTCACCAGCATGCCAATACAACAGACCTTACCCGCGGCTATCCAGCTCCACAATATGAATTGTTTAACAAGCCTGCGACCCTGCCGTTCTGGCACTGGGCCGCGACTCCCACAAGCACTCCCCACATATGGGGATGAACTGCCCTAAGGCGACTGGCTGTATCCGTCACACCTCGCTCCATCCGGAACGCCCAATAATTGTGGATGGCTTGTGGTTGGCACCTCGCAACCGGGTCGTCTTGGTTCTGTTGAGTCCTGCCGGCCAATCAAACCGCAGAATTCGTACTTGACCCATGTGGACAACTCGGTATCATCCTCCCCCATCGACCGGGCGGCCGGTGCTGGTTTCGGTTCGCCTTCATTTGGCTCGTCTGCCGCCCTGTTTGTGGTTTTAGCCTCTGTTGGCGTTTGTTTTCGCAGGTTTCGGTTCATTAGACATGGTTCGCAGCGGCACAGGCCGTCTTCGTGCCGCTGTAGCTCAGTGGTAGAGCGCATCCTTGGTAAGGCTGAGGTCAAGGGTTCAAATCCCTTCAGCGGCTTTCTTGTGTTGGTCATTACCCGACCAGCAGACAGACTAGATTCCTCCGGTACTTGGCAAAGCGTTTGCTAGTTGTCGGTGGATCGGATCCTTTTTTCGTTCGGCAGGTATCGGCACTACAAGGCCGGTGTCACCGGGCACCCGACGTTCACGCTATTTGAAGCGGCTTTTGGGTTCACACCGTTTTTTAGAGGAATGCACATATGGCAAAGGGCACGTTTACCCGTAATAAGCCGCACGTCAACGTCGGCACCATCGGTCACATCGACCACGGCAAGTCAACCCTGACTGCCGCACTATCCGCTCGTTCGGCCGCCCGCTTCGGTGGCGAGATCAAGTCATACGCCGATATCACCAAGGGTGGTACTGTCCGTGACAGCAACAAGACCGTGACCATCGCCTCGTCTCACACTGAGTACGAGACCCCGCTGCGTCACTACGCCCACGTTGACTGCCCGGGCCACGCCGACTTCGTGAAGAACATGATCACCGGTGCTGCCCAGATGGACGGCGCGATCCTGGTGGTCTCCGCCGCAGACGGCCCCATGCCCCAGACCCGCGAGCACGTGCTGCTTGCCCGTCAGGTCGGCGTGCCCCACATCGTCGTCTTCCTGAACAAGGTTGACCTAGTTGACGATCCTGACCTCCTTGAGCTGGTCGAGTCGGAAATCCGCGACCTGCTGAACAAGTACCAGTTCCCCGGTGATACGACCCCGATCATCCGTGGTCAGTCCAAGCTCGCCCTTGAGAACCCCCGTGACGACAAGGCTTGCAAGCCCATCGATGATCTCTTCGATGCCATCGACACGTTCATTCCCGAGCCCGTCCGCGAGATCGACAAGCCCTTCCTCATGTCCGTGGAAGACGTCTTCTCGATCAAGGGCCGCGGTACCGTCGCCACCGGTCGTATCGACCGCGGCATGATGAAGGTCGGTGACCCGGCTGAGATCGTCGGTCTCCGCAAGGAAAACAAGCTCACCACCGTCACCGGTGTTGAAATGTTCCAGAAGACCCTCGACAGCGGCCGCGCCGGCGACAACGTCGGTGTCCTGCTCCGTGGCGTTGAGAAGGATGACATCGAGCGTGGCCAGGTTATCTGCAAGCCCGGTTCCATTAAGCCGCACACCAAGTTCTTGGCCGAGGTGTACGTTCTGTCCAAGGAAGAGGGCGGTCGCCACACCCCGTTCGTCAAGGGTTACAAGCCTCAGTTCTACTTCCGCACCACCGACGTCACCGGCTCCGTGCTCCGCCTCGTTGCCGCCGACGGTAAGGATGCTGACATGTGTATGCCCGGCGACAACGTCAAGCTCGAAGTCGACCTGATCGGCCCCGTCGCTATGGAGAAGGGCCTCCGCTTCGCCATCCGCGAAGGTGGCCGCACCGTGGGCTCCGGCGTCGTGACCGAGATCATCCTCTAATAGAGGTTGGTCAACGTCCAGGCAGTTCACGTCCGGATAAATCGGTCCGCACTCCTGACGCGGGCCGCCAATCCGGCACAGGACGACCCGCCGATTGAACAATCGGCACCGGCCTAGGATTTACCAATATGCGGCCCGTCGGGAAACACCCGACGGGCCGTTTTAGCCAACGCGATTCGCATTCCCGTGCGAGCCTCCGCTGGCCGTTTTCTGAGTTTCCCTCGCGCAAGTTTTCGTCTACTTTTTCGTCCGGAGTCTGACCCATGGCTAAAACCAAATCCACCGCCCGCGAATACGTGTGGCTCCAGTGCACCGAGACCGGTGACCTTAACTACCGCACCGAAATCCCCGTCAAGGGCGGTATCCCCGATAAGGTCAAGGCTGGCTTTAAGAAGTACTGCCCGCGCCTCCGCAAGCACACGCTCCATAAGATCAAGCGCAAGTAATCGGCCGCCGGGTCGCCCGTCTTTCGGGCTCGGTCCGGCTGTTGCCGTGATTGCAAGTCGCCTCCGGACGTGACAGTCCGGATTCCGAGCGCTCACGGCTTTTTCTGGTTCTTGTCTCTAATTTGTGTCTCCAGTCTGCGTCCCCAGTTTTCGTTTTCTGGCCATCCGGTGCCATGCCGGATTGGCCCCTCCCCATGCCTCTTTTACGGCGGTAGCTCAATTGGCAGAGCAGCGGATTCCAAATCCGCAGGTTGCGGGTTCAATTCCCTCCCGCCGTGCATGGGCCTGATCAGGCGAAAGCTTGGCAGGCCTTTTGTTTAGAGTCGTCCATCGCCAGTCGCCAGTCGCCAGTCTTCCATCGTCTGTCGTCCGTCGCCACCCGCGGCGTCCCCTGCCTTTCCTTTTCTCTTCTCTCTTTCATCTTTTCTCCAAGGCCTTCTATGTCTCTCGGCATCTACAAGCCCGGCCAAGGTTACTGGGTCCGCGTCATGACCGCCGGTCTGATCGCGATCATCACCATCGCCGCCGCAGCGTGGCTCTGGAACCAAGCCTCCCTGGTCGCTGAAAAGCTCCCCAAGGCCGGCTGGAGCCTCGATTTAAAGTCCGTCCCCGTTGATGTCAAGCCCGGCACAGCCGTCACCCTCTTCGGCGCCGCTGCCGATGGCGTCACCCCGCCCAAGCTCGGCACTGCCACCGTGTCTGAACTCACTGGCCAGACCGTGCTGGTTAAAGACCTAAACCTCGTCGCAAAGGCCGACCCAACCGGCATTCAGTCACTCACGGCCGGTGAAAGCCCCGCCGCCGAGGCCGTTCGCACGGCCGTTTCCCGCCGCGCCGCTGTGCCGCTGATCGAGCCCACGCTGTTCTCCGGTCTCGTGGCTGCCGTGGTCATTATCATCGGCGCCATGATCGGGTACTACTTAGTCGGTGTCCGAGCCGCCACTGTTGAGTTCCTGATCGCCACCGACTTTGAAATGAAGCGTGTCAACTGGTCCACCCCGCGTGAGATCATGGGCAGCACCTACGTCGTCATTTTCGCTTGCGTGTTTGTCACCCTCTCGCTGTTCCTGTTTGACCGCATGTACGAGAACATCTTCAAGCTCATCGGTGTCCTGCCCCGCTGAGAACCGCCCGCTAAACTGGTCCGTCAACCGCCCCGTTTTGCACGCAGTCCTGCCCCGCCCAGCGAGTTCTAAAGCACTCCGGACCACGGGCAGCACCCACATCCCCACGACCGCACAGAGGCCGAAGCAATGACCATTGACCCGAACGAAAAAATGATGTCCGCCTCAAGCATCTCCGCAGCGCCGCTGGAGATGTCACCCTCGGTCAAGGCCGCGGCAGAGAAAAACTCCCACATCGCCCCGGGCGATTTGGTTGTTCGCGAGGGCATGAACTGGTTCGTGCTCCGCGTCGCCAGCAACAAAGAGTCTCAGGTCCGCGACACCCTGCTCCGTAAAGTGCAGATTGAGCATATGGAACACCTAGTCGGCCGCATCCTGGTGCCGACTGAGAAAACCAAGACCATCAAGAACGGCAAGCAAAAGGTCACCGAGAACAAGCTCTATCCCGGCTACGTCTTCGTTGAAATGAAACTCGAAGAAGATGGCCGCATCCCGCAGGACGTGTTCTTCCTCATCAAAGAAACCTCTGGCGTGGGAGACTTCGTAGGCACCAAGGGCCGCCCCACGCCCATGAAGGATTACGAGATCGAGAAGATGCAGGCCGCCAGCTACAAGGTTGAGGACCAGCCCATGGTCAAACTTGTCTTCGAAAAAGGCGAGCACGTCCAGATCAAGGAAGGCCCCTTCCAAGGCTACGAAGGCACCGTCGACGAACTCAACCCCGAAAAGGGCCTCGTCCGCGTCTTGGTCACCATCTTCGGCCGCCAAGCCCCGGTGGAGCTGGAAGAGTGGCAAATCGCCAAGAGCGACAAGGCCTGATCCGCCAAGTATGGTCGTCCAGCGTTAAGGGACGCCCAGCATTCATCATCGCGAACCAGCGTCGCTAGCAATACCGGTGCCTCCATATGCCCAATTGCGCCAGCGCTCCCCCTTGCCCCGACTCAACCGGTTACTGCGGGCGTGTCATTCGGCCGCTAGAAAAACATGGCACGCCAAGCAAGCTCTTTTCCCCCGTCACCGCGAGTCATCCAACGCAAGCAGCACTCGCCTCGAGTCCTCCCCACTCCTCCGATTTGGCTTCAGATCGCCGCACCCCGAACCGGCGGGATTCGTCTCATGCTCGCTTGGCCAGCTGGCTGGCACACTGCGTTCGTAGCCCGCGCTGCAAAGCTATAACGGAGCACGGCCGCATCGTCAACGACAAAGTCGTTGCTCTACAGCCAACGACAGTCGCCGGTCATAAAGCTGTGCTTCTTCGACAGCAGGTGCGCGTTGATGCATACCAACCGCGGTATGTGTCGTCATGGCGGTCATCGGCATCTGCGGAGCCGTCTTCGGTGTTCGTACGCTGAAGGGTACACGCAAATATCCGCCAGTAATTTACGTTACGGCCGCTCCATACCTTTTGGGCTTCCCAACCGGAACGATCCTGAGCTACAGGCTATCGAATGGGCTTCGACGGTACTTGAGCAGGGTCGATCAACTCCGCGCTGCGATCTGAAATTGCTCGTCATTTTGCCATCGTACCGGTAAGTTACACCAACCCTCCGTGCCGCGGCCGCGACAATGGGCGACCGATACATCACGAAACGGGCATCGAACCACCGACTGCCCATCACATCAGCCTCCCGCCGCTTCCAAACTCCGCTACCCTCTGCCGGTGGCTGCTTCAAATCCAAAACCTGCCGCGGCCCACATCTCAAAGGGAGAGTTCGATCAGGCGCGGCTGGAACTTTTACGCCGGCGCGTCATCATCTTCGCAACCGTTGTCGGGCTTCTTCTCATTTTGCTCTCCGGTCTGCAGTGGTGGCTGAGCGCCGTTGTTCTCGCCCAGCAGTCAACTCGCCCCGGCACCATCGGCATGGCGGCGGGGTTGTTCGTGGGTTTGGCACTCATCGCGTTCCCGAGAGTTCGCCGCCAAAGATTCGCACAAACCACACTCAGATCGCTGATCTGGCGGACCACCCTCATCGTCATTGCGTCCGCCGTCAGCCAGACAGTCAGCGCCGCAATTCTGGCTGCGGGTATCAGCGAGGCGCTCCGACCTCTAGGCTTCACCGGAAACCTCGGGCCCATCTTTGTGTTGCCGATCTTTATGGTCGTGCTCCACACCGCTGGCGCAATTATCGTACCGTGGACGCTGCTGGAAGCGTGCGTGCCCCCGGCAGCGTGGGCAGGGCTCGCACTTGTGGCATCGTTCAGCGGAAATGACTCTCCAAAGTTCATCGCTTTGGGCATTGCCATTCCGTTGGCCGCTGGCCTGCCAGGCTTGGCGATCACATTTTTTCGAGCAGGCAGCCTCCGCGAAACACTGGGGCTCCGACTCATCGGCGCCCGTTACGCAGAAGTTGAGCGCGAGCTCGTTTTCGCACGCCGCCTGCATGAACGCCTCTTCCCAAAGCCGATCCGCCAAGGTCCAATCCGCCTCGACTACGCCTATGAGCCAATGCGCGAGCTCGGCGGCGATTTTCTTGATGTTTCTCACGGCACAGATGGCTCGTTGCTGGTCGTAGTCATCGACGTCACCGGTCACGGCGTCGCCGCGGCGCTCGCCGTCAATCGTCTACACGGCGAACTGAAACGAACGCTCGCCGAATCACGCGACACCACGCCCGGCGCGATCATGACGGCCCTGAATCGTTACATACACCTGACCCTTGCCGATGAATCGGTGTTCGCCACTGCCTTGGCGGCCCGAGTCTGGCCCGATGGGCGTGCGCGACTTTGCATCGCCGGGCACCCGCCACCGCTACTTCGCACCTCGGACGGCACTGTCACCGCAATCGGACCAACGGCTGCAATTCTTGGCCCGTTTTCATCAGAGGACTTCGAGGCCGATGAGGCAGAGATCCGCCTGACCGCTAACGTTGCACTCGTGCTGTACACCGACGGTGCAGTGGAATGCCGCAATGCCAAAGGGCAAGACCTGGGTCAAGAGGGCCTTGAGCGCTTTACCGCCGCCGCATGTGATGATGAGCAACTGCCACAAACCGTGATGCGCGAAGTCGCCGCCTACCGACACGGCGCATCCGAAGACGACGTGCTGATCGCCGTCGTCCGGGTCGCACCCGAACCCTAAATATCTTCACACCCGCGTACAAGGGGTCCGCTGCCTTCATCTGGTTTTTTGGCCACCCTCGCCCCTTTCCTCGCCCCTCCCCTCCCCCTTCACCGCAGATCATCCAGCGGAAACGCCGGCCGCGCCAGGGGCCGGAGGACAAGTGCCAGCAGCGCTCGCTCCGAGTCATCACCGGCGATGCGGTTGGTCTTGAGCACACCACACTGTGTACACCGATGGATAACCGCCCACTCCCCGCTCTTATCACCATCGCGAACCTCGATACCGATTGGCAGCATGGCACCGCGACAGGGACTGGCGCGGTCCCCAGGACAATCATCTAAGTGCCGACTGTACAGGCACGCGGGGCAGTGATTTCTGTGTTTGGTTCCCCATGCCTCACCGGGAACCGAGAGCTTGCAGTTGATGCAGGTAAAGCCCCCCGCTTCATGCGGGCGAGGCCGTTGATTTTGTGACATTGTGTAGTGACCGATCGCTACCCGACACTCCGGAAGCGATGAGATTGCAAAGTATGAAAGAAAGGTCGCCCGACGGCAACCCTCGCACCACGCGCAGGCATCGCGCAAAAGCTCACCAAAGAGCTTGCGAGGATCAAGTTGGGCCGTCAGGCAATGGGAAGCATCAGCGGAACTATAGCAGGTATAAATAACCGGTCCGAACGCCGCGCATCATGGCTTTGAGCAGCATCTCTCCGTGCTCTCGTGTTCGACGACGACCCGCCCCGGGGTGTTTGTGCTGCCAGTAAACCATTCTCAAGCCTTCCTTCGCGAACCCTCGTATATTCGCTGCACATGTTCCTCTCGCTGGCACAACACGCCGCCGCCCAAGCCCCAGCCTCTAGCAACATCGCGCTGGATTTGCTGAAAATCCTCGCCGCCGCGGGCCTTGTTGCCGTTGGCTTGCGCCGGCTCAAACTCCCGCTCATTCCGTGTTATCTCATTACCGGAGCGATCATCGGTCCCGGCGCGCTGGGCCTCATCGGTTCGGATGACAGCATCTCCTCCATCACCGGTCTGGCGATGGTCATGCTCATGTTCACCATTGGCCTGCACCTTGATCCATCCTCCATCGGTACGGGGGCGCTCCGTTCGCTGGTTGTCGGCCTGGTCTCAACCCTGGTTACCGTGCTTCTGGTGTGGTGGCCGGGCGCACTGCTGGGCGGCTCGTGGGCCAGCGGGCTGGCATTGGCCATGGCCGTGAGCATGTCCAGCACCGCTGTGGTGCTGCAACTGCTGCAAACCAATCGAGAAATGCAGAAAATCAACGGCCGCGTCTGCGTCGCCATTTCCATCACGCAAGATTTGCTTTCACTTGTGTTCATCGCTTCCCTGCCCGTGCTGGTGAAATGGGGCGGCGTCCTACCCGGCGCCGTTGCGGCTGATGGAACGCAGGTGATGATGTCCCACGGTGTCCGCCTGCTGCCTGCCGAGTGGCCTGCATCCGTCCAAGCCCTCGCCGGCATCGTCGGCATTGCTGGTCTCATCGTACTTGGTCGCAACGTGCTGCCCTGGATTCTCAAAGAAGCAAGCCAAGGTGGCGTCTCGGAGTTGCCGCTGGTGCTCTCCGCTGCCGCGGCACTGACGGCGGCCTCGGTCGCTGCCGGGCTTGGTTTTTCGCCGGAACTGGGCGCGTTCCTTGCCGGTTTCCTGCTTGCCAACACCCCATTTCGCCACCAGTTGGCCGGCCAGCTCTCGCCCATGCGTGACTTATTCATGGCCGTGTTTTTTACGGCTGTGGGCCTCAAGCTGCAACTTGCAGTGCTGCCCGGGCAAATCCACTTGGTCCTCATTGGCCTTGTTGTTGTGCTCACGGCCAAATCAATTGCAATCGGCGGGGCAGCGTGGTTTGCTGGTGCCAGCACACCCGTTTCGCTCCTCGTGGGCCTCACGCTGGCGCAGGCTGGTGAGTTCACCATCGTCGTTATGACCGCAGCCACCGGTGCCGGGCTCGTGTCGGACCAGGCCGGCAGCGTCACCATCGCCATTGTGGTGCTCTCACTCATGCTCACGCCAAGCATGTACCTGCTTGGCAAATCGCTGGGCCCCAAAGTCGCTCGCGTGCGAGCTTGCCACGTGCTTGCGCCCGGTCCCTTGAGTGAGCCAGTCATTGCCGCGGCCGAGCACGACCCTGATGCTCTTGCCTCCGCCACCGGTGAGCACATTGGCCCCGATGGCCTGCCAATTCCAGCACCCAAAAAGCTCGCCCGCTACATCATCATCGCCGGCTACGGTGTGGTCGGCCGCTCATTGGCAGATCGACTCGATGTGCGCAAAATCCCGTTCTGCATTGTTGATATGAACCGCCAAACCATCGAGACACAACGCAAGCTGCACCGGCGGGCCGTGTATGGTGACATTTCAAATCCAGAGGTGCTGGAATCTGCTGGAGTCGAACACGCCGATGCAATCCTGCTGACCATTCCCGATGATGATGCCACGCTGCGAGCGTGCACGGTCATCCGCAACGCCCGGCCAGATATTTTCATCTCCGCACGCACCGGCTTCCTGTCAAAGGCCTTCGTGGCCCAGCAACTCGGTGCTGATCACGTCGTCGTCGAAGAAGTAGCCACTGCCGAGATGATGGCCCGCGAAGTTATGGCCCGCCTTGAGCAGCGGGCCGCAAAGTAAACGATTTGCTTCCCATCTTCGCAGCTACTCCTTTGAAGCAATACGTAGAGATGAACGCAGAGAGCGCAGAGAAAAGATGAGAGAAAGGAACGCAGAGAAATACTGGGAAAGGGGGTGAAGGCAGATGGGGGTGGTGATGGGATGAGCCGCAGGTGCAGTTGATGCGCGGCCGAGCATCAAAGCTACAACGAACTTATTGAAACAACTCTCCACCAGAACGATGTGTCAGCGTCCCTTCACCAATACCGCAACCACTTTATTTCACCACCTCAATCAAAAAGCCGCCACACGCCCGGAATAAAAAAACCCGTCAAGCCTGCACCCCAAGCCAACCCTCCCCCTTTTTTTCCCTCTGCGTCCCTTTCCCGCCTTCCCTCCGCGCCCTCTGCGTTCATCTCTCCGCCTTTCCCCGCATCATTTCCCGCGGCGGCTCATGAACTCAATTACATCAATCTGGCTGATGACACCGACAATCTTGTCGTTGTCAACCACGATGGCAACCTGGTTGGTCTCAAAGATTCGGTACAACTCTTCGATTCTGGCCTTCGGATAAATCAGTCCGCCAATCGGCTGCGCAACCGCCTTGACAGGTGATGCAATCGTCGCCACACCGCTTTGCAGTGACCGCAAAATGTCAACCTCGTGCACCAGCGAGCGGGCCCGGCCCGAGGCATCAACCACCGGCACCTGGCTCACGCCGTGCTTCTTCATGGAGTCAATCACATCGCCAAGCGTGTCCGATTCTTTGATCGTAATCGCCGGGCGGCTGCCACGAAACGCAAGTACTTCTTCAACATTGCCCAGGTCACGGTCAGAGCCCAGGAACCCGTAGTCCTTCATCCACTGATCATTTAAGAACTTAGTCGTGTACCGCGTGGCCGAGTCGCACAGAATCGTCACAATCGTTTTGCCCGGCCCCAGCTTCTTGGCCAGCTCCACCGCAATGTGCACGTTGCTGCCCGATGATCCGCCGCAGAACAAGCCCTCTTCACGCACCAGCCGCCGGGCCATGTTAAAGGACTCTTTGTCATTGACCTGATAAAACTCATCAACTACCGAATAGTCCATCGCGTCGCACAGGATGTCTTCACCAATGCCCTCAACCTTGTACACATGGGGCGTGGGCATGGTCTTGGTATAGAAGTAGTGGTAGTGAACACTGCCAATCGGGTCAACACCAACAACTTTGACGTGCGGGTGATGCTTCTTAAAGTATCGCCCGCTCCCGCTGATCGTGCCGCCCGTGCCCGAGCCTGCAACGAACATGTCCATCTTGCCCTCGGTCTGCCGCCACACTTCCGGCCCGGTTGAGAGTTCGTGCGCATCAATGTTCAGCGGGTTGTGGTACTGGTTCACGTAAAAAGCGCCCGGAGTCTCTCGCGCGATGCGCTTGGCAGTCTCCACATAGTGCTGGGGCGAGTCGCCCGGAACATCCGTCGGGGTGATTACAACCTCAGCGCCAAACGCCTTGAGCATGTTCACCTTCTCAAGGCTCATTTTGTCGGGCATCGTAAACACACACCGGTACCCGCGAACCGCGGCCCACATCGCCACGCCTTGGCCGGTGTTGCCGCTGGTGTTCTCAACAATCGTCGCACCCGGGTGCAGCAGGCCCGCCTTCTCGCTCTCATTTAAAATGTGCACCGCCATCCGGTCCTTGATCGAGCCCGTCGGGTTCATGTACTCGCACTTGACCAGCACCGTGGCCGAATTCGGCGGCACAACTTTCTGGAGTTTGACCAACGGAGTGTTGCCGACCGCATCAAGGATGGAATTGAAAATGGCCATGGGAAGGGAAGATAGCAGCCAAACAGCCACAAATGGCCAATCGCCGGGGCGTTGCCACGCTGTAAACCACCCAATTTGTCAGCAGGTTCGGCCGCTACGGCCACAAAAAAGCCCGCCAAGGAGGCGGGCTTTGAAAAGACACAGATGAAAACACAGTCACAAACACCCACCCACCCGCCCATACACCCCTCCGGCAAACCCGGCTTACTTGCCGCCTTCCAGTGAGATGATCATTTCAACCTCATCAGCAAGGCCCTTGCCCACCATGTAGTTGATGCCAAAGTCGGACCGCTTGAACGTAAAGATGGAACGAACGCCCGCAACCTCACCCTTCTGGCCCTGGCCGCGACCGGTGTCCTCAACCGTCACTGTCATCGGTTTGGTCTGCCCACGAATGGTCAGGTCTCCGGCAACCTCGTACTTGCCCTCGCCGGCTTTCTTAAAGCTCTTGCTCTTAAACGTGGCCTTGGGGAACTCTTTGACGGAGAAGAAATCACCCGATTTAAGGTGCCCATCACGCTTGCCGTTGGCGGTGCTGATGGAGTCCGTGTCAATCGTGACATCAAGGCTGGATGCCTCGGGCTTGGCCGCATCAATGTTAAAGGTGCCTTCCAGCTTGTCAAAGCGGCCGTAGTTGTACGCCACGCCCATGTGTTTGATGCCGAAGATGGCCGTTGAGTGGACGGCATCAACCTTGAATCCTTCATCCGCCGAGGCCGCTGCTTCCGAAGCAACCACTGTCACTGCGGCCAGCGGCGCAGGGCTGGCCCCAGCAGTGAGGTGGCCAGCGACAAACGCCACGCCAGCGATGGACAGACCGGCAACCGAAACAACGCACAAAGGGCACATCTTCATATTCATACACTCCAAGAAAGTATGCAACAACAATAAAGCGGCGAAGGCAACACGCTGCCCGCCGCGACAGTCCGAATCCAAACCCAATCCCACCCAATCCGATCCCAGCCCGTCCAATCCAGCTCCTTTCCCAAAGCCCGACAGTATCCATCCCCGTTCCGGTCATCGGCTTCTAAGGTTTGCCCAGCTTACCGAATGTCGGGCAACTCAGGAATCTCAACTTTTCGAGTCAGCTTTTGGTAGCGAATCGGTAAGCATCATGTAGAATGAAACTGTGAGCTTGGAGCCAGCGTAATAGGGGGAGTTGTTCTGGCCGGAAGTTCAAGTTCTGATAGCGTATTCATAACCAAGGCATATTCAGGCCTTTTGAGGACAGACCCATGAATCAATCTATGTACCGCTCCGCCAAACTGTTCGTTGCAACAAGCTTTCTTTTTGTTTTGCCGGTTTTTTGTGAGTCCGGGTTTTCCCGCTCCGCCGCGGCGGATGTTGTGACTCTCGCGCCCGCCAGCGATGCCAGCATCTTCTTCGAGGACGGCACCTTTGCCAACGGCAGTGGCGAGCATGTGTTCCTGGGTACCACCTCAAACTTCTACCCCCGGCGCAGCTTGCTGAAGTTTGACCTAAGCACCATCCCGGCGGGCTCAACCATCACGGCGGTATCACTGCGGCTGACGCTC
>JBBRKQ010000033.1:0-40046 GCA_038231815.1 Phycisphaerales bacterium
GGCAGACTGTAAATCTGCTGACTTACGTCTTCGGGGGTTCGAATCCCTCCTCGCCCACTGCTTGCAAACGCACGCCCCTGAAAAGGGGCGTGTTCGTTTACCGGGCCAATATCTCTTTGTAACAATCCACCGGTTCCCCCTTACAGCATGTACGGTCTAAATCGCTCTGCCGTGCCACGCGATTCACAGAACAAAACCGCTCGCGATTGGCCAAGCGTTGAAGCCGCCGGGGTGTCAATTAGCGTTCCGGAATCGTTGCTTGACATTTGCGTCAGCACGCGAAGGTCAAAGTCTTTCAAAATTCCGCGGGGCAGCGTTCGTTCCACGTTTCCGGCGGTGTCGCACCACACGATGGTGTGGATGTTGTAGTTCGGGCCGTCACGGATGATCGACACCAGTTTTTTATCCGGGGTTTGTGCAGCCGCCGCATCGCCAAAGGACATGCCAAAGTCTTCCTCACCCTTTCGCAGCGTGCGAAAGCGCTGGAGTTGGCTGATCAGCAGCACCAGTGGGGGGGCATCGGTCGCATCCTGCTCGCGGCGGCGGGCGAGTTCAGCCTCCAGCTTATCGATCGACGGCAGAATGTCGCGGTACGGAACAAAATCAGCATTTGCGGCAGCTGCCCCCGCGGCCAAGGCCGCGGTTTGAAGGGCTGATGCAAGGCCAGAGTCCGCTGGCGTGCCATCGATAATGGTCAAGGGTTTGCATCCGCCTGCATCCGTCGGTGCGGCGGCCTGCAACTGCAGCAGCAGCGCCCTCACGCTGGCGGCCAGCATGCCGGTGGCCATGTCATCACGCTGGCTCACCAGCAGCAAGTTACTGCCGGATTGACGCTGGAAAGTGATGCCCGTCGGCTCCTTGATCGAGAGCGGATCACCCAGCCACAAGCGCAGCGGCCCCGAGGCAACCTTGCCCGCTGCAAAGCCGGCGTGCAAGTCGCTGAGCAGTTCATTGTCCTCAAGCTTCCCGGGGCGGGCGCCTTCAAACACTACCGCTGGCTCGGGCCGCCTGCGGGGTGGCTTGGTTCCAAGCAACGTTCGTGAAAGAGCAAGCTTGGCCGACCGTTCCTCGTCTGGTAACCACGCCACTTGGAACGGGCTGTTGCCCTCCAGCATGCCGGAGGCATCGTTGTAAATCGCCTCACCCGGTCGGCTCAGCAAGCGTGCCGCGGCGTTGTCCTCGCTCAGAATCAGGTAACTGTCGGCCTCGCTGCACTGCAGTGCAATGCGAACGGCCATCTGGCCGATGGTTGCCCGGGCCAGCGAATACGCACCTGCCAGCGTTTGGCTTCCCAAGATCACGTGCATCCCAAAGGCGCGGCCCTGACGGACCAGCCGGTCCAGCAGCAACCCAGCTTCACTTGCGAGGCGATCATCCTCACTGAAGAACTCCTGGAACTCGTCGATCATTAGCAGGCAGCGGGGCATGACCGTTTGCGGCGAGGCACCACGAAATGCCGCAAGATCCTGCGCGCCGCAGTCTCGGAACAATTGCCCACGACGCTGGAGCTCCTCATCAAGCTTTCGCAGCACCGAAAGCCCAAACTCACGTTCAGATTCGATGGCGATTACCCGGGCGTGCGGCAGCTTCGCCGCGGCGTAGGCCCGGAATTCAACGCCCTTTTTAAAGTCAATCAGATACAGCTCAAGTTCGTCGGGGCTAAACCACGTGGCCGATGCCGTGATGATGACGTTGAGCAGCGTGGATTTACCCGAGCCAGTGCGCCCGGCCGTGAGCACGTGCTGCGCGGTGCCCTTTCCCAGTGTCAGGTACTGCAGCTTACTTGCACCCAGCCGCCCCAGTGGGATGCGAAGGTCGTGCGTCGTGTCGCCGGTCCACTCCAGCCCGGGCGCAGGCAGGAGCATGTGAAAGCCCACACGCACCTTTGCCGCTTGTTTGGCCGCTTCTCCGGCCTGCTGCACAAGCGCCTTGAACTGGTCATCTGGAGGTGGTAAAAGCGGCGTGAATTCAAACTTGCTGAGCACCTCATCTTTGATTACAAACCGCCCAGACTTGTGCTGCAGCGTCAGTGATGCCCGCTCCAGATCCGCCATGCTCAGCGGCGGCTGGCCTGCGGAGCCCTGACTCCCCGGCAGCTTGGCCCGCGGATCGGTCGCGATCAGCGTGTACACGCCGCAGCGAGGGCCTGATGCGATAATGCTCGCCAGCTTTGCGCACGCTGATTCTGAAAACGATGCGGGCAAATCCGCGATCACCAGAAAGCGGTACGGCTCGGCAACTTCACCCGCGAAAATGTTGTAATCATCAATGGTCGCAAAGTCATTTCTGAGATACTTCTGAATGACCGTTTCCATATGCTCGGTCAGGTCGGTCAGTCGCGCTTCAATGTGTCTGGTGTCCGTCCAGATACGGTCGGTCACAAACTGCGGATTGCTGTCGGCAAGATGCATCATCGCAGCAAAGGACTGACCGAGTCCCACCGGGTCAATCAGCACAAAGCGAGTCTTGCCCGCGGGCAAGCTCAAGAGGGCTCGCAACGTCGCAACCTGAAGCAGCGAGATTGCTTCTGCACGCTTGTCAGCCGGTGCCTGAATCAGCAGTGAGCCGCGGAGCGGCGTTTGCAGCCCGACCGGCAGGTCGTACTCAAGCGCCGGTGACCCGGTGGTCCAAGTTGTACTGTCCGGATTCGCGGCGCTGAGCGTGCTGAAAACTCGATCGGCTGCTGCCGGATCCAGACGTTGGCGCACGTGCCCAATCACCAGTGCAGGTCGCGGCTTTGGTGCGCCCACTGGCCCGTTACTCCACGGTGGGCTGGCCGCCATCGCCGCGGCGGTTATCTCTTCCCGCTCGGCGTGCAGGGAGTTACCCCACGCGGTCCACTCCTGCAAGAGCGATGCGGAAGCCTCCTGCACGTGCGCTGCCAAGCCGGTACGTGCGGTCCGGACTGCCGTGTCCATGGCAGTGGTGCGTGACTCGGTAAAGCTCTTTAGTTCAGCTCTCTGCGCCGCTAGCGATGCAGCTAAGTTAGCACGCTCCGCGGCGTGCTTTGCCGTTGAAGTCGCCAGAGCGGCTTTGTGCTCAACTGTCAGTTGCTGCAATGCTGTCTGGCGGCGAGCCGTGGCCGCCTGCTCAGTCTGCTGTGAGAGCTGATCGGCCTGCTTTATCTCCCGATCACGCCGGTGTGCGATCGCTTTTTCTCTTCGCAGCCGCCGGTCTGATGCTTGGCTGACCGCCTGATCAATCGCCTGCTCGGCGGCGTGCAGCTGGTCAGAAGCCAGCTGCGCAAAGGTGTGTACTCGCTTGCGGGCGATGCCCTTGCTGGCAAACAACACCGCCGCTGCAAGTAAAGCGCCAACCACACCAAAGACCGGAGTCTTGACATGCGGTTGCCAGGCATCCATCCAAAGTGCGCCCGCTGCGCCCAGAGCGAACCCGGCCCCGGCAACAACAATCGGCCACGGCATCGCGTACAGCCGGGGTAGCTTCAAGTTGATCAGCCGCTGCACTACTTCATTGGCCGTACCGAAGCGGTCCACAGCCAGCAGCGCTGCCGGCGGCAGCGGAATCACCGGCTGCGGCTTCCCGCGATCGGGCGTGCCCTTGGGCAGCGATTCATCCTCCGTGCTCTCAGTCAGCGGCATGGCCGCCGGTGCGGGCTTTGGTTCGGGCAGCTGCGTCAGCCCAACAAATCGCACGCTTTGCAGTGCAAGGGTACGAAGCTGTGCCAACTGCGGCAGCCGCGGCTCAAGCTCACGGCGCACCAAGTCAAAATCAAACCGTGGTCGGTCCTTTGCCGAGTCAAACATCGTCTCGGCAACCCACGTGCGTTCCTTTTGCTCGTTGCGAGCCTTGCCGATGATGCCCCCGGCCTCTTCATCGGTCATGCCACGCTGCATCGTCAGCCGCTTGTTTGCCGCGGTTGTGGCGGCAGAAAATTCCGCTTCAATTCTCGCGGTCTCAGCTGATTCAAGCTCCGCAATCGTGCGCTGCTTCGCTTCGATCTCACGCTTCAGATCGGCCTGGGCCTTGGCCTCCGTGGCGGCTGCCTCGGCGGTCCTCTGGGCGGTGTCAGTGCCAAGCACCTCACAAGCCTGGGCCAGCGCCGTCAGCGAGGCTTGAGACCGAGTCAGCAGCGAACGAGCCACAGCAAGCTGGTCGCTAACGGGCGATGCCAAGTTTGCTGAGCCCGCCGGTGATGAACCGTTTGCGGCCTCGCCCAGGCCGCCCTTCGCTACTTCCGATTGGGCCGCAGCGACCGAGCCAGCGTGCGGCACTGTATTTGGCACAGGATTTAAACTCATGAACACTCCCGCTGGGCCATTTGCACAATCTCGTTGATTTTGGCCATCGCATTCATGGCCGACTGTAGTTTGCTCGGCATCGGGTCCATCACCTCAAGCTGAATTCGCGCCGAAGCAATATCACGCCAGCGATCACGCGCTGCGCCCCACTGCGTGGTGAACTTTCGCGATGAATCAAGCAGCTTTGCCTGGGCAACAGAGGCGCTCATGACCACAACTCCTGATTCTGTTCTTCCGCCACCGAAACAACGTGCCCCCCGGATGCAACAAGCATCACCCCCGCGGGCATCAGCAGTGGCACCGTCAGATCCGGCCGCCGCTCAAGAATGGTCATAACCGATACCGCAACCGCAGCTTGCGGCTGCATTCCCGCAGCCCCGGGTCCGGCAAGATACCAGCCGCTATCGCCCATCGTCGGCTCGCCGCGAATCATGCAAAGCACCGGGGACGCCAGCGCACCGGGTTCCAGCAGCACCCTCTCGGCAGATTTTGGTGCGAGACCCTGGAGTGCCAAGCGCTCAAGTTGTTCCAGGTCATCAATCCGGATCGGTGGCCCCTGCTCTTTGGAGAGGCTGGTTTCATCGGACAACTCACACGCGGCCCGCACCGATGGGGATGGGGCCAGCTTTCTGAGGTGGCCGTACGCCGACAGCCGCTCGGCGGATCCAAACTCGCGGAGTCTTCCGGTAGATTGGCCGGACCGCCCCGGTCCCTCGCCCGAGCCGGTCGATGCCGCAAGGTACGACTCAAGCAGTTGCACCTGTTTGGCCAGCTTGGCGGCAAGTACCAGCAAATCTCGCTCGCTCAGCTCACGCAATTGAGACAGTGCTGCGCGGAGCTGGCTGGACTGCTCATCCCAAAGCAGGATCCACCGGCGTGTGGCGGCCAGTTTGCCCATCGCCTCTTCCAATGATGCAATCGCCCGCTGCAGCGCTTTCTTTTCATCAATGCATGAGTGCGGCTCCGGGCTGGTCATCATCTGCTTGCGGGCCAGGTCCCGCTTGGCGGCCTGCACCTGGCGCTCGCGGTGCTTGATCTGGTTGGTCCAGTGCGGCACCCGGTCAAGCTTCAGCCACTGCGGCAATCGGGTAATGTCAGCTTCCGCCTCGGAGAGCGCCGCCTGGATCTCGCCAGCAAACGTCAGCGTGGCGACGCGGAACGTCGCGATCGCATCAACAGACTGCACAGCGGCTTGACCGGTGTTGGACATGAACTTGAGGGTATCCGGCAACCATCCAGCAGCCAAAAAATCACCGAGATCAGGCCCGCAGTTTACAGAATTCGCTGGCTCGCCGGGAAGCTCCCCAAAACAACCAGTTCCTTGCAGTGTTCCTGCGATTTGGCGATCGCGTGGGCCACCGATTTGTCCGTCGCGTGCCCTTCCGCATCTATAAAGAAGGTGTAGCTGAAGTTCTTCCGGCCACTGGGCCGCTTGTCAATGTGCGTCAGGTTCACCCCTGCCCGCTCAAAGTCTGAAAGCACACGTGCCAGCGCGCCGGGTTTGTTCAGCGTCGTGAACATCACGGTGGTCTTATCCTTACCGCTCGGATGCACGGTGTGCCGACCGATCACAAAGAAACGCGTCACGTTTCCAGGATTGTCTTCGATCCGGTCAAACAGGACCGAAACACCGTACAACTCCGAAGCCAGTTTGCTGCCAATCGCCGCGGATGTACACGTGCCCGGTGGCATTTTCTCCGACTCCTCACCAACCATCTGTACCGCCCGTGAACTACTCGCCGCCGGAATCAGCTCGGCCTTGGGGTACTGCTGGGCCAGCCACACGCGGCACTGGCTCAGCACTTCCGGCTTGCTGAATATCCGCGTGACCTTGGCCGGTTCGCAATTGGCCATCATCGTGTGGTGGACCGCCAACTGCACCTCAGCACAGATGTGGACCGGAAGCCGGTCGGCCGCCTGCCCCTTGCCACGGGCAGTTTCTGAGAGCTGCACAAGTTGGTCCAGCGTCTCGCCAATTCCGCCAATCGCCGAATTTTCAATCGGTACGAGTCCGTAATCAACATGCCCACGCTGCACCTCGGTAAACACACCCGCAATTTCGTGCAGGTTCTCAAAGCTCACCGATGATCCAAAGTGCTTCACAGCCGCCATGTGCGAGAATGAGCCCTTCGGGCCGAGATACCCGATGCGAACTGGTCGCTCAAGTTGAATCGACCCGGACATGATCTCACGCCAGATCCCCTCGATGGTGCGCTCGGCCAACAGCCCACCCGCGGACTGGTTCAGCCGCAAGACACGCTCCAGCACCTCGGCCTCCCGGTGGGGGGCATAGATCGGTATGTTCTGTGCCTGCTTGGCCTTGCCCACCTCCACCACAAGCTCGCTCCGCTCATGCAAAAGCCGAATCAATCGCTGGTCAATCGCATCAATGGCGTGGCGAAACTTGGACAAATCCAGCTTCGGTGCAGCTGGATACGCATGCCCAGCCTTGCCGCTGGTTGCGGGCGACTTTTTGGGTGCCTTCTTCGCGGCAAGCTCTGGCTGCATGCTCGCTGGAGCGGCGATCTTCTTGATTTTTGAGCGAGATTTTGCCATGGTTAAACAAGCGGGGGGGGGCTTCGAGGCGATGCTTCACACGAGGTGGCTGATGCCAAAGACGATAATCGGCCAGTTCTGTTCGATCTCTCCGGAATTCTCGGACCTGTATTTTCCGTAAATCCTTGGAAAACTCCATCCGCTTGCGTGCGCAAACCAGCGTCCTGCACAGCATCCTTCGGCCCGACTCGCCCAGCCGCAGCATGCCCAGAAAGAATTCTCCACAGTTTACCCCAAGCTCCGGCCGATACCTTAGCCATGTCAGCGTTTAGCAGTCAGGCAGGCTTCAGTGGCATCCAGCCCGTTTCGGCTGGCGTTGCCGCCGCCGCTACGCACGCCACACGCCCCGACCGCGATCGACAGCAAAAACAGCAGCAAAAACCACCGCCGCCAAAACCGCAAGAGTCCGATGAGGTGACCACTTCACCGGAGGCGATCGCGGCGATGAGCGCTGCAAACCCCGATGCCCAAGGGCAGACCCACGACCACGCGCACCACCAATCGCAGGGCCGGTCAAATCTCGAGGTACCGCCGGGCCATGCCGACTCAGGCTCGCTCCGTCCAACACCGCTCGACCTGCCTCACCTTGATATCCAAGGTTGAGATTTAAACTACACCCCAGTCGGAACTCGCGTTGGCTCCACTCTCCGGTTTACTCCGCGCAGACAACCGGCCGGGGTTGCGATCACCCCGGCCGGGTCAAAACTTTGTGTCGCACGACTTGCCCAATGTCAGGCCAGATCAATGCGGACGGCAAGTGCTCAGTCGATCATGATCAATGTCCGGACTTGCCTTCGGTCGCCGTGGCCGATGCGCCGGAAGCAGGCAAGTTCGGCTTGGCCGCACTCTCGGTCTTCTCCGACTTCTCTGATTTCTCAGATTTGCCATCCTGCTCCAGGGCCGAGAGCAACTCAGACTGCCAAGGGTGCTCGCCGAGGAACTCGACCTTGCCGGTGGTAATGTCGCACACCGCGCCGATGATCTTCACCTTGCCGCTCGCGGCAAGTTCACGGATCTCATCAGAAGTTTTCAGCAGATCAAAGATGGTCTGCCAGACGTTCTCTTTTACTGCCAGCGTGACCAGGTCGTTGCCCGTAGCGCTCGGATTGGCCCGCTTGGCACGCTCAACGGCGGGGGCGCAGCTGGCGACTACTTTGGCCACTTTCCCGTGCAGTTCAGCCCCACTCGCCGCCGCAGCCACCGCGCCGCACTTGGTGTGCCCCATCACCACCAGCAGCGGTGTTTTCAAATGCCCAAGTCCATACTCAATCGTGCCCGCCTCGCTGTCACCAGCGATGTTGCCGGCCACGCGAACAACAAAGAGTTCGCCTACGCCACGATCAAAGACACGCTCAACCGGCAGCCGCGAGTCAGAGCACGTCAGCACCGTGACAAACGGTTTTTGCCCATTCTCCGCAAGCGTCTGGCGGCGGCTCGCTGCGATGTTTGGATTGCTCGGCGTGCCTGAGGCCCAGCGTCCGTTGCCGTCTTTCAGCATTGCCAGAGCTTTGTCAGCGTCCACCGGGCCTTCGTCAGCCTCGGTGGCTTTCGCAGGTTTGGCTTCAACCTGTGACTTAGTTTGCGCTGGCGTGGCCGCCCCGGCGGCAGTGGCGGAGGACTTTCCCGTTGCCAGCTGCGCGGGTGACGCAGGCTTGGTGGCAGCCGGCGCTGGGCCGTGGCCCGTCGAGGTGGTTGCCGGGCTGCTTGCTGAGCTGCTCGCTGGGGTGGCTGCGGGTGCTGCCGCTGGCTTCGCAGCCGGCGCTGGGGCGTGCGATGGCTCCGGATTAGCGGCAGCAACATGGCCATCCTCAGGATTCCCCATCGCAGGCCGAGTTGTCCCGGCAAAAACAAACACGACAGCGGCGGTTATCAGACAATTCGAAAGTGTGCGGATATTCATAGTCTCTGGTGGATCGACGCGTCCGAAGCGCAATTCCAGCGAAAGCCGCCAACGGCAATCGAGTTGCAATCCGCCGAACCGCTACAACCGGACTGGATGACGAGGCAACTTTGTCTATTTTCTTGGCCCTGCCGGTGGGGTGCCTGCGGGTGGGGTACCTGCGGGTGGGGTAACTGTTGGTGGGGTGCCTGCTGGCCCAGTGGGTGCCGCTGCTGGAACAGGTAATGGTTCCGGCGCTGCCACTGGCGCGGTTCCCGCCGGTGTGCTTTGGGGCGGTTTCGGTGCGGCGGCGTTGTCGGCGGCAGCAGGGTTTCCAGCGCCAGCCGGCTTGTCTCGCTCATCCTGCTCAACCTGAAACTTATCAAGAGCCTCTGAGATCGACTGTTCGTTTTTATTGAGGACGTCCCTCGCATTAGGCGGCGGCGTTCGCTCGCCGCAGCCCGCCAGGGAGCCGGCCGTAGTCATGCCCCCAGCACAAACGCAAAACACCACCAGATTGATACCGCGGAGCGAGCTCCAAGGTATGAATCGAGTGGTGTTCTGCAATAGCCGGTAAAAACTGCCGATCGCCGACTTTGGTACGCTGTCCATGAGACAACAATACCACCGTCAAGTCACGATCAGCTGACATTTCGTAGCGGCAAAGCCCTTCCGTACGGCGAATTCGCCGCCGGCTTGCTGCCAGCGGAGATCCCGCTGCTGCTGCCAGTGCCGATAGTCTGGCTCAGCGGCGAGTTACTCGCCGCCGCTCGGGAAATTCCGATGGAATTTTCCGAGGAACCGATGGTTTGGCTGGCGATTGACGTGTTGGTCAATGCCGGCGGGGGTGAACCCGGCGGGGATGCCGGGGTGGTTCGTCGCTCGCGTAGCGAATCGATACGCGAGTCGAGTTTGCCGAGGATCGCTTTGACTTGAGAAAACGTCTTATCTGACGTTGCCATAGTTGCACTCCGTTGCTGAAGTGGTCTATCGACGGAGCCAGCGTGCACCTTGGCGACATGCAGGAAACAAACCAGCGCGAACGTGCGTGTGGTGCGCGTTGTACCGGTTGCGCGACCATTCGGACCCAACACCCACGCCAGATGGATCGCATAGACACAACGTGATGCATGACTGTTGTTACCCGGCAACACTACTGCGAGCCCGGCATCACACTCGCTCACGAAACCCGTGGGGAAATACCGCCTTGCCAAACATAATCAAAAACAGGCTTTTTCAGCAGGATTTGTATAGCTTGCAACGGTCAGTGCTCGCACCGAAACTCTAACCCGCGCAGCTCAGAGTTTGCCCGAATGCAGCAAGGGCAAGACCTTACGCGTCGGCGAAGTCATAGCGCGCGGCATACCGGCCCGTTGTGTGCCATGCGATTTGCCGCAGCAAATCATTGAGCAGTGCCGAAGCGCCAAAGCGAAACCACCTCGGTGTCATCCAAGCCCCGTTCTCCAGTGTTCCCAACGTCTCTTTAAGCATCACAAGATAGTGCAGAGACTGCTTCGCCGTGCGGATACCACCCGCCGGTTTCATCCCGATCATCCGGCCCGTGTCCAGATAATGATCACGAATCGCCCCCAGCATGATCAGCGTGATCGGCATCGTCGCTGCCGGCTCCACCTTCCCGGTCGATGTTTTAATAAACGCATCAACCGCGCCGGCTTCGGTCAGGGCTTCAATGGCCAAATCAGAGGCATAACGCACAGCGTCATATGTTTCCAGTTCGCCCGTCTCTAAAATCACCTTCAAGTGCGCTGCGCCGCAGGCCTCGACCGTGGCTTTGATCTCATCGCCAACTTGCTTGTAACGCCCGGCCAAAAATGCGCCCCGCGAGATCACCATATCAATCTCGTCCGCCCCGGCCTCAACCGCCCTTCGTACATCGTCCAGCCGCACCTTCAGCGGGTATTGCCCTGACGGAAACCCCGTCGCCACAGCCGCCACCTTCACATTGTGTGCCGTCCCTTCCCTCGTGGCGTCGTCAAGCTCCTTGCGTGCAACGTGCACCAACATCGGGTAGATACACACCGCAGCTACATGCGGCACATCCAGACGCCCATCACCCGGCATCACAGCCTTGCGGCAAAGAGACCGCACCTTCTCCGGGCTGTCTTTTCCCTCCAGCGTGGTCAAGTCCACCATACTGGCTGCCAACTTCAAGCCAGACAGCTTGGTGTCACCCTTGATCGATCGTTTCGTAAACGAGGCTGCACGGGCGTCCGCCATAACACGGTCGATGGTCTGTCTGGTCGGCACGATGGGCATCCTCACGGAAAGAACGATATTAAACGGACTCAGATCCAATTCGCCAACCCACATCAATTCAAGCTGCCTCACCCCAGCTTACTCACCGAATTGGCTTCGCCTCCTCCTTGACCACCGCCGGAGCCAGCGGCCGCACGGGCTTGTAGTCAATCTGATAGTCCGGCCTTGGCCGGTACATGGACTTGATCCACGCAATAGTGTCGGAGTATCGCCGGTCTGAAGGAGATTTGAACGCCGGTTTCCACGCATCAGCGTTGTTCTCACCCTTCGGCACAATCGGGTGTTTGGCCAGTGAATCCGCCCGCGGCAATCCGTACTGCAACAAGGCCGATCGTTCCGGGTTGTCATAGTCAATCAGCGGCTTGCCTGAGCTGGTCCGAAAGTTCTCCAATATGTAAAAATCCGTGTACACCGTCGTATCCGAATTCGGCCGCCGGTTCATCAGCACCAGCCGCCCCGCCTCAAGGCCTCCGTGACATGCCGAGGTCGCGCACCCATTCAGCACAAACGTCGTGAGCACAGTGTCCCTGAACTTGGCCATGCTCTCGGGTTGACCCTGTACCTTCACCTGGCCGTACGCATCGCGAGCCTTAAGTTGGAACAGCAAGTTAAGCTGCTCAACCGGCGTCTGCCGCAGGATCGCATCCCGGCCTTCGCGTGCCCCCGGCACCAGCGGGTGCCCGGCGTACTGCTCCAACACCCGGCTCATCGCATCACGCGGCACCGTCATCGGTGGCGGCCGGGTCAGGTCCACCTCAAACACTTTAATGAGGTTGATCTGCTCGCCAGTCAGCAGCGGAAAGTTGCTCAGGCCCGGCGGGACCTGATCCCCACTCGCAGCATCACCCGCCGAAGTCGCTGGCTTTGCCGTTGCTTCAGCCGAAGCCGCCGACAAAGTCATCGCCCCATCGTTCGGCGCCGCATCGCGCAGCATGATTTGTGTACTAATCATGTCCCGCATCCGCCTGGCTGGCCCGTTCTCCGGGCTCCGCTTCAGTATTGCATCAACTTCCACCTTGGCCAATTCATACCGCCGCCGGCGCACCAGCCATTCGGTCAGGCTCAGCAGTTGATCCGTGTCGGAGTCCTCAATCGCCGACCTCATCTGCCTGTACCGCAACTCAACCGTCGGAAGCAGCCGCACAGTGCCGATCTGCTCAATGCCGTAGGTCGTATCGATGTTCCCGATCTTCAGTATCACCCGACTGGCGGTCTGTTCGACCAAAATTCCCTCGACCTGCTGCCCGCCAATCAGCGTCAGAACCGCTTCAGGCAACTCCGCCGGAGCCGTCGGTGCACCAGCATCGGTCGGCACCGCAGGCTTGGCCGGAGTTGTCGCCGGTACTGAACCCGGGGCTGAACCCGGGGCTGAAGCTGGTGCTGAAGCCGGTACTGAACCCGGTACTGCTGCCGGCGTGCCCCCTGCGGATTTCGCCGGCAACGCATTCTGATCGGCCACCGGCGGCACAGGTACTGGTGCAGCAGCCTTCCCCGGAGTCTGCCCTAACGCCGGAACCGAGGTCGGACCCGACGCCGGACCCGACGCCGGGATTGGAACCGGAGCCGGATCATCAGCACGCACAAAGTGTGGCCATGCAACCGCCGCAGAGCAGAGGAGAAGAAGTTCAAACCCGAGGACTGGCGTGGCGCGATGCATCAGGGTCAATTGTGTTGCGCCGGGGGCTTCGGTTCCACCGCAGAAACAAAATCGGAGGCAAATTATCGTTTTGTGGCCGGTTTGTCCTCGGCCATCGCCGCAGCCGCAAGCTCTTTCCGGGCCGATCGTCGCAAAATGCCATCGCGAATCCCGCCGACATGCACGATCAGCGTCGGATTTCCCAGCCGCTCCATCACCGCCAGCACAATAACCAACCCGCCAACAATCGTGTCGGCCCGGTCGCGAGCCATCCCCGGAACGTCCCTGCGCGTGCTTGAATCAAGCGCCCGCAGCGCAAGCAGCGCTGATTGCACATCATCCTGCGTGATCCTCATCCCTTGAACAGCGTCCTCGAGGCCTCCCGGGAGTCTGGCGTGCCCATTTGGCTCGCCCGGTGCATTGGCCGCGCCCCGCCCCGCGGCCAGCAGCAGTCGGGCCAGTGCCGTAATCGTCCCCCCAATACCGATGAGCACTCCCGGCCTCCGATCCAGTTCCCAGATCGTCTGCTTGGCCGTCTTACGGGCAAAGCCAAGTAGCTCCTCGTACCGGTCCATCGCCGCGACATCAGGTCCGCCAAAGCGTTCGGTAACCCGTACAGCACCAACCGGCAGCAGAAAAATCCTCTTCATCCGCGCCGCTTTATGTTTGCAACCTGTCAGAATCACCTCCGTGCTGCCGCCACCAACATCAATGATCGCCGCACCGCCCGAATGGAGCTTTGAAAGCTCAAACGAAGCTTTCGCCGAGCTAAAGGCGAATTTTGCCTCTCGCTTGGCCGAAATGGTCTTGACCTTCAGGCCCGACCAACGCCGGACCAGTGCCAAAAATTCCTTGCGATTGCTCGCCTCCCGTACCGCACACGTGGCCATCGCCCGAATCTTGCCCACCGGCACGCCAAGATCGGTCGCGATGTTGACCATGTCCCGGATCGCCGCAGCAGACTGCTCCATCGCTTTCGCATCGAGCTTCCCGGTGCTGTCCAGGCCCGTGGCCAGTTGCGTCGCGGCCCGCTGCTCGGCGACCACGCTGTACTCCACGCGGCGAACCCGCCGAACGGGTCTCTCGGTCGCAGGTTTCTTTGTCTTGGCCCCAGCCTCCTCAGAACGATGCGGCGAAGGCTCCGGCATCCGTGACTCCGACAGATGCGAACTTTGCTCGAGCGAAACACTGCTGCCACCAGCGGGCCGGGCCGTCTGTGGTCGTTCCACTACGCTGAATTTGCAATCCGCGATCACCAACCGAATCGAGTTTGATCCAATATCGATAACCGCAATCCTTGCCTCCGGAAGCCTGTGCCCAGCCGCTCTCGTCGAAGCATCCGCCGCGGGCTCTGCAGTTCCGGACCCGGCTGATTGCTGCGGAAAATCGTTGTTCTCACCCTTGGCGTTGTCGAAGCAGGATCCAACCACGGCCGGAGTGATCCCTCCCTCCGAGCCATCGGGCATCGACGCGTGAACGAATTGGTGAGCGTTTGGCATCCCGGATCCGCGAAAAGAGAATCGAGCGCACGAGACCAACCACGAAGCGCGGGCAGCTCCCGGGCAGTGTTCATGGTACAAGCCGGGCACCGCCGCAGCCGCCAAAACCAGTGCATCGGGCGGAAGAGACAACGGATTTGTTGCGAGGTACGCAATGAGTTTGGTTGGGTAAAATACTTATATTTATATTGCTCTCAGAGCAAACCAAACAAAGACTTGACTTCACAGCCGTGTACCGTACACTGTGCTTACCAAAAGGTTCGGGCTATGTATTATCTACAAAAACCAAACTCCTTCATCGCAGGCTTGTTGATGACGAACAAAGCCTCACTGCGGGACCAACATGGTGCCACGCTGGAGCAGAGAGAGACAGCAAGTGTGGACCGGCTTTGTGGGGGCAGGGGTGCGTCCAAACGCGGCCGAATGTGACCGAGTGTGCGGGGGCGACCAAACGCGACCAAAAGGCGACTAGGGCCGACCAATGGCGACTCTGAAGGGTTCAACGAACACGAAGCAGCAAACTGAGGAGTATGAATCGTGCTGAAGCCAAATCGACTCGTTGCAATGGCCACAACCGGCAGGCTCGCTGAAACACCAGCCACTCAAAGCCAAACTAACTGCCACAGCAAGGTCGCCCTGTCGCCCGGCAATCCCGTTGCAGCCAGCGACCTGCTCGATAGCCTCTCCAACGGCCTCCGCCGCCTCTGCGAACTTGCATTTGGGCCAACCCATCAGGTTCACGAGCTCGCTGCCAAGGCCATCACTACGTGGATGCAAACCTCGGAGCTTGCTGGCAATCGCGATGAATCCTCCGGCCAATCGCACGACCGCCAGCGCGTCGCAGTCCGCTTGCTCACAGCCGTCGCGCTCTACTTTGAACTTTGCCGCCGCGAACGCAGCGGCTCCACCACCGGTGTCATCGACGCCGCAACCCTCTCTCGGCTCATCAGCACCTGCGATGGCCACGTGCCGCCTGAAGCCGTGGCTCGCTGCCCCGCCCTTCGCCGATTTTTGAGCCAGTACCAGCCCGCTCGCCCGGCCACCGGCCACCCCAACCACATTGCCGCCGCCTAGGCAATGCAAAAGCTGGTCACCGGCAGCCACGCGACAACGTTTAGGCCGTCCCGTTCGCCCGAGCCGCATCACCGTGATACCCTCCGATCTACCCACGGGCGGGTAGCTCAGTTGGCTAGAGCATTCGCTTTACATGCGACAGGTCCCGGGTTCAAGTCCCGGCCCGCCCATTCTTTTTCTTCGCAGTTCCGTCGCAGGCTCGTCGCACTTTCTGGCCACAATGAACGCACTCGACGTGATCTACACCATCGGTGCGGCAGTGCTTTTCCCGCTCTGGGGCCGTAAGTCACGGGGTGGCTGGAAGCAGCGACTCGGCCACATCACCCCGCCCCCCCCAAAGCAACCCGGACGAACCCGAATCCTCATCCACGCCGTCTCTGTCGGCGAAGTCAGTGCCGCCAAAGGCCTAGTCGAGCATCTCATCGCTCGCGGCTATGAGGTCATCCTCGCCACCACCACCGACACAGGCACCACCCGGGCAGCGGCCATCTTCGCAGCCGAGCACTTCGCCGCCTCCCCAGTCACCGTGCTCCGCTACCCGCTCGACTTTTCCGCATCCGTCAATCGTTTCCTAGATGCCGTCAAGCCCGATCTCGTGGCCCTCATGGAGCTTGAAGTCTGGCCCAACTTTGTCGCCGCTTGCCGCCGAAGAAACATCCCCATCGGCGTAGTCAACGGCCGCCTGAGCGCCCGCAGTTTTAAAGGCTACCGGCGTATCAAACCCGCCATCGGCAAATCGTTCGCCTCGCTGGCTTTCGCCGCCGTGCAAGATGCCGAGTACGCCGAACGGTTTCTTCACATGGGCGTCGCCCCAGATCGGTGCACCATCACCGGCACCATGAAGTGGGACACCGTCAAGCCCAACAGCGCTGGCAAAGTCTCACCCGCTGCCGAACAACTCGCCAGAGAACTCGGCATCGATCGCACCCGCCCGGTCATCGTCGCCGGGAGCACGGCCGATGGCGAGGAGGCGCTCATCCACCGTGCCCTCGCGCTGCGGCCCACAGCGCAGCTCATCTGCGCCCCACGCAAACCCGAGCGCTTTGATGAAGCAGCCGCAGCCCTCCCCGGCTGCCTCCGCCGCAGCACCAGCAAAGGCACTCTGGCCCCCGGTCCAAACCCGCAAGGCCGCTACCTGCTCGACACTCTGGGCGAACTCGGCCTCTGCTACCAACTCGCTGATCTTGTCATCATCGGTCGCACCTTCACACCCTTGGGCGGCTCAGACCCAATGGAACCCGCCGGACTAGGCAAGCCGCTGGTATGCGGCCCGCACATGACCAATTTTTCAACCGTCGCCAAGCAATTGAGCGACAGTGGGGGGCTGGCCATGGTGACGGCTGAACAACTCCCCGCCACCCTTGCCGCAATCCTCGCAAGCCCCGACAAGCAAACCGCCATGACCACGGCCAACCTTCACTGCGTTGAGCAAAACCGCGGCGCAACAGCTCGCACCGCTGAACGAATCGCAAAGGTACTAGGCGGACAACCCGCAGCCAAACCCTGAACCGTCCAAGGCCAGCGAGTGAGACACACCACCTCCACCTGCACCCCTACGTCGCCCTCACCAGCCCCACCGGCTTAAACGTGTGGCTCGGCAGCACCTTGGTAATGTTGCTGTTACCCAAGTGTGTCGCTACCAGCTCGCCCAGCACATCGCGAAAGTCCGTCGTGTGCAGCAAGTCACGCTTCTGGTGCAGTTGGTCGGGCAGCAGCCCCGGCCAGTTGGTCACCACCTTGCGGGCCTTGCCATCACTCGCCGCCGCGGCGTTGGCTTTGGCCACCGCGCCGCCCATCAGCAGCATGCAGTTTGCCCAGCCATGGTCGGTACCACTGGTGCCGTTCTCCGCACATGTGCGCCCAAAGTCGGTAATCGTCACCACCACCACATCATCCATCTTCTCGGCCAAGTCCTTCTGAAACGCCGCCAGCGCATCGCCCAGTTGTCCAATCAGATTCGCCTGTGCGCCAGCCGCACCGCCCTGGTTGTTGTGCGTGTCCCACCCACCAAAGTCAACCTGAGCAACCTCGAGCCCCACATCAGACTTAATCAGCCGGGCCACCTGCATCAATCGGCCTGCAAGATCAGTCTTGGGGTACTCCGCCGCCGGCACGTACTTCTCCTTGGTCAAAGCCTGCAACTGCTTCACCCCATCCAGTGTCGTCCGCGCCGTTGAACTCAGCAGTTCCGTCGCGCCAGCCTTCATCGCGGCTCGTTGCGGCTTCGCCGTGCAATACGCAGTTTCAAGTGCCGCGGCGATCCTGTCCGACCCGGCCTTGCCACCCGGAATCACCAGATCATCCAGCCCCCGCACCGCAAATGCCGGAGCCTTGCCGTGCAGGATCCGCGGCAGGTTGTCTCCAATCGCCACCGCGCGAATCGGTCCGTGCCCTTCGCTGGTCATCAGGTGGCGGTTCAGCCAACCGTCGGAGGACACCGTGTTGCCCTCCATGCCGGTCTCCCAGGTGTCCTGCTCCTCAAAGTGTGATCGTGTATTGCGGGCGTACCCAACGGCATGCGCCGCGACGGCCAACCCGGAATCAAACAGCGGCTTAATCCCGCCCAGCCGTGGGTGCAAGCCAAAGAAACCGTCCAAGTCCAACGCCTTCTGATCCGCCTTGGTATCTGTCGGTCGGGCAATCGCAATCCCCGGCCGCAGATTGTAATATTCATCCTCGCCGTACGGCACCACAATGTTCAGCCCATCCGCTCCGCCTCGCAAAAAGATCACCACCAGCGTTTTAGACGGTGTCACGGTCACCTTGCTCAGCAGCAGCCCTCCATGTGCAGATTGCAGCAGCGGCGAGATGCCCAGATACAACCCAAGTGCGCCGGAGGACTGAATAAAAAAGCGGCGGGAGATGTCCATGGTGAGTTCCAGTCATTGATCTGCCCCGAAGGGCCAGTCGTCAGGGGCAAAATTCGCAAAGCGCCACATCTTCACAGGTCACAGCGAGAAAACACAAAGTCGCACACCGAGGCAAAACAAATCACATGCGAGCTCAATCCAATTCGCCCGCCACCCGTTTCATCGCAAATTAAGTTCCGGCAACTGTCCAATGAGCGAGCCAACCTCGCGGATCTGCTCATCGCGATTACCCTTCGAACCAAAAATCTCAACCGCCGCGGTGTTGGATGCTTCCGACAGCACTGCTCCGGTCAGCTTCACCGCCAGCATGTCAATGATCAGTTGCTTCTCCAAATCAGTAAGCTCCCCCTTGGCATACCGCATCTCCTGCGGAGCAATCGAGGCGAAGTTGTACTGCAAGTCGCGCGAAAGCTTCAACCGCTGAATCATCGCATTCGTATCGGCATACGCGGTGTCCTCCTCCGGGTGGCCATCCGGTGTGGCACAATCAAACAAACCAGCCCGCGAGCGGCGAAGATACCCGGACATCCCACCCACATCCATCCGGTTCGTCCCGCGGTACAGCCGCATCGCAAACTGCAGCGGATGGGCCAGCCGTGGCGGTGCATCCCAGAACCGTGGATGCGCCACCAGCGTCCGCAGCAGCGCATCGCCATCTCCCGCCGTGGCATGAAACGTCGCCGCCAGTTCACACACAAGGTCCTCCGGTGCCGGCACAGAAACATAATGCTCCGCGAGCTTGCGGCAGAAGAACCTCGCCGTTTCAGGGTGCGCCGCCAGCGTCTCCAGCACCCGCTGCACGCGATCAAAGTGGTCATCCGCCTCTGAAGCCGCCACAAGCGCCGTCCCAAACACCCGCTGCTCCCCCGAATCACTCAGCATCGGGTCGTACCGAAAGTCATACTGCCGCACCTCACCCGGGCCAGGAGATGTCGCTGAAGTCGTGCGCGCTGCCGACCAACCCGTCAGCAGTTTGGCAAGCGCCGTCACATCCGCCTGCTGATACCCCGCATGCACGCCCACCGTGTGCAGTTCCAACAGTTCTCTGGCATAATTCTCGTTGATCTTCTTGGCAAAGCTATTGACCTGATCCAGGTACAGCAGCATCGCCGGACTTTGTGATGATGCCGTCAGCAAATCGCCGAACGGCGCGATCCCGAGACCCAGAAACCGCTGGTACTCATCCCACTTCCGGTCGCCATCAATCTTCTGCACCCACGTCGTAAAGTGATTCGCAATAAAGTGCGTGTACCGCTCCCGCACAGAGTTCTCCGCCAGCAGCGTGCCCAGTAGCCCACGATTGATCGTCTGCTCATTATCCCGCCGACGCGGGAACGCGGCCACCGCCGCCGCCGTAGCAGAAACCCGCTCGACGGGATCTTGAGCCAGCCTCGAGGCCATGAACTTATCCTGTCCAAGTATCAACAATGCCGCAAGCTCACCCGCATCCGGTCCAAATCCCAGATGATTCAGCAGGTATGTCGCCTTCTGATACGTCGTCATCGCGGCCGATGGCTCGCTGGCGACAACAAATTTCTGCTCCGGCCCCGTAAACCAGGCCCAGCCATTATCGGCAATCCGTACCGCAACGGTGTGCTCACCCGCTGGCAGCCCCCGCGTCAGCAGCGGCAGCACAAACGGCCCGGATTCCAGCCACACATCCTGCGTGATGCCGGTCTCTTTGCCATCAACAACCAGCTCAATCCGCCGCACCCCGCGCGGGTGCATCGGCTGCACCACAATCGCATCGGCCATGAACACCGGCTCTCCGGGCGTGCGCACGATATCCGCCCGGGGCGCAATCGTCACCGTCGCAGCCGGATCGCCAACCGCAATCAGCGAGTCAAGCCGAAGCCGATTCTCTGCGTTTCCTTCTTTGTTCTTGACCGTGTCAAACGCCAGTGAAATGGACTGCTCACCCCCCGGCAGGTCAACCGGCCCAACTTCAAACGTCCCGTCATAACTCGGCACCTTCACCGTCGCAATTGGTTTCTCACCCTCCGGTGTCCTCAGCGAAACCTTCACATCCAGCGGCAGCTTCGGCCCCACGCCGCGGCCTTCAAGGTGCAGCCGCACACTGCCCTTCATCGCCGGGTCAAGCACCACAAAGGTCGGAGCCTCACCCGTCAGTGTTGCTGTGCACTGCTCCGGCGCATCCGCCTTGGGCTTCACTGCCGACCGCAGCCCCTTGCTCCACGAATCATCGTGCAGCGTCCATCGCTTAAAAATTGATCCCGCCACATTCACCGCCGCCTGATCGCCGCCGATCCCCACCACACGCTGCACCGGTGCGATGGCAGTTCGTCCATCCGCCCACACCGCCCGCAGTTCAATCGTGTTCGCCCCACTGGCGTTCGAGAGCCACGCCGGCAGCAACCAAAACCTCGGACTCGCTGATCGCTGCTCGCTCACCGCCCGACCGTTGACCAGCAACGTGACCAACGGTGCAGCTGTGGTATCACTGCTCGGATACGTTGTTCTCCCTGCAACTTCCGTCAGTCCCGTACTCGCCCGCCCATCAAACACCGTTTTCCAACCAATGTGAGTATCGCGATTATCCAACCCCTCAGCATCAACAGGCTGGAAGAAGCCCGACGGGTTCTCCGCTGCACGCGCCGACTTTGCAGCCCCGCCACCCATCATCGCGTCGCCCGCGGCCATCGCATCGCCCGCCCCACCAGCCATGCCCCCACCAGCAATGCCCCCGCCGGCCATGCCCCCACCAGTCATCGCCCCACCCGCCATCATCGCCTCATCACCACCGCCATCCCCGCCGCTCGCCCGAGCCCCACCGCTCGCTTTTCCGCTCGGCACGCGGTAAAACTCGATGCGATCAATCCGCAAGTTGCGGTTGGTCTTGCCGTACGCAAAGTCGTTGTCAAAATGCGGCGTCACCATCGTCCGCCCACCGCCGCCAAGTTGTACCGGAATCCCAATCGGCGTCCGATGCCAGCGCGTCGCCCCAATTGATGACTGCGTCACCGGCTGGTCCTTCTGGTCAAGATAAAACCCGACCGATGGCAACGCCTCACCACCAATGTCACCCGCCGCCACCAGCATCATCTGCCAGTAGTCGTTCCCCTGCTCAGCCGGTACATCAAAATTCACCGATACCGGTGGATCCGGCGACGCATTGTTCACAAACGCCCCGCCCGATGTCTTCTCATCCTTAGTCACCACCGCCTTGCCCCGCCGCCACCGGTCCGGCCGCGGCGCCGCAAACCACTCCTCGGCCTCAAAGCTCATCACCTGATCCGCCTTCGGGCTCACAACCTTCACCGCAATCGGCCGCCCGGTCCGCACCTTCCCCTCAGCATTGGTAACAACCGGGGTAAGTTCCAGCACGCCATCGGCCTGTTCCGGCCCAATGTCAAACGAGGCAATCCGAAACGGACCGCCAATCGATGCGTGCTCTTCAACAGGATGCAGTCTCCGACCATCCCCCATCACCAGCGTGCACTTTTCAAAGCTCTCTCTCGGCGGGTTCATCCACTGCACCGCCACCGCAAACCCACCCCACGCAAGCGCCCCACCAGCAGGCGAGATCACCTCCGGCAGCCCCAGTGCTTCCTGAAGCTGCGTGCGCGACACCACCACATCCACCGGTATCGAGCCTCGCTCAAAGCCCAGTGATGCAGCCCCAGCTTTGTGCGCAAGAATTCGCACAAAGCCCACCGCTTCACCCGCCAAAACAGTCGCATCCTCCATCACGCTCAGTGTGCTCGGGTCCGAGCTTGTAAATCGAATCACACCATCCTGCGCTGTGGCCGCCGTCAGCCGGAAGGGCACAATGCGGGTCCGCCCAATTTCAGCCACCGTCCGTCCCGCAAAAAACGGCTCGCCACCGATGGATGTCGGCCGAACCGGTTCCGCCGTCACCACTGCCGCCCCAGCCAGCTCCGCGTTCACGCCCGCCGCCGCTGGCTTCGGTGCATCATCGAAGCGCAATATCCCAGCCGCAGCAGCCATGTTTAAGCAGCCAATAGTTCCACCCAGCGCGATAAGCAGTGGCGCAAGCCGAGTTCCCAGACCAACCCCCGCGCCACATCCGCTACCGCCACGGCACAGCTTACTCATACGGCTGCGACAGGCAATCGGCCACTGGCGTGAATTCATCATGTTCTTCTCACACGCAATCCAAATCACATTCGCAGATGGATGCAAAGTCGACGCTCTCAAACCAACAAGAGCGGCACGCATTCAAAGCGTCGCACGTTATACCGGTATCCATCCCAAACTGTTGCACCCCCGGTCCGAGAATCCAGCACCACCCCGGTCGCTCCCGCCAAAACCAGCAATCCCGTCCCCCAAGTCCGCCCAAGCCGCCCGTACCAAATCTCCCCCGCATCTTGCCCTCACCCCCGACCGATCACCCGCAAGCGTGTACGCTCGCCTCTCCGCGGCGTCTCGCCTCGCGCCATCGCCTCAGGTAAAGCACCGTCCTCGTCCTCCGCACCTCGTCGGGCCACTCCTCTCCGTCCCGCCAAAGCTCTCGATCCGTTCAACCACCCAAAGGTCTCAGCCTCATGCAAGCCCCGTTTGATATCGCCGCCGACATGGATACGCCAGTCTCGGCCTACCGCAAGCTCGGAGCCTTCAGCCCCGTTTTTTTGCTTGAAAGCGTGGAGCATGGCCACACCCTCGGCAGGTACTCATTCATCGGTCTCGGAATTACCAAACGCGTATGCATGACCGATGGAAAGCTGGAAATAGACGGGCAGCCCGTCACCGCCCCAACAAACGCCGCGGGGCTTTCCGCCATCCTCCGAGATGCTCTCAAACACTGCCCGCACATGTCCGCCGGCCAGACAGATTCCGAAGCGATCGCCAGCCTGCCCTTTCAGGGCGGCTTGGTCGGGCTCATCGGCTATGACTTTGTGCGCACAGTTGAAAAACTCCCCCTCGCCGCCGCCCGTGAAGCTGGGGTTCCCCAAATCAATCTCGTCAGCCCCAAAAGCGTGCTGGTCTTTGACCATCTCTCCCGCCGGGCGGCACTCCTTCACAGCGGGCCAGAGTGGGAGCGGGCCAGCCTCCGCCGCGAAATCATCGCGGCCCTCCGTGCCGGAATCGCCCCACCGCCCCCCCGCAGCGGGCATGAGCCTCGTCAGGCCAGTCTCAGCCGCGATGAGTTTCACAAGCGATTTGACATCATCAAAGACCATATCGCCAAGGGCGACGTTTTCCAGCTTGTGCTCTCCATCCGCTTCAGCGGCCGCTGCATCACCGAGCCGTTCGAGGTTTACCGCGCCCTTCGTCTGCTCAACCCCTCGCCCTACATGTACCTGCTCGAGCTTCCCGGCCAAACCTTGGTTGGCTCCTCGCCCGAAGCGCTCGTCAAACTCCAAAGCGGCGTTGCCTCCCTCCGCCCCATCGCCGGCACCCGCAAACGCGGAGACACCGAAGCCGCCGACCAAGCCCTAGAGCGTGAACTCCTCGCCGACACCAAAGAGTCCGCCGAGCACGTCATGCTCGTTGACCTCGCCCGCAACGACCTAGGTCGCGTGGCCGAGCCCGGCAGCATAAAGGTCGGTCCCTTCCGCAGCATCGAACGCTACAGCCACGTCATGCACATCGTCAGCGGCGTGCAGGGCCGCCTCGCCCCCGGTAAAGATGGCTTCGATCTTCTCGCCGCAACCTTTCCCGCAGGCACCGTCGTCGGTGCCCCCAAAGTCAAAGCGATGGAGATCATCGAAACCAACGAACCCGTGGGCAGAGGCTTCTATGCGGGCACCGTCGGATACCTCAGCGTCTCGGGAGATGTTGACATGGCCATCGCCATCCGCACCATCGAGTTTCGTGATGGCCGTTACGCGTACCAAGCTGGCGCCGGCATCGTTGAAGCATCAACGGCCGATGCCGAGTACGAGGAAATTCTCTCCAAAGTCGGTGCGCTCGCAAAGGCGATGGACCTCGCCGCCGAGGGTGTTGGCTAAGCCCCACTAACCCCCACTAACCCCCTAGCCGCCGCAGGAACACCGCACTCACGCGATCCACCAACCGGCATCGCCGCAGTGCCCGTACCTCAGGCCCTCTGAATCAGGCCGGAATCTTGCCCTTGGCTACCGCTTTGGCCAACGCTGTATCCTTCTGCTCGGCCGTCATCTTCTCCCACTTGGGCATGCAGCCCTTGCAGCAGAACCCAACATTCTGCCCTTTCCACTCGGTCATAATCTCAGGGTTCACCGGGTCCGTGCCCACAACCGCGCAGTACTGATTCACCGTCACAATGGTGCCCGGCTTCGGCGCAAGGCACGTCGCATCGTCCTCGGCCATCGCATCAGCCTTACACCCGCTGAGCAGGCCCGCACCCAAAGTCAAAATGGCGGCAGTCAAAATAGTCTTTCGCACGGTTTTGTTCATCGCCAATTCCTTCATAAAAGTACGTGTCTCGTGCCCGCGACCGGACACCTTCCTGTGATAATAAGCGGGTGTACCCCTTCGCATCTCATGCCGCCGCTTTTTCAAGCGCGTGATGCCATGAACTCCTGCGCAAACCAACCTCCATCCGTCCTTAAAGACTACCCGCCAGCTTATAGGCCTTGAGCGTGCGTTCCCGGGCCACCGCATGATCAACCACCGGCGCCGGGTATCCCAGTTTCATCCGGGCCATCGGCAACGGATCGTGAATGCTCTTCGCATCCAGGCTCGCAAGCTCCGGCACCCACGTACGAATAAACGCCCCGGTCTCATCAAACTTTTCACTCTGAGTCGTCGGATTAAAAATCCGGAAGTACGGCGCCGCATCGGTGCCCACACCCGCGCTCCACTGCCACCCGCCGTTGTTGGCCGCAAGGTCACCATCAAGCAGGTGCTCCATAAAATGGGCCTCACCCAGCCTCCAATCCAGCAGCAAGTCCTTCGTAAAAAACATCGCCGTAATCATCCGCAGCCGGTTGTGCATCCACCCCGTCGCCAGCAACTGCCGCTGCGCTGCATCAACAATCGGGTACCCCGTGTTGCCTGTTTTCCAAGCCGCCAAGTGCGAATCATTCGTCAACCACTTCACCTTGTCTCCGCCCGCCTTAAACGCCCTGTTCATGCACACCCGCGGAAATGCCTCAACCACATGCTTGTAAAACTCACGCCACACCAGCTCGCTAATCCACGTCTGCGCACCAACCTCCCCCGCATCAAGCTGCCCACCGTTGGCCTCCTGTGCCGCTTTTAAGCAAACCCGCGGCGAGATCACGCCCGCCGCCAAATAGGCCGAGAGCATGCTCGTGCCACGAATACTCGGAATGTCCCGCTTGTCCTTATACCCAAAGAGCTGCCCCTTGACAAACTCAGTGAGCCGCTTAGCCGCCGCAGACTCCGAAGGCGGGAACAACTCCTGCGTGCGCGTGGGCACAAACCCCGGCAGCATCGTCGGCACCGCATCCCCCGCCAAACCACTGGCCACTTGTTTGCGCACATTTGGTAACACCCGCACGCCGCCCGCCTCAGCCAGCACCGCAAACCATCGCCGCTTAAACGGCGTGAACACCGTGTAAGGCTTCTCCGATCCGGTCAGTACCGTACCCGGCTGCAAAATCACCTGGTCATGGTGCAGGTGCAGCTTGCACCCAACTTTGCCAAGTGCCGCCGCCGCCGCCGCGTCGCGGGCAGATTCATGCACCTCGTACTCAATCCCCGCATGAACGCTGGAGCCGCCAACTTCTTTGACTACAGCAGTAACAATGCCCGGCACTTCAGCCGGAAGTTTGGCAGTGCGAATCAGCAGCGGAATGTTCAGCTTGGCAAGGCTCTGCGAAAGGTCACTCAAACACTCCAGCGTAAAGCCAACCCGGTTCGCGCCAACCCCGTGCCGCTTCCAGTCTCCGGCTGAAATAACGTACAGCCCCACCGTGCCACCGGTCTGATTCTCCGCAGCCGCGGCCGCCAAGGCAGCGTTATCCACCACACGAAGATCGCTCCGAAACCACACAACAGATCGGGTTGTCATGGTCGAGCGTACGGCAACTCCGCGGCAGCTGCCAGCACCAGGCCGCCTAGTTTTAATCAGGCTCGTACCAGCGTGATCCGGGCAATCTCCGCCGGTGCCGAGAGTCGCAGCGGCAGCCAGTTCCCGGTGCCGTTGGAGACGATGCAGGAAACCGTCTTGCCCGCTGGGTTGCGTCGCGTATACAGCCCAGAAACATATTTGTACAGCAAGCTCGCCGGGCCAATGCGGTCTGCCAGCATCAACTGGCCGCCGTGCGTGTGGCCAGCAAGTGTCAGGTCAATCCCCGCATCCCCCGCTGCATCAAAGGCGTGGGGATGGTGCACCAGGTGCATCCGCAAGGCAGCGCCAGAGCCACCGGCATCAGCACTCTTTGCCAGCGATGCGAAGTTCTCTTCAAACTGCGCATCGCGGCTTCGTGACCCAGGCACTCCCCACCGCAGGCCCGAGATTTCACACTCAATGCCGCGCAGCTTGCGCAAGATGCTTTGATTGACGAGTAGATCTATACCCGCCGATCGCATCTCGCTGCGAAAGCCCGCCCCATTATCAAACAGGTCGTGGTTGCCCTCGCACAGCACCACGCCCCCGGGCGCATCCAGCCTGCGAACCATGGTAATGGCTTCAGGCAGATCCGAAATGTTAAAGTCAATCAGGTCGCCGGTCATCGCAATCAGATCGCACCGCAGATTGTTCGTGGCATCAACGATTCGTTTGAGGATACTCGTATTGGTGTACCGCCCAATATGAACATCACTCACATGCGCGATGGTCAATCCCTCGAGTTCCCTGGGCAGGTTCTCAATTGCAACACGGTGCTCTCGCGTGCGAAACTGCCCCTGATCAAAGCTCGATTTGATCCCAAACCCAGCCGTCAGCAGCGGGGGGGCAGCCAGCGCCGTCGTCGCAAGAAATCGCCGCCGTGAGTATCCGGATTCATCCAACGAGTGTTCATCCGATGCCGCCGCCACACCACTTTGCGGCTTGGCTTGCCCACCCAAAGCTCCCGTGCCAGCGGCCACCATCTGGCCCGCGGCTTTTGTTTTTGGCCGTCCCTTTGACTTGGCCATAAAAAACACAGTCGCCAGCGCAGCCCCCATCACCAAGCACGAAGCAGGCAGCGCCGCAACGTACCACACCAGCGTGAGCGTGCGAGCCCACAGGGGGGGCGACTCCAACCCCGCGCCACGCTCCGCGGCTACCCAAACAAACGTGCCAATCACCATCCCAAAGAACATCGCCACCACCACATGCAGGGCCCACCGCTTTTGCCAGTTGCCCCCAGCGCCAGCAACAAGCCCCCGCCCGATAATGCCGTGCGAAACCACCCACCAGCCAAGTGTGGAAAGCGGAGCACCAAGAACAATGAACCAGAAAATCATGTCAATCGCTTACGAGGGAGGATCTGAGGTGTTCGATCGGAATAACAGGTTTACACGGGGTTGACAAAGTGCCGCCAACCGTTGTGTGTCATCGGCTCAGCGTGCACAATGAAATAACCCCAGCAAGCACTACGCCATCTTGCATAGCCCATCTACAGATGCTCGCCGCGCTGGTTTCCAGCCGAACCATCAGTCATTCATGCCAAAATGTTTACGCGCTGGTTCGGTCAAGAACCTTGTACATGTCCCGCTCACCCCGGCCACGCAGCGGATAATCCTTGCGAAGCGGATGGGCCGGATAATTCTCCCAAGTCAAAATTCGCCGCAGGTCCGGGTGTCCATCAAAGCGAAAGCCCATCATGTCAAACGCCTCGCGCTCCATCCACTCAGCCCCAGGCCAAAGGTTCGTAACCGTCGGCACATGCAACGCAGGGTCATCAACAATCCCATCGGTGGGAATAGATGGGTCCATAAACGCCTTCACATAAAACCGCTCATCCCGGGCATGACACAGCAGGCAGTACACCAGCGCAAATCGACCGCCCGTTTTCGCCGGATACCCCATATAGTCAACATACGCAATGTCAACCAAAAACCCATAATCGGCCCGAGGATCGTTCTTCAAAAAGCTCAGCACCTCATGCAGGTCACCCTTTCCCACAATCAAGGTTGATGTTCCACGGAACTCAGTACCCTGAAACTTCTTGCCGGGGAACGCTTCCTTGGCAAGCTTGAACATCGGATGGTCAAGCGTGGGCCCGCCAGTGGGGCCAGCAGCAGAGCCTGCAGAGGAGACAGTCGCGGTATTGGTGGCCGCGGCAGGGCCGGTCAATGTCGAAGAAACATTTGCACTCATTGGAAACAATGGTAGCAACCAAAGCCCAAACCTCAACCCACACCGCCCGACTTGCCCCAGCTCCCCCAGATCAACCAATTCCAGAGCAAAACACCCCGAACCCACCCACCCAAGCCACCCCCGACGCGAAATCCGCCCAGATGCCGCATAACCTCACCCCAACCTACCGCGCCGGCTTAGCTCAGCTGGTAGAGCAGCAGTTTTGTAAACTGCAGGTCACCGGTTCGAGTCCGGTCGCCGGCTTTCGCTGCCCCCGATGCATCCTCTTGCACGGGGTAGCGTAAACAACCCTCAATTCAGCCCTCCAGTCCTCCAGCCCTCCAGCCGCTCCGCCCTGCTCGCGGCGGTGTCCGTCTCCACAGGCTCGCAACCTGCCAGTTCTACACCTCTCCAACTAATTTCAACCCCAACTCCTCACGTTTCAGTTGCCCCGAGCCGCAGGCCAAATCGTGGCGGCGTATATCGACCGTCACAACGCCCGCCTCCGGGCCTCACGCCCTCATCGGCCATGGCCCAGTGCCAACGCCCTGCATCCCAACACCCAAAAAGCCAAATGATTCCATTTCACTGCCCCCGCGACAGCCTCCCCCAATTGCAACCTTCCCAACCCCTCCGCTCTACACTCCCCCAATGCGTTCCACTCCGGCACTTCTCGCTATCGGAGTCGCACTGGCCCTCACGGCCAGCGCCGGCTTGGCCTTGGCCCTCGTGGCCACCAAAACAGCCTTCGCACACCAGCCACAAAGCCCCGATCCATCCCAGTCCGCATCGGCGCCCACAACTGCCCCTGCCGCGGCTGCGCCCAGCACACCCCAAGACTCCGTCAACTACGACCGCGACATCCGCCCCCTCCTCAGCGACCGCTGCTTCAAATGCCACGGCCCAGATGCCAGCTCCCGAAAAGCCGGTCTGCGGCTTGATCTCTTTGACCCGGCTACCGACAACACCAACGGCCCCGCGGCGATAGTTCCCGGTGATATTGATGCCAGCGAACTCTGGAAGCGCATCAACTCCACCGATCCCGATGAGCAGATGCCGCCTCCCACCAGCAACAAAAAGCCAACCACCCCGCAGGACCGTGAACTCATCCGCAAGTGGATCATCACCGGAGCCACCTACCAGCCGCACTGGTCGTTCGTTCCGCCCAAACACTCACCCGCACCCAACGTCTCAAACCCCGCGTGGTGCAAAAATGATGTCGACCGGTTCATTCTCGGCAAGCTAGATGCAGAAAAAATCACACCATCACCAGAAGCAGAACCCCAAACTCTCGTGCGCCGGGTGTTCCTAGATCTCACCGGCCTGCCACCAACCCCCGAAGAAACCGATGCGTATCTGGCCGATGTGCGGACCGACCGCTACGAGCGACTCGTCGACATGCTGCTCACACAAGAGCCCTATCGCTCACGCACCGCCGAGCGCATGGCCATCCCATGGCTTGATGCCGCCCGATACGCTGACACCGCCGGTATCCACACCGACAACGGCCGCCAAATTTGGCCCTGGCGAGACTGGGTACTGGCCGCATTCCGCGACAACATTCCGTACGACCGTTTCGTGATCGAGCAGTTGGCCGGTGATCTGTTACCAAATGCCACGATCGAGCAAAAAGTCGCCAGCGGCTTCAACCGCAACCACGTCACCACCGATGAAGGCGGCGCAATCCCAGAAGAGTACTTAGTCGAGTACGCCGTCGATCGCGCATCAACCACCGCCTCCGCGCTGCTCGGCCTCACCATGGGCTGCGCCCGCTGCCATGACCACAAGTTTGACCCCATCACCCACGAAGATTTTTACAGCTTCTACGCATTTTTCAACTCGATTGATGAGCCCGGCCTCTACTCACAAACTCCTGATGCAAACCGGGCCCACGAACCGTTCCTCGAAGTACCCACACCCCAGCAGCGCTCGCAGCTTGCCGTACTCGAAAAAGAACGATCCGATCTAAAGCAGCAGCAGGCCATCACCACAACGCAAGAAGATGCCGACTACGCCGCCTTCGCAACAGGTTTTCCGAAAGAGTCCGGCCTCGCCTGGAGCACAACGCAAATCATCAGCGCCACCTCACAAAATGGCGCAACCCTCTCACCGCAGCCAGATGGTTCCATCTTGGCCTCCGGCAAGAACCCCGCGACCGATGTGCACGAAATCACACTGCGCGCCACCAGCCTCGATTCAAGCAGCGCTGGCCTGCGAATGCTCATGCTTGAAGCCCTCGAGCACGAATCCCTCCCCGGCGGCCACATCGGCCGCGCCGGCAACGGCAACGCCGTGCTCAGCGCCATTGAAATCGAATCCTTCCCACGCCAAACCAGCGACCAGCCCGCCCCCGCCGAGCAAATCCGCCGCCACCAAGTCCAGTGGCTCTGGGCCGATGTCTCACAAACCGATGGAGACTACCGCTTCACCAATCTTCTCGTGGCCAACAAAGGCAGCGACCGTGGCTGGGCGGTCGATGGGCATCGCAAGCCCGGCCCCCGCCGATTGCTTGTCCTACTAAGCGACCCGATCCCCCGCGACAGCCAGACCGATGTCCGCATCCGCCTCCGCTACGAAACAATTTACTCCGAGCACGTCCTAGGCCGCGTCCGCATCTCATTGGGCACCATGACCGATGCCGCCAAACTCCCGCTAGAGCTCAGCAACTTCTGGCTCGCGGGCCCCTTCCCCAGCGATGTCACAAAGAGTTCATACAACAACACCTTCGGCCCGGAAACAGTGCCCACCATCGACTTCGCCCAAAACTTCGGCTCCGGCAACCAAACCTGGCGGTTTGATGCCAACCTCACCGATGGCGCAGTCGTACCACTCGCCGTTGGCACCAACGTCACATTCCTCGGCCGCATCATCGTCTCGCCGACGGACCGCGACCTCCCGGTCTCCCTCAGCAGTGATGACGGCTTCGTCCTGTTCGTAAACGGTAAAGAAATCGCCCGCCGCGAAATCGAGCGCAGCGCTGAGCCCGACTCCGACCGCGCCACGCTTCCGCTAAAAGCCGGACAAAACATTGTAATCCTCAAAATCATCAACACCGGGGGCCTCTCCGCCTACTACTTCAAACCCCAAATCTCCGAGGTCGATGGCGCATACCCGCACGAACTCGTCGGCGCATTGCTGCCCGAATCCAGCCGGTCCGCCGCCGGTGATGAGCAAATCAAACAGGCTTGGCGCGCCAGCCGCTCACCAGACTACCGCCAGCGAAAGTCCCGCATCGAGGCCACCGAACGCGAGCTGGCACTCCTCCGCACCAAAGTCCCCAAAACAATGGTCATGAAGGAGCTCGCCACGCCCCGGCCCACCTTCGTCCTCTCCCGCGGCCAGTACGATCAGCCAGACAAAACCAAACCCGTTTCACGCCGCGTCCCCGTAGCGCTGGGCGCCATGCCACCAAACGCTCCGGCCAATCGGCTCGGCCTGGCCCAGTGGATGGTTTCACCCGAGAACCCATTGACCAGCCGCGTAGCGGTCAACCGGATCTGGGAAATCATCTTCGGCTTCGGCATCGTGCGCACAAGTGAAGACTTCGGTTTCCAGGGCGAGTGGCCCAGCCACCCTGAACTGCTCGACACACTCGCCGCAGATTTTCGCGACAACGGCTGGAACACCCGCCAAACCCTCCGCCTCATCGTCACCAGCGCCACCTACCGGCAGTCCTCCACGCCACGCCCAGAACTCCACGAGCGTGACCCCGACAACCGCTTGCTCGCCCGTGCCCCACGCCGCCGGTTACCGGCCGAACATATCCGTGATCAAGCCTTGTACGTCTCCGGCTTGCTCATCGAAGGCTTCGGCGGCCCCTCCGTAAAACCATACCAGCCTGAAGGTCTCTGGCAGGAAGGTGCCCTGCCCGGCTCAAACACCAAGGCTTACGAGCGTGGCAAAGGCGATGATCTCTACCGCCGCAGCCTCTACACCTACTGGAAGCGGGCCGTGCCTCCGCCAGACCTGCAAGCCTTCGATGCGCCAACACGCGAGTTCTGCACCGTGCTCCGCCCAGTCACCAGCACGCCGCTCCAAGCCCTGGTACTCTGGAATAACCCGCAGTTCGTCGAGGCTTCACGAGTCCTCGCCCAGCGCACCCTGGCCTTCGGTGGCGAATTGAGTGGCGAATTGGGTGGCCAAGATCAAGCCCGCCTCACCAACATGTTCCGCCGCGTGACCGGCCAATCGCCAACCCAGGGCGAACTCGCAACACTTCAAAGATCACTCTCCTCATTTCGAACACGCTTCGCCGCCGCTGCCGATGATGCCGCCAAGCTCCTAAGTGTTGGTGACAAACCCCTCCCCGAAAATGCTGATAAGCCCGAACTCGCAAGCTGGACAATGACCGCCGCGGCCATCATGAATCTGTACCGCACCACCACCCAGCAGTAGCCCCCAATCATCTCGCGCACGTGCGCACAAGGCTCACCAATGGACCCGCTCGAACAGCATTTTCTAGACCTCACACGCCGGCGGTTCTTCGGCCTCGCCGGCAAAACCCTCAGCGCCGGCATCGGCTCAATGGCCATCGCATCGCTGCTCGGCCGCCCCGGAATGGCCCACGCACAGCCCACCGCCGCCATCGCTTCGCCCGGTCCCCGGCCCCTCATCCCCCTCACCTTCCCAGCGAAGGCCAAGCGTGTGATCTACATGCACATGGAAGGCGCACCAAGCCAGCTTGACTTGTTTGACTACAAGCCCGACCTCGGCAAACGCTTTGATGAAGACCTGCCCGATTCCATCCGCCAGGGCCAACGCATCACCGGCATGACCAGTGAGCAAAAACGCTTCCCCGTGGCCCCATCAGTTTTTAAGTTCACCAAATACGCCAACAACCAAGATGGTGTCCACGTCTCCGAACTCATGCCCCACACCGGCGCAATGGCAAAGGACCTGTGCTTCATCCACTCGATGCACACCGATGCAATCAACCACGAGCCCGGAATCACCTTCTTGCAAACCGGCAACCAGCAGCCCGGCCGGCCCGCCTTCGGCTCATGGATGTCCTACGGCCTGGGCACCGCCAACGAAAATCTCCCCGCGTTCGTCGTGCTCATCAGCCAAGGCTTCGGCAACATGCAGGCCCTCTCCGCCCGCATGTGGGGCAGCGGCTTCTTACCGTCAGAACATCAAGGCTGCCGCCTCCGCGCCGGGGCCGATCCAGTCCTCTACCTGCGTGATCCATCCGGCGTAACACGTGATGACCGCCGCAAAATGCTCGACACCGTGGCCGACTTAAACGAGCAGGAAATGGCCAAAGCCATGGACCCTGAAATTCGCGCCCGCATCGCACAGTATGAACTCGCCTACCGCATGCAAATGTCCGTGCCAGATCTTACAGACTTCTCCGGCGAATCACCCGAAACACTCGCCATGTACGGTCCAGAGGTCACAAAGCCCGGCACCTTCGCAGCCAACTGCCTCCTGGCCCGCAGGCTCTCCGAGCGCGGCGTCCGCTTCGTCCAGCTCTACATGCGCGGCTGGGATGCACACAACAACCTCCCAAAGGAAATCCGCCTCCAATCCGCCGCGGTCGATCAGCCCCAGGCCGCCCTCATCCAAGACCTCAAACAGCGCGGCCTCCTCGATGAAACCCTCGTGCTCTGGGCTGGTGAATTCGGCCGAACCGTCTACTCGCAAGGCACCCTCTCCGCTGACAATTACGGCCGCGACCACCACCCACGCTGCTTCACCGTCTGGCTCGCCGGCGGCGGCATAAAGCCCGGCATCACCCACGGCCGCACAGACGACTACTCCTACAACATCCTCGAAAAACCAGTTGATGTCCACGACCTCCACGCAACCCTGCTCAAGCAGCTCGGCATCGACCACAAAAAGCTAATCTACCGCCACCAAGGTCGCGACTTCCGGCTTACCGACGTCTCCGGCAACCCAGTGCCGGACCTTGTGGTGTAGCTCACCCTGTCACCAGTCCCAATCGAGTCAGCAGGCTTAAAACCTACACCTTCCGCAGCTTCGTCACACGCCCAATCTCAACCCATTCAACTACAAAAATGTTCCCCATCGCATCAAAGCATGCGCTGTGCGGGGCGATGAACTTTCCATCAATAAACTGCTCCCGTGGCTTGTCACGCAATCCATAATTCGTGCCATCACCCAGGTGCACCACCAGCTCATTCTTCTCGTTCAGCAGCGTCACCCGGGCATCCAGGTCTGGTACCAGCAGCAGCTTGCCACGAATATCAAAGTGACACGGCGAGCGCAGCTCCTCCGTCACAAAGCCGCGATGGTGCCCGCTCAATAAAAATTTCTGCAATCTCCGGTTAGACCGATCCGCTACAACAATCAGCGGCTCAACTCCCCGAGTGTCGATGGTAATGCCGTGCGGGCAAGAAACCTGCCCGCGTTCCTTGCCCGGCCCACCAAACGTGCGCACATATTTGCCCTTGGGCGAATAGTGATGAATCCAACTCTTGCCGTACCCATCCGCCACAAAAATGTGCCCGGCATACTCCGCCCAAATGCTCCCAACCGCTGCCCCAACCGCTGCACTAGGCACCACCGCCACATTCGTCGGCTTGTACTCCGCCTTTGATCCATACACCCCGGATTCCTCCGGCCACGGTAACTCCATCACCAGCTCACCAGTAAGGCTTATCTTCTTCACCACACCCGTGTTGCAATCCGCGAGATACAAAAACTCACCCTCAGCCTCGCGGCTCATCGTCAGCCCATGCGCCCCACCCCTAAACTCCGCCCCCCAAGACCGAACAAACTTCCCATCCGCATCAAACACGCACAGCGCATCAGCAAGTGTGCTGCTGGCGTGCACGGTGTGCTTGATGTACACATTGCCAGCCTTATCAATCCCCACGCCATGCGTGTTGCCAAAGGCAATGTTCCCCGGCACCTTGGCCCAATCGTGAGCGCACTCATACGTGTGTTCGCCACTGCCCACAATCACCGGCCCAAGACCGCTCTTGCACGCACCCCGAATCGCGATCGATCCCATCGCCGCCAGCGCAACCGTCGCCGCACCGCTCTGCACAAACGTCCGCCGCGTGATATCGCCAAGGCTCATCGCAAAGCTCCTAAAACCCGCCCAAACCTCCAATCCCCAAAGCGTAGTCCCGCGGCCACCCCGCACCGCCCCTCCAAAATACCAAATGTTTGGAAGCCAACTCGCTGCCTCACGTCTTCTCGTTGCACGTTGTTCTTTTTCTGCGGCCCAATTCCCTCATTAAATCTCCAGTCAAAAATGCGCACATTTTTTTCCTCTCGTGCCTTTCTCTGACCCGCCTTCCTCCGCGATCCTCCGTTTCCTCTGCGTCCTCCGCGTTCCCAACACGCTCCCGAGTACCAATCCCTCAACCACCCTCGCATACACACACACCTGCATGCATCGCTGCCGCAGCACCATCCCAAGTCCCAAGCGCTACCCCGCACCCGCCAACCGCAAAAACAAAAGATTCCATCCAAAGTCCGCACAACATACGAACGATCTCACTTATACTCTATCCCTTCGTTTCCCCCGGACCGAGACCGACTATGACACACCCCTGGCACGATGTAACCCCCGCCATCGCCGGCCTGCCCCTCCCGCAGAACTTTCAGGCCATCATCGAGATTCCCAAAGGCTCAAGCAACAAGTACGAGCTTGACAAGGGCACCGGCATGCTCAAGCTCGATCGTGTGCTCTCCTCAGCCGTCTTCTACCCCGCCAACTACGGCTTCATCCCCCAAACCCTCGCCGAGGATGATGACCCGCTCGATGTGCTGGTGTACTGCACCGAAGAGATCCCAAGTCTCTGCCTGTGCGAGGCCCGCGCAGTCGGCATGATGACCATGATCGACCAGGGCCAGCCCGACCACAAGATCATCGCCGTCATGCCGCAAGACCCCATCTATTGCGAGCGCGAAAAAGTCAGCGATTTCCCCCGCCACATCTTCAAGATGCTCCGCCGGTTCTTCGAAGACTACAAAACCCTCGAAGGTAAAGAAGTCATGGTCGATGAAATCCTCCCCGCCGAGGCCGCCCACGCGATCATCGAAGACTCATTAGCCCGCTACTGGAAGAGCCGCCAGCAGGGCAAGATCAAAGGTCTAAAGAACTAAGCCTCCACGGCCACGCCAACCACAAACGTGGTGGCCGAATCAAAGACGAAGCGAGCGCCACCCTTTTTGCTGCTCGTCGTGAGCGCCGCAGCCGTATCCAAATGCAACCTCGCACCGTTCCTCGCGCCGCGATGAACGTGCTATTCATTTGTCACCTCGCTTCCATCGTGGCGACTCTCTGCATCGTCGCCCTGCATCACTCCGCTCCGCCAAACCTCACCCGCTGTGAACACTGGTAATCGCCGGCCCGCAAGGCAAACCCCTCCAACATGCCGGGGCTGCAAGGCTTTCCCCGGCAACGCTGCAAGTCCTCCACCAGAACCTCCCACAGAAGTCTCAACTCTTCTTGCATTTCCCCAGAAACGTGTTATACCACCTAGCAAGGGTGGCGGGGTTGTTCAGAACGGTCTCGCCACAAAGAACCATTTGCAGGTTCTTACCGCCGTCACATTTCTCCGGAATTGCCCACCGGATCAAAGGAGTTGTTATGAACGCTCGCGTGTTGTCTGTGTGTGCGTTGCTCGCCATTCCCACCTTCGCCCTTGGTCAAACCGGCTACTCAGTCACCGGCGGCCTCTCAAACTTTGATGTTCACAACCATTGCGACCACGAGTGCGATGAGTTTGAAATTGAAATCGAAGGCATCCGCCCCGAGGATGTCATACACACCTACCGCAACGGCAACTACGGCTCGCCGCTTGTCGTCCTCTCGACCGATGGCACCTTCACCATCATCGACTATCGCCGCCCCCTCCACACCACGCCCGTCAGTGGCATCGAACACTTCGGCATCTCACTTCGCGGCCTCGCCGCAGCCAATCCCATCCGCGTCAAGTGGATGCGCAACGGTTCCCCCGCCACCGTCAACGGTCACATCCCCGGCCCGGGCGGCTCCACCTCCCCGGCCACGCAGCCCCTGATGCCGTCAATCACCGGTGAAGTCCAAACCTTCGCTGGCTCGCTCGGCCAAGATGGCTGCATCCTGTCAGTCACCAACAACGACCCCGTCCAGCCCATCTGGATCAAGCGTCGCGCATCAATCATGACCGGCGCCGTAACGCTCGAGGCTCTCATGCCCAACGACCCTGTCATCACCACCGCCGTGCCGCTCGATGCCGCACCCTTCATGCTCGCACCCGGCGCCACCGTCACATTAACCTCAGACCTCATCGAGGTTGAAGACAATCAAAGCATCATCTTCGCCGCCGAGTACTACCAAGATCTCTTCACCGGCGGGCTGTTCAACTCCTACCACCAAATCGGCCCCGCGCTCGGCAACGTCATGACCGCAACCATCGCCAGCCCACAGGCCGCCTGCGAGCTAAACGTCCCCATCATTATCGAGCAGCCCACCAGCACCAACGCCGCAGAAGGGCACTCCGTTGATCTTCGCGTCAATGCCGATGGCAACGACATGACCCTTACCTACGCCTGGCTCAAAGAAGGCCGAACCATCACAAACGGTGGTCTATACAGCGGCGCCACGACCGACAACCTCTCCATCGATGAAGTAAATCCAACCACCGAAGGCTTCTACGCCGTTCGTGTGACCAACGCCTGCGGCACCACCCTTTCAGATTCCGCCCTCATCTACATCACCGGCCACAACATCGTGCCCGCTCCCTTGGGCATCACCGCGACTCCAGCCGCACAGTCAGTCGTCATCGGTGACACCGCGCTGCTCACCGCGAGCGGTGCGCTCGTTCCCCCCGGCACCACATACCAGTGGAAGCACGCCGGCATCGCACTCACCGAAGGCGCTGCCGGAGCATCCACCGGCGGCGGCACCGTCACCGGTGCAACCGGCCCGGCCGATGGAACTCCCATCCTCCTAAGCATCGACAACTTCCAGCCGTCCGATGCCGGCATCTACACCGTAACCTTCACCAGCTCCGGTGGCAGCGCCGGCAGCAACCAGGTCACACTCAACATCGGCGCTCCCGCCAGTTGCTCCCCAGCCGACCTCGCCGGCGGCGGTACCGATGGCCGCAGTCCCGATGGCATCGTCGATGGCTCCGACTTCGTCGCCTTCATCAACAGCTTCTCAGCCGGTGATGTATCCATCGATCCGCTGGCCGATGTCGCCGGCGGCGGCACAAACGGTGACCAGCCCGATGGCATAATCGACGGCAGCGACTTCATCGCGTTCATCAACGCCTTCGCCGCCGGCTGCTAAACAACAGGCCATCGCGGCCAGTAAGACAGAAAACAAACAAGCCCCGGACCATCAAGCGGTCCGGGGCTTTTGTGTGCGCTTAAACATTCCTGAACCAACTTCACGCCAGTTGCTAAATCACATCGGCTTCGGTGCAGCCCCCGGCTCAGCATTTGGAACTGGCGCTGCATTCGGAACCGGCGCAGCATTTGGAACCGGCACCGCCGGTGGCGCTGGCGGTTCATCCAGCTTCATCGCCGTCATCAATTCCGTTGTCAAATCAGTCCCCGCCGGTGCCAGCAGCACCGGCCTGCTCATCACCGATTGCATAAACGCACCCGCCGAGCCAGGAACAGTCGTGTCATCCGCAGGCCGCGATGCAAGCAAATATCCATACCCACTCGCCTTCGCCAAAGCCTGCGCCTGCTTCACCACCGTCAAATACGCCTCGTAATTAATCGCAGTCACAAAGGTGTCCATCTCCCGATCCAGCCCCTGCGACAGCTTCATAATGTCCTGCTGCTTCGCCTCAAACGCCGCCGCAGTCTGCTGCGCCTCCGGTGACTTGTTGTCCGGCCCCAGCGCCTTAAACCTCTCCGTGATCACCTTCAGCTCATTGTCCATCGGGGCAATCCGCTTCCGCAGCTCATCACGCTTGCCCTCCATGCGACTCGTATACGCGCCCGTGCTCACCAACTTGGCCGCCACGCGATACACATCAACCGTGGCAATGCTCGCCGCACCACCCCCCGCCACCGGCGGCTGCGCCGTCGCCGTGGCACTTCCAACTCCCGGCAGCCACACCGCGCCCGCAGCCAGCCCGCAAAGCACAATCACAGACAAAACCATCGCCGCCCGCCCACCCCCGCCCCGAGCACGACTCGCCCCACAAGACCCCGTAACACCGCAAAGCGAACCGCCAGTAACAGAAGAGATTGATTGCATCCCCAAGCATACGGACGCCCACCACCCCACCCACCCACCCACCAGCCCGCCCGCCTCCCTGCCTCAAAATTTGGCAATTTGGCCATTTGACCATTTGACCATTTTGTAACTTGATCATTTCCCGCAGGGACCACCCCATGTCCTCTCAAACACCAAAATCCCAACTCGAAAAATTTTCTTCTTGACAAAACCCAAACACATGGCAAACTTCCTCCGTATCCATTCACAACCCTAACGGAGGCTCCCAATGTCCAATAACTCTCCAGTCGCAACCCCCACCCACCCCCTCACCCCCCGTGAACTCCTGGCCGACCTCATCCGCCGAAACCTCGAAATCATCGAAACCCGCAGCGTCTGCCTCCTTGCCAGAACCTGTGCCGCTTACAACACCGGAGGAAAGCAAACCCTCAAATCCATGCTCGATGCCCTTTCCGACGTCATCGCCGCTCCTTTCCTGCGCCTCGGCAAACACTACCGCGAGAGTCCAATAACTCACGAAATTACAGCCGCCTCCAGAAAGTACAACAACTTCCTCATCGCCTGTAAGCGCGAAGCCACCGTCCACATCCAGCGAGTCGCAAAGCACGATGTGCACGACCCCACCACCCAACGCCGAATCGAACGCATCGGCCTCCGCTTCCCCATCAGCAAGCTAGAC
>JBBRKQ010000034.1:0-39712 GCA_038231815.1 Phycisphaerales bacterium
AATCCTTCGCTTGTAATCTGACCTGGCATACGGAAACGGGGCGTTGCGATCGAGCGTTTGAAAAATCGCCCGCGGGCCTGTGCGGGTGGTTGGCCGCGGCTCGGGCAACTCGTGTACGCCGGCGATCTGTGCATTGTTGTCGGGGGTGGGCTCGGCCATAGGCAGTGAAGATAGCAAGCCGGATGTCGAGCAGGTTGGCCAACGCAACCGGGACCGGAAATTGGATAAGCCCCGACCGGCAACCACCCGGCGCTGGTGCGGGTAGCAGTTTTACCACGGCCCGCGCCTCTACTGTTGCCCCGTGTCCATTCTTGACAGGTACATCGCGCGGCAGTTCATTACCAATATTCTGGTACTGCTGGTGCTTCTTGGCGGGTTTGTGGTACTTGTTGATGCTTCGCTGAACCTAGCCCGCAACCTCAGCTTGGCGCAGGAGCAGCTTGCCAAGGCTGGCGATACCGATCCGAGCGCTATTCGCAAGTTTCTGGCCGCAGGGCTGTTTATTCTGGATTTGTGGTGGCCCCGGCTTTTGCAGCTTTTTAACTACCTAAACGGGCTGGTGCTGATCGCGGCGATGGGTTTTACCTACACCCAATTAGTGCGTAATCGCGAGGTTGTCGCAGCCTTGGCCGGGGGCATCAGCCTGCGGCGGCTGCTGCGGCCAGTGCTGGTGGTAACCGGGGTCATGCTGATGATTCAGGTGGCCAACCAGGAGTTGATTGTGCCGCGGATTGCGCCGCTGATTCTGCGTAACAACACCGATGTTGCCAAGCGTGATCTGGAGGCGTTTCCGGTGCTGCTGGTGCCAGATTCTGCCGGGAGGCTATGGTCCGCAGCGAGCTTTGACCCGCCAACGAAAAGTCGCGGGGCGAGCATGACGGGCGTGCTGATCTGGGAGCGCGATGCCGATGGGCGTGCGACGCGCCGGTTCGCAGCGGACCGGGCCGATTACGAGGCGGCCAAATCTGCGTGGATTCTTAAGAACCTGACGGTGACAAACCTCGCGGTGATGGCCGATGGTGCCCCGGTGGCTACCGGGCCAACCGCGCCCCCGCGGCTCGGTCAGCGGGGGCTGGAGCCGGGGCCGGTGCGATCAATCCAGACAGACCTTGACCCGACAGCGCTGCTGGCTGATCGCTACAAAGCCTTCTCGCAGGTGCTTTCGTGGGCGCAGCTCTTTGAAGCATCGAGCAGCCCGGCGGTGAAGCCGGAACTTCGCGAATCGTTCACCCGCCTGGCGTGGGGTCGTGGGGCGATGCTGATGTGCACCGTGCTTTCGATACTGATTTGTGCGCCGTTTTTCCTGACCCGCGAGCCCAAGAACATGGTGCTGCAGTCACTGAAGTGTGCGCCCGTTGCTATTGGCTCGGTGATCGGATCGATCATCGGCACTGCCGCGGCCATACCTGGCCTGCCCCCGGAGCTTGCGGTGATGATTCCGGTGATGGCGATGGTGACGATGGCGATACCGGCGGTGACCGGGATGAGGACTTGACTGGAGGGTCAAATGGCCAAATGGCTAAATAAAGGTGGGGGAAAGGCTGGCGAGCGAGTTAGTCGGGTTAGTCGGGTTGTTCGGGTGGGGTGCCGTGGTCTGTTGGGCCCGGCGCCGTGGCGACGGAGCCTTCGTGGCTGGCCGCGAACTCTGTGGTGACCAAGCCGTAGCGGATGGCGAGGCGGGCGAGCTCGACTCGGGAAGTCGCGCCGAGTTTGCGGCCGAGGCTAGCGCGGTGCCATTCAACGGTTTTGACTGTGCGATGGATCTTGGCTGCGATCTCGGCCTGGCTGTCTCCCATGGCGATCATGCGGAGCACTTCGATTTCGCGAGCAGTGAGCTTTGAGAGCGGGGTGATCTCGTGATTGACGGGGGTGATGATGGTGTACCGCTCTGGATCAAGCGGCAGCTCCATCGCCGCGGCACCGATGTGGTGCACGCACAATGCCAGCAGCTCACCGGAGGGTGCAGCAGCACGATGGATGATGGTTCGCAGCGGAACGCCGGCAAGGCTCTCGACAAGAAGCACAGGCTTGGCAGCGGTCATGGCCTGTCGGACGAGCGATAGACGCTCAGCCCCGGCAGTGGAATCCATCGTTACTTCTAGGCCGCGGCCCAGAAAGTACTCTGCGGGTTTACCGGCAATTTCGAGTAGGCGTGGGCTCAGATAGTGGTAGATGCCCATGGCATCAACGATGGAGATTGCCAGCCGTCCCTCGGCAACGAGCAGGTTCCAGATCGCAGCGGCATCGCCGGCGATGGGGAGTGGCTCAGCGGCAACTGCGGCGCTGGTGGGCCTCACGCCTGCTGAAGCGTTGCCGGAGTCACTGAGGGAGGCCGCCAGCGTGCTGTGCAGAGGATTCGCAATCGAGGGCTTTGCTTCGGTCAGCGATGCGATGGAGACATCAGCATCTCGCTTGCCATCGCGACGAGCGTTGCTGACGTCCGAATTGTGCGAGTTTGCTTGGTGCATGGGTCCATCCCGCCGGTTGTCTCCAACAAAGAGAACAAATCTCGCTAAGGCGATTTCCAACTGGATGTGCGGGACCTCTGGTAAAATATTCAGAAAAGAATTATACCCCTGAGCATTGGACAGATATGGGGAGGCAATTACGCAGATTCCAGTAGCCCATTGCAAAGCGCCTGCGACGGAGGCTGGTCGGAGCGGGGCGTGCCGGATATGCATAAAGTTGGACTAAAGCGTGTATATACCAAAAACCGGGACGCTTGGAAGAGCTGCCTCGGCTTTGGAGATCATGGATTCTTCATGCAAATCACTGCTGACGATGACGGCATCGAGGTTCATACCGGCGGCTTGTTCGAGCGTGACGACGGGGAGTTCGCCAATCACATCCGGGCAATCGGGCTGGCCAGCCCGGTCATCAATCACGGCGATGAGACTGGGATCGATGTCGCACTGCTCGAACAGGTCGGTGGTGTGCTGGCCGGCCCCGTAGATGGCGAGTCGCTCAAAGCTGCGGGGTGAGGCAGGAGCGCTGGCGGAGCCTCGAACCTCCTTGGGCAGGCGGAGTTTGGCGTTTCGGGCCGCATCGACCGTGTCCGAGATTTTGCCGAAAACCGCGTTTAGACGCTGTGGAATGCAACGGTCAAGCAGCGGATGGACGACCAGCGGCAGGTGCCCCTTGGCGCGCCAGGCGACAAGAGTCTCTGGTGTTGGCGGGCGAAGGCCACCGGGAATGACGATGGCCTGCTTTGCCAGGACGGCCGGATGGTTTGCCAGTGGTGCGGGTGGCGCGCCGATTGTGGAGTCGAGCAGGCTTGCGACGTACCCCGTGGGAGCCATGTCACGGGCGAGAAGCTGCGGGATGCCGCCGCTGCACATGTCAATCATGGCGTGCCCGCCGGGGGCCACATAGCGACGGAGTGTGCACTCAGCGTGCTGCCAGCTTGGGGCGACAGCGGGCGCAGCATGGGCCGCACGAATAAGGTCAGCGAACTTGGCGACTGAAGCGCCGATGGCGAAGTTCTGGCTCACCAGCGCGTGGGCCGCGGCGGCCAACTTGGCCACCAGCGGACGATCGCCGCAGAGTCGCACGATGGCAGCGGTGAGAGCCTGGACATCACCAACCTCAGCCAACAGACCGGTATGTTCGTGGACCACCACGCCATCGGTACCGCTGATGCGTGTGGCGACGGGCACCACGCCGTGGCCCATGGCCTCAAGCAATGACACGGACAGCCCTTCAGCCGAGGATGTACTGAGCAGCACATCGTACGAACGCAAGTTGGCCTGCACCCAGTCGGCATCTTTGGCGCCCTCGATGCGGAACTTAGAGCGTGGAAGTTTGAGCGTCGCGGCTTCGGCTGTGAACCACTCCATCGCCGGACCATCACCGACGACATGCATACGGATGTTAACGCCAGCAGCGACCAGTGCCGCGGCGACTTGCAGGACATCACCGATACGCTTTTGCTCATGCTCGATACGGCCAAGCACGATGATGCGAAGCTGCCCGGGCGTGGGCTTGCGTGGTGCGGACGACACCGGCACACCGAACGGGATTGCAGGAATTTGTGCAGCGGCTTGGGCTGCGGAGAGTCGTCCGGTGGAAACAGCGGTGTCGCGCACAATTTGTGCGCACGACTCAGTTACGCCGCTGCCACCGTCGCAATGGGGGAACTGGCCAAACAGATCGCGGTTGTACGCATCATCAGTCGCGCCGGTGAGCAGCACCTTGGTCCGGCCAGCGGTGGTGTACGCCGCGGCGAGGCAGGCGGCCAAGCACAAATCATCGTTGCCGGGCAAGAGCACATCCGCGGTACTTGCGATGATGGCGGACTGGTGGACGGCCTCTGCCGGGTAGCCGTGGGTATGGGCGTGGCCGATGAACTCTGAGGCACCGAGGCTTTCCATGACCTCGTGGACGATCTCGTGCTTGCTGGTGGCCGGGACCAGGTAGAGGTGAAACTCGATACCACTGCCGGGCTTGTTGATTCCCTCGACGAGGCGCTTGGCCATGGTAAAGGTGCCGCCAACGGAGGCGTTTGACACGGCGAGCATCATCACAGCGGTGATGGGTTTGGCGGGCGGCCCGCTTAGGGCGAGCGCATCACGATCGATGATGGTTCTGCCGGCTTTGACGATGGCCTGGTCCCAGAGTGAGGGTCCGGTGTCAAGCTCCGTCCAGCGGTAGAGATGATCCTCATCAAGCGTGCTGAGCGGGGCTTTGGTGATGACGTCAGCCTCTTGGGCGATGGAGAGGATGGAGATGGTGTGGGGCGAGAGCGGCGCATCCCAGGTTTCAAGCTCAAAATCCATCGGTACCAAGGCGCGGTGGGCGGGGTTGGCCGGATCGAGCTTGTGATCGCGGATGCGGATAGGGCCATTCCACATGTGGCGGGCTTTGGAGGCCAGCACGCTGCCGTTGGTTCCGTAGCCGAAGATGGTCAGCGACCCTTCAGCGGACCTGCGGTCCGAGATAATTTCCTGAAGCAGGAGCTTAGCAAGCTGGCCACGGTCAATGCTGGCGGCTTCGAGGATGGGGGTGATGCGGGAATTGACATCGACTAAAAAATGGCCGAGGTCGATGAGCTTTAAGCACCAGGAAACTATGTTCTGGTACTGCAGGGCCATCTGAGCGATTGTGGGGTCATCTTCATCCGGGGTGAGGCCGAGGCCGACAAGCAATGCTGAGTCGATGCAGCCGGCAAGATAATGCTCATCGGTCGGAAGTGTGCCCTTGGCGGATTTGAGTAAGTTGGCGGCGGCCTCGGTTTGTTCGTGAACCTCGCCCACTCCGCTGAACGCGGCGCGAGTGGCCCAGGTTAAGGCCTGCTTGCCGAGGACTGCGGCCTCACGCTGTGGCGAAGTGTTGATGGATGTAGCGAGGGCATCTCCCTTGGCGGCGGCGGCGCGGGTGGCGGCAAAGGCCTCGGCGATCACGGCTTGGCCATCGCGCAGGCAGGCGGCGAAGTCCTGGCTCATGGCTTTGCTGCTGATGCGATAGTCAACCAGCGGGGCATCAAACGGGGTCCATCGCACGCCAGCGAGCGCCATGCGAAACCACATGTCGTAGTCTTCAATCCGGCGATGGGTGGAGTTGAAACGGTGAGGCTGAACATCCTCGTAGCGATGGATGAGGCAATGGGTGACGACGAACTCAAGGTTCAGAAGCTGATCAAGGCCGATGCCGCTGGCGGGTATCTCGATGCGGCGAAGAAGTTGGTACTGGCTGGTGACAATCCGGAAGCTGCCGCACAATGAGGTGTCATCCGTTGGCAGGTTGGCCAGCATGGCGTCCATATTCCATGGCATGATGCGATCATCTGCATCAAGGAATTGGACAAAGCGGCCACGGTGCTGGGGGTTGTCGCGCAGGTGATCAAGCCCGGCGTTGCGTGCGCTGCCAAGGCCACCGTTGGGTTTGGAGATGAGCGTGAAGCGACTGTCGTACCGCTGGACATCGGCGACCAGGTCAGCGCCGGCGTTGTTATCGGCAGAACCATCATCAACGACGATGCAGTGCCACTTTGTAGTTTTCATGCCGCGGAGCGACGCGAGCGTGTGGCCGATGGTGGCTGCGCTGTTGAACATCGGCACGATGATGGAGAGGTCGAGCATTTGGGGAGGAGCGGGGGAAGAGAAAGAGGAGAAAAGACCAAAGAGAAAAGATGAAAGGATAAAGCTGACCGCAAACGGATTTACTGCGGTGCTCTCCAATCGTACGACCGGGGCGGCTGGGTTGCACTCATCGCAGCGGGTGAGATCCGCCAACGACAATATGTCGGGCCTGCGGAGGCCGCTGGAGAGACATGCGGTGGATTGAAGCCGCGAATGCGAATACCTTGGCACCATGGTTTCCGGCGACGTTGAGAGTTTGCATTGCGGGTGCGGCACAGTGCGGGTGCTCGTGCAGTTCGCATCGGCGCTGCAGCGGGCCGATCGCAACCGCCAGAAGGGAGCTGCGCAGGATGCGGAGCTAATCGATGCGGCGTGGGGCGAGTTGTGTTCAACAAACACGCGGTTGCATGATGGCCGGATATTGAGCGTTGATGCCTTTGATGCCTCCAGCGGGGTGTTTGATGCCTCACCAGCTCCGTACAAGCATCTGGCCGCACAGGGATATACGCTGAACGCCGGACCGCGGGCAGGGGCCACAGTGCCGGACTTGGGCGTGCGGCTGCTGGGAGTAAAGGCCCTGATTACGGCCGCGGGCCGCGATGGTCAGGACCATGCGCTCATTCTGCGGCGAAGCCCGGAGGTGCGGGTGTACGGCAACATGTGGGAAGTTGGTCCTGGAGGGGGCGTTGAGCTGCCACCCGCGCTGGCGGCCACGGTAGCTGCGAGCCCAGGAAGCTGTGAGCTGACATGGACTGATCTACTTGCCGCACTCTGGCGTGAGGCGATGGAGGAACTGGCCGTTGATCTCGCGATCCACTGTCACACACCATTGCTGCACGGGGTGTATGCAGATCAGGTGGCAAAATCGTTTGATGTTGTTGTTGGCTATCGCTGGAAGGAAATGGTCGATCCCAAAGCGGGATGGTGCCACATCGGTCAGCGTGACTGGGAGTACAGCGACGCTGCCTGGTTAGCAAAGGCCGATGCTGTGAGGTGGGCGGCCCATGCCAAATTGGTCAGCCCGCTGGCGCGGGTGGTGCTGGCGGAGTGGGCGGAACAATGACGGCCGAGCTGGTGATGCCGGGGCGGCGGCGCTCCCTCTTTCACGTAACTGTTACAACGGCAACAAACGCCAAAGTTCATGGCAAGATTCGCTGCGGCGGTGTATATTTCCGGCGAGGCATGAGAGACCATTTACCATTGCTTTTTTCTCATGTTTTACGGCGGTTTTACGTCGCCCCATGCAGCGGCGTGCCGCGGATGGTCAGCGTTGTTTCTGTTATGAACCGACCGCTCAAGAAACGGCGGTATCGAATTGCCTGCGATTTTGATTTGTGAAGGACTGATAACCATGATGCGTTCAAATAGTGTTTCCTCGCGGTCGCTGGCGGTGTTGGTCCTGCACTGTGGTATTGCCAGCACGGCGTTTGCGGTGCCCGGTCTGATCCAGCACATTCCCACGACTCAGGTCTTTGGTGAGCCAGCGGGCATCACCATGCGTGAGCCAGATGCCCCGCGCGAGGATGAAGGGGTTTCGATTTTCTTTAAGGTTGGTCCATCATTTAGTTACCAGAATGTCTGGGTGTACTACACGGTTGATGGGTCTGAGCCGCTGGGCATGTTTGGCGTGGCATTCCAGACCACCACAGCGCTGCGGGTTGACCGCGGCAACCTGAGCTTCGTGCGCAACCAGGCCAACGGCTTTGGAGGCAACGACGATTGGTGGCGGGGCACAATGCCCACCCTTTCGCGGCAGTATGGCCAGACCATTCGCTACAAGATCTCAGCACAGGATGGCGGTACAGAAACCTTCGCCAACAGCGGCGCAGCGTACAGCTACAACGTCAAACTCGCCTGGCCCGGGCAAGGCGCTGCGTTTCCGGGTGCCGAGAGCATCGGCTATCCACCGGTACACTTCTGGAAGGAAGAGGGCGTGGTGGGCAACAACTTCATCAACGCAATGCTGGACCAGAACGGATCGGTGTTTGATGTGTACTACCCCGGCGCCGGCGCGGTGCAGGGCGTGGGCACCAAAAATGAGGGCTATGTAGACGGCGCTGACACCTTCCCGGCAGGACTGCCACTAGACAATCGCGGTCAAATGCACCTGAACATCGCGATGCCGGGCATTCGCTACAACGGCAAGACGCACTGGCTCAGCAACTCAACCGGCGCAAGCTATACCGGGTTGACGCAGCGGTACATCGCTGACACGAACACAATCTACACCTCCAGCGTGCTCACGGCCGATGGCGCAAACGTGCAAGTGGAGCAGTATGACTTCTCGCCAAAGGGCATTGACTATCCGAACGGTGGCGCTGGCAAGGGAATGGTCATCAAGCGGATGGTGCTGACGAATCAGAGCGCATCACCGCGCGAACTTAGCGTGTACTACTACACGGACACCGCCATCAACGGCGGAGACAACAACGATGCCTCGTACATCGATGCAGCCCGCGGCGCGATGGTGCACTACGACAATACCTATCGCATCGTGACCAACACCGGCTCGATTGGCGCCGGGCAGGAATACAACCCCACCACCTTCGGCGGCTACGAGAAGAACGTTTCCATTTACCTAGGCATGGCCATGAAAACCTCCGGCGCTGCCAGCGGCGGCGGCACACTTGCCCACGATTCATGGCGAGACACCTCCGCGGACAACGGCCGGGGCTGGATCGGCCAGAAAGTGACAATCCCAGCCGGGCAGACCCGTGAAGTGAGCTTTATCATCGCTGGTGGCTTTGACAACTTTGCTGGCGCCACGGGCACCTACACCGCCCAGGTCGCCCCCATGATCGACTGGTTCGCCGCCACAAATCTCTCGATGGCGATGACCAACACCGATGCGTACTGGCAGAATTTTCTTGCCTCCGGGGTCACCATCGACACACCCGATGCAAGTTTGAACAACCTCTTTAAGCGTTCACTGCTGGCAACCATGCTGCACTTTGATGAAAAATCCGGCGGGCTCATCGCCGGGTTCCGCAACGGTGCGTACCCGTTTGTATGGCCGCGGGATATGGCGTGGGCGGGCGTCACCCTCGCCCGAACTGGCCACACCGATGTCGTCCGCCAGATGACCGCGTACCTGCGTGATACAGCCTTCCGGGCAACTGAAACTTGGACGCCGGGCAACACGCCAAGCTTTGCCGCAGCGGGCGGCACGCCCTTCTACGGCACGCGCAAAGGCTTTTGGCGTCAGAAGTACACGACCGATGGCTACGTGGTCTGGGGCGCACCGCAGGTTGATGAAACGGCGGTGTTCCCGTGGATGGCGTACTACAACTATTTGGTCGAAGGAGATGTAAACTACTTCAATCTGGCCCAGCCGGGCAACCCAGCGAATACCACGTACGCGGCCGTAAAAGATGCGGCGATTGCGATGAGCCAAACCTCAACGCTTGATGGCGGAAGGCTCAACCTGCGAGAGAGCTACCCCGGGTCATCGACCACGCAGATGTATTCGAACAACATTTGGGAAGACAGTTACGACACATTTATCTTCAGCAATGCCAATATTGTGCGCGGATTGCGGGATGCATCGGCTATTGCGGGGCTCATGGGGCAGCCGGGCGATGCGGCCGACTTTTCCACTCGCGCCGGAGCCCTCTACGCGGGGCTGAACGACAAGCTGGATTGGAACCGCGAGAACACCGACATCTCGCTGCTGGGCATTGTGTACCCGTGGGGCACGCACAGCACCACAGACCCAAAGACAGTGCGAATTGTTGATCGCATCAACGGCATCGCGGCCGATGGTAACGGCCAGACCAAGCCGCTGATGCGCTTTGCTGGACAGTACCAGAACAACGCCAGCGACTGGGTTGGCCTGGTTGACCGCTACTACGGCGACGGCTATTGGGGCAACGCCGCCAACGGCCCCACCCCGGGCGGGCCCTGGTTCCTGAGCACCATGTGGTACGGCGCGTACTACGCGCTGCGGCAGGACAGCACGCCCGGCAAAGGTGATATCGACAACCATCTCTTCCGCCTGCACCGTACCGCGGACCACAACGGCCCCATCGGCTTTGGTGCGGAGCAGATGGCCCCCGCCAACTCACTGATGTATCCCGGTGAGCCTGACTTCACACTGCAGACGGCCTGGCCCAACGCATGGGAGAGCATGAGCTTTTATGTAGACTCAATGATGCTGTTCGCTGGCTACACACCCGATGCGCCCGGCAACACGCTGCGCTTGGAGCCCAAGCTGCCCACAGCGTGGAACAGCATGACCTTCCGCAACCTCCGCGTTGGGGCCAAGCGCTTTGACCTGACCGCCACCGAAGCCCCGATGGTGTTTAGCCACAGCATCAGAAGCATCGACGGTGGTGCGACCAACTTCAGCACCGTGCTGCGTATCTCCGGCGTTCCGTCCGGTGGCGCCCCATGCTCGGTCACGGTTGACGGCGGCACGCTGGATACACAGTCGTTTGATGGGGCCACCGGCCGCCTCACGGTGACGGGCACCCTGAGCCCCATCGCCGGCGGCATTGCCACCATCACCGCCCGCACCTTGTGCAGCTGTTCACTGGCCGACATTGTGGACGGAGGTGGCGCCGCACCGGGCGACGGCATCGTCGATGGCAACGATTTCATCGCGTTCATCAACGCCTTTGGCGCTGGTGACATGCTGGGCGACATCGTTGATGGCGGCGGAACACCGCCGGGTGACGGCACGGTTGATGGCAGCGACTTCATCGCGTTTATCAACTCGTTCGTTGCTGGGTGTTGAGTTTGGACCGCTGCAATGGCGAGCGACGAGCATTGCGACGAAAAGTCGAACAGCCCAACAGCCCGAGCCCAAGCCCGCAGCACCGCATTACCCGATGAGCCTGGCGTACTTCGCCAAAGCCTTGAGCGGGAAGCTGTGCCGGTACAGGTGGTACCGAAGGTAGAACACCTTCGGAAAGCCGGTGCCGGTGAACCAATGCTCGTTCCACCCGCCGATGGCGGTGTCGTAGCCCGTCACGCACTGTCCGGCGATCATGCGTTCCAGCGGTGCAACGACAGCATCCACCGTCACGCCCAGCGCCCGCGCGCCGCACAGGCCTGCGCCTGGCTCACTGATGTGGTCGACCCGTTCCAGGGGGCCGTGCATCATCTGCACCCCGGTTGCATCGTTCACGCAATCCGCAGTGAAGGGCCGCTTGCCTTCGGTCAGTTGATGGGCCGTAAGCCACTGTGCCGCCGCACGGCAGGACGGATGCGATGCGCCCAACAGATTCATGAGTGTCATCAAACCCCAGGCGGTTTGGCTTGCTGTGCTCGGCCCCTTGCCCATCAGGGATCGATCCAGGTAACTGTTGGCTGTTTCACCAAAGCCACCATCGGTGTTCTGCACACTCAAAAACCAATCCGCCGCCCGACGCAGGGCGGGCTGCTGCACGGTGTACCCGGCCGCCGCGAGCCCATTAACGGCCTGCCATGTGCCATAGATGTAATTCACGCCCCACCGGCCCCACCAGCACCCCTCTGGCTGCTGCGTCGCAACTAAGTACCGCACGGCGGCGTTGATGGCCGGGTGATCGGGCGTCACGCCGCAAATAACAATGGATTCCAGCACGCGACCGGTGATGTCCGAACAGGAAGGATCCTGCATGGCGTTGTGGTCAGCAAACGGCACCGCCTCCATCCACGGCCGGTCGGTGGTGCGATCAAACGCAGCCCAGCCGCCATCATCATTTTGCATGGCCATGATAAAGCGAATCGCGCGACGGGCCGCATCACGGTTTGTAGTCTCTCCCGCGCGGTCACAGCAGCGAAACAGCGCCTTGGCCACCATGCAGGTGTCATCAACATCCGGGTACCAATCGTTACGATACTCAAACGCCCAGCAGGCCATGTCCACACCCGGAGTGAGGGTGCGATCCTCCGGGCGAAGGTTGTCAATCCAGTCTCCCTTGCGTAGCACTTCCCTTGCCCGAAGCCAATCGCACGAGGCGGCGATGCGCGGGTCGGAAGAGGCACGAAAGCCCGCCTCGGCCAGCGCATCAAGCGCTATGGCCGTGTCCCACACTGGTGAGAAGCACGGCTGCAGCCGGATATGGTCCAGCGATGGATCATCACTGGGCGAGTCAATCATAAACGCATCCAAGTCGGCCTCGGCCTGACGGATCACCGGATGGTCGCGCGTGTATCCCATCTTCTGCAGGGCAACTTGTATGTACACCATCGGTGGGAAGATTGCGCCCAGACCCTCGGTTGTCTTGGGGTCCATCCGCTCCAACAGCCACTTCTCGCTGGCGGCAATAGCTGAATCTTCACACGGCATCCAGCCGGCGCGCCGGCACAGCTTCAGGCCCCGATCAATCGCCAGGAAAAAGTTGTTCCACGTCAGCAACGCCGGTGACCACTTTTTGCTGAGCTTGTTCTTGTATGTCGCATCAATGAACAGTTCATCAATATTCACGCCGCCCGGCAACGGCCGCAACGGCCGCAGTGCTGAGCATAACGCCAGCGGCAGGATCATCGTTCGCGTCCACGCCGCCACCTTGCGAAGATGAAACGGGAACCAACCGGGCAGATGCACGATCTGCGGCGGAATCACCGGACATGCCTCCCACGAGACAATCCCCAGACACGCAAAGTAAAACGTACTGAAGGTGTTGCACGCCTCGGCCCCGCCAAGCTCCAAGATCTGTTCCCGTGCCGCCACCATGTGGTGCGAATCCACACCATCGCCCATCAACTTCAGACACAGATACGCCTTCACACAGCTGGAAACATCTGCCGGTGAGCCGGGGTACTGCCCCCAGGTGCCATCGGCACGCTGGCTCAGCCGAATCTGGTTGGCAATCCGCCGCAGCCGCACCATCTCTCGCGTGCCATCAGGCAACTGATCATCCTGCTGGCCCAGAATGAACTTCATCAGGATGTACTCACTCGAAAGAATCGAGTCGCCCTCAAGCTCGGCGCACCAGTGCGCTCCGCCACGGTCCTGTCGCTGCTTGATCAGCAGCGCATCAGCCGCCAATTGCACGCGTTCGGCCAACCACGCCCCACTGCTCTCGCCGCCAATGACCTGATCCGGGGTTGCGCCCAGCACACAAGCCGCCACCGGGGTGGCAGAAACATCAGACATTGCAAGCGCTGAAAGTCCCGGCATAGGGGGCAAGTATATGAGCGAGCATTGACAATCCATCGCAGAGCCGACAACAGCCCGTTTAGAATGCAAACGATCCCAGATATTCCCGAAATGTGCGGCTGGATCCACCCGGCACGCCCCAACCACTAGTCAACGACTTGACCCGTACCCAAGCGGTATCAAGCCCACACCGTCGCGTCCGAGAACGTAAGCCCTGCGATGGCAAAGCACACCCCACCGCTCGATCATGGGGCGGCATCGCTATTTGCTCACCCCCACCTCCACACGCTGGGCCCAATGGTCGGCAACCGGCGTCTTTACGAGTGAATAGCTCACCGCGTGAAAACCCGGTGAGACAAAGCAGTGGTCAATATGCAGCATCGGCATGGCCTTGGGCCAACTCGCTGCCACGCCCCATCCAACCTGATCAAACGCGTGCTGCACAGACCTGCCAGTCGCCTCCATGACCACATCCAGCGCCCGGGTGCCCCGCGGCATGTTGCAGTCACCAATGACCACATCCGGGAGCCCAAGACCATCGGCAACCGATCGCTGCACGTTCAGCCATTCCCGCACCGCCATCGCCGCGGCACGGCGATTGATCAGTGGGTCCGAGGGCAAGTCAATCAGCCAGAAGCGAACGACCCTGCCCAGTGAGGCGGTGGCATCGATTTCAACCTCAAACACCTCGGCGGCGGAATCACCGTTGAAGGTTCGGGCACCCACGCCGATGCGAACTGCCCAACGGTTGTAAAAATCCTCCCATCGCTGGCGATTCTCCATTGTGCCGGGCACAGTGCCCACACTCTGGAGCCGGTGCAATCTGGTTGAAACTATGGGTAGCAGCGAAATAGCTACAAACTCGCCGCGGCGCACCACATTCCAGGTCTTGCCATCGGTCCGTAATTTGCGGAGTGTCTCATCAAACGCGGCGTTGGTCTGGTTGCTGGTCAGCAGGTACATCTCCGGCGGCGCCAGACCCGGCAGGCCGCTGCCTCGGCCCACACCCACGGCATCCGGCAGCGAACCGTCCCAGCGCTCCGAATCGGGCATGGTTAGGTTCCAATGGGCGATAGACAGTGAGGTACCCTCGGGCCGGGAGCGCAGGGCGTTGAACATCCGAAAGTCAATAAACAACACATAGCCACCACTGATGCACAGGATGACCGCGCACCCAATGCCAAGCCTGCGACGAAGCCGGCCATGTCCCGGAATCGCCCGCGGACGTGTGACGAGCGCGCCCAACGCAGGGGGAAGTGCGGCAACTACCCATATCCATTTCGGTACGAACGCAATAAACTGCAGGGGTAGCGTCGCGTCACTGACAACCAGGCTTGTCCAAAATAGCAGCAGTGGCAGCATCGCCGCCAGCAGCAATGCCCCGGAGACCCCCGCACGAAGATAGTGCAGCATGCCCGGGCGGCGTATCGATGCGACGCCGTCACGGCCGTACACGCTGTAATCGTCATAGTCGCGAAGCTTCACGTGCGCACAATATCGCCCCGCCAGTGACCCCGCCGAAAAATTAGCTCCGCCGACGGCGACCCGCGGCAAGCCCACCTAGGCCAAGCAGCAAAGCCGCCGCCGGGGTTGGCACGCTGACCATGCTCGCACCTGTCAGGTCAATGGCGTAGTCTCCGGTAGCGCTTGGGCTGCTGATTTCTCCAAAGCCGATCATGGGCAGCAAGCCGTTTAGCGTACCGGTAACACCGGTGTAGGGCTGGAATGGAAAGACCAACTGGTTTGTTGATGTGGGATTGGTGACAACCGCCGGGAGCACGCCATAGGGCGAGATGCCCAGAACGTACTGCCCCGGACTGAGGTTCGCGTACTGGCTGGCCCCAACGGGCAATAGTGAGAGGTAGTTCACCTCGTCAATGTCGTCGTTCTTGGCGATGCCCGAGCCATCGAGGTGGAAGAGGAACAACGTGGTATCGTCCATATAGCTCGATCCGAGCCGCACCGTCGTAGCGCTGAAGCTGGCAGGATCGGAGATCGTGATGACGAACATGTCGATCAAGTCGCGGCCGGTGCGGTTCAGCGAGCCGTTAATCCGCGTGAGCGGAGCTGATCCGGCAATCGTCTGAGCGGTGTTCGGGAACGCTCCGGCGTCGCCAATCTCGTTATGCACATCGGCCCGAGCCAACGCACCACAGCAACCAACGCCCACAAGCAGGGCAACAACCATTGATGAGTGTTTCACGTCGCAATCTCCATGTTTCCGCGGCGGCACAACTGGCGACATCGCCATTTTGAATACCACTGCGGATCCCGCACAAGCTACACCGGAACACGCTTGACGCAACTGATCGGATGGCTGCGTAGGTGCCCGGTTGGCAAGTGGGACGTTGCCCGCACCAAATCCCACCCAGCTTCACATCTGTCTTTTGGGTAACGTCGTAAGCTGCACAAGGTGATCCGGTTGCGCCAGCACTCTGCCAGCGAGCGCAAGCCCAACACAAATGCCGAAGATTAATGTTCAAGGCCGGTGAGCGTGGATCGAGAAGCTTTGGCAGCCACTGAGTGGCGATGTGACTGCGTTAAAAAAAACGCTGGGTTATGTGCTCAATCCTTGCGGTGCGGGGCTGCACCTGCTTTGTACGACATGCCGCCGGAGCGCAGCAAATCGGTACTACCGTTATCGGTGCCGAGTGACCACGGACAATCTGCTCATTCGCCGGATACCCCAGCGCAGCACAAGCGACACTGGTCTGACCGACTCATCAACCCACGAAGCCTGAGTCTACGAATAGGACCGTTGTTGTTGCTATGGCTGGTAGAAACCGCTGTAATGACCATCCTGCTGCTGGCCTGGGGTGTCATTGCCTCCACCGGCGGCCAGCGTCGCGATTCGGGATGGTTCTCCACCGAAAGCCGGCCAGTCTCGCAGATTGTTTCCGATTCGATCACCTCGAGAGAATTTTACATTGTGCTGGTGGTCAGCTCACTGCTCATGCTCGTGCTTCAGGCAGCGCTGCTGTGGCCGGTGCGTTTCCCGCGGGCGAGGCGGGAGCGTGGCCGGAGCATGTGGGTCAGCATCGCCCTGATTGCAGGGTGCGGCACGCTGCTGGTTGCGGGCGGGTTACTTCTGCTCGGATCGCTGACTAAGACCGTATTTGGACTTCGCCTTGAGCCGGGAAGCAATGACCTGGTCATCACAGTGCTTGCAGTGGTGCTTGTTGGTTCATGGCTCACGCTCACCCCGCTGGTGTGGCGCTTTGCGCGCGGCCGCAATCCTGATGATGCGATGACCGGACTGGCCCGCCGCCTGTTCGCCGGCGGCGCGGTGGAAGCGGTGGTGGCCCTGCCTGTTGATGTGCTGGTTCGCCGAAAGACCGAGTGCTACTGCGCTGAGGGTTCATTGTGGGCGCTGACGATTGCGACATGGCTCATGCTTGTCACGGCGGGTCCGCTGGCACTGCTCATCGCCCTTCGCTCGCGCCGCCAATCATGGTGGCGCACGCGCTGCATACTTTGCAATTATGATTTGACAGGTCTTAGCTCAGCGGTGTGCCCGGAATGCGGGCAGCCGATTCCGGCGAACGCGACCCAGCCTTGAGCAGGCCAACCCGGCGAACCACCTCCAACTCCAACCACCTCCAACTCCAACCACCTCCACCGCGCCGTGGCCACCAACGCCAACGCCTTGGCCTTGGCCAACTGCCGCCTGCCTAAACCTGCCCGCACCCAGCCACAGCTCTGCTCTCAGCCGGCATTTCTTTGACCAATTCACCATTTAACCATTTTCCTACTTCATCCCCGCCAGCTTCCGCACCGTGCTGTCGAAGTTCTTCGTCATTGAGCTCTTGATACTCAGCACCACGAAGCAGACTACCGCGGCCGAGATCACCGAGCCGATCATCAGCGCAACCCGGGCCCCCGCCAGGTTTGGCTTCATCACAGCGCTCCTCATACCGATTTCCGGGTACACCGATGCGAACACCGTTGATGATGGGCTGGCCGCTGCGATTGCCGCACCAATTACATCAAACGCGTTGCTCGCATTCCATGCGCACAAACCCACCAGCCCGCCGACGGCCACCACCACACCCACCGTGGCAGCGACCGAGCCAAGCTGCCCCCGACTGCGCAGGCTCCAGAGCATTCCCACCACCACACAAAAAGCAACAAACGGCACCGCCGTGAGCATCACCAGTACGCCGGTCTCCGGCAGAATCATGGGCACCGCGATACTCACCTGCTGCGACCCGGCAGTGGCTAGGCCCTGCACCGTGATCATGTGCGACGGTGTCTCAGAAAGTTCATCAAAGAGGCTATAGCCACCAGCGATGAGTCCCGTGACCACAGGCACGGCGATCATCGGGATCAGGTACGCGATCATGCCCTTGAGCTTGCCGTACAGATACTGCGCCGGCTCGATCGGGGTCGTCAGCAGAATGTCCAGCGTTCCATCCTCGCGCTCCTTGCTCACACTGGTGGCGGCCATGTTAATAGCTACCAGAGAGATCACCCCAAGCTCGCCAAGCAGGGTAAACAGCAGCGTGAGCCTGAACTGGCTCGTTGTCATGATGCCCCGGTGCACCAGCACCACCAGCAGGACTGCAAAGAGCACTCCCATCGCAATAAACCCGTACCGCAGCGCGATGCGGGCCGGGCCATCATTGCGACCGGCGGATTCACGCCAGGCGATCGGGTTGTGCCAGACCGTCCGACCAGAGCCCCCCGAACGCTTCAACAGCTTGGCGTACCAGGGCGCCTTGCCCTCAACACTCCCGCCAACCCCAAAGCCCGAGAGCCCCCCCACCCGAACCGTGATCGTGCTGACAACCATCAGCAGCAAGCTGATTCCTGATGACAACGTGACCCAAGCCGTGATTGGACTCTCCAGTAACCACCCGCCAATGCCCGACCGCGAACCCTCCGGATACCGCGCGTATCCGGCCGGATCGAGCAGCGCATTGACCGCAAGGAACGGATTCACCGCCGTCATGTACGTGACCGAACCGGTGCGATTGAGTACATCAATTGCGAAGGTGATGGCAATGTAGCTTACCACCGCGATATAAAACGCGAACACCGCCCGCCGGCCGGCCAGCCGCGAGACCGCAAGGGCAATGGCCATAGACCCCACCAGCAGCGCTGCGCACACCGCGATCAGATAACTTGCAAAGATGGATTGCCCAGGAACCCCGCCAAAGTACTGCGTCACCGCGAACAGCGGCAGACTCGAGAGAATCAGCGTGACAATGAAGAACAGGCGACCAAACAAATTGCCCAGCACAATCTCCGCGGCACCCAGCGGCGTCGTCAGCAGAATGTCCCACGTGCGCGGATCAGCCTCCTGCGCAATCGCGCCGGCCATGAACACGGGCGCTAGCACACAAATCAAAGCGATCTGGAGATAGGCGACAACTTCAAAGCTGCGTGCGCCCGCCGCGGCGAGCTGGCGGTAGTCAAGCTGATCACCCCTGGCATTGGTGAGCAAGCTGATCAGCAAAACGGCGATGAGCACGCCGAGATACCCGATGCGAATGTAGTGGTGCCTGCTGCGGCGTGAACCGTTGGTCACAAGCCGAACGGCAATCGGGTTGGTTGGACCCAAACGAAGGAGCCAGCGGGCAAAGAGAGGCATGGCAAAGCGTACGGTCCGGTTGCTCCCACGAACGAATCCTCAATTATAAAACCTGATGCAGCGCGAGAATCTTTGGTGCCGCGGCAACGCCTGGCGACGCAACGCGAGGCGGGGCCGGGAGACCACGACCGGCGATGCCGGATTCGGGCTTCGGAAAGCGGCGGCGATCTGCGGCGACCACGGCGATCTGCGGCGACCACGGCGACCACCCCAGGGCTCCCGCAGATCCGACCCGCTGACGACGAGCTAACGGGGTCAGGATCTATATATAGAGTGACGCGGGCGGCTCTTGTCAAACAGTGACCGAAATCATGGAAAACGGGCCAAAACCGGTGGTACCGGCCGCTTGCGTGGGCACGCTGATCGCGATCCGCCAACCCAGCACACCTGAGCACTGCGTACCACGTGCGGCACAAGCCCTGGAGATCCGGGTCGAAACGACCTCTCCGGGGACAGCGGCCGGGTAATTTATGTGGATAATTCGTTGAAAATTGTGATGTCAAGCGACAGGGGCAGGAAATCATTGGAATCGACACAAGATTTTTTAAAACAGGTACAACCCCAAGAGATAAAGCAAACTCCCGTTAGTCCGATAAAAAATTGCAGATGGGAATGGAAGCGGGACAAAATTGGTCGTAAGTCTTGAAGCGTGGACCGGTAACGCGAATTTACAACGAGCTTACAAATCTTGTCTCAAGTTCTCCTTGCATCGACGGAATCTTGGGGTATACTTCGTTTGACTGACTCACGGGAAGATAATCCCGGCGTGCTGCAAATGCGCGTGAGGAGACAGGAGACATTCGGCACTGAAGGTTCCTAGTGCCGAATGCGAGAGAGTTGGAACCGACGTTTGAGGGAGAATTATTATGAAGAGTGTACTGTCAATGATCGTGATCGCAGGCCTGGCGGCTACCGCCAACGCCCAGGTCTTCAATCCGGCTAACACAACCATCACCGACAGTGATGCTGTGTTCACGCTGGGCAACAACACCGCCGGTGCATCAGGCAACGGCCCAACCAGCACCTTCTCGGTGACCGGTGCCGGTGGCGCTTCCAACAGCGCAGCCGCCTGGTGGTGGGTTCGCGTTGGTGGCGTTGATACCCGCGAGAACGCGGTCTATCGCCCCACTGCCGTGGTTTCCAACCCCGCTACCAACGAACTCCGCATTGTGTATAACTACACCAGCTTCCAGCTGACCCTGCGGTTCACGGTTTCGGGCTTCGAGTACGGCTTCGGCGCTCTGACTCAGACCGCCACCGTCCGCAACACCTCCGGTGGTGCGCTCGAGTTCAACCTGTTCAACTACATGGACGTCAACGCTGGTGGCAACACCACGAACGTCGCCAGCATCACCGGCCCGAACACCGCTGACTTCAACGATGGGTTCAACACCGCCACGTACGAGGCGTCCAATGCCCTCCGCATTGACACGACCAACAACGTCCGTGGTCTGCTGACCAACGGTGGAATCGATAATATCGGTGGTGGCACCATCAACTCCCTGGGCGACCTGGAAGTTGCTGCTCAGTTCGCTTTCACCCTCCCCAACAATGGCGTGCAGACGGTCTCAACGACCCTGACCGTCATCCCGACCCCGGGCGCCGCCGCCTTGCTCGGTGTTGGTGGCTTGGTCGCCTTCCGTCGTCGTCGCGCCTAATCGCGGCGGCCCGTAAGGGTCGATCAGCCTTTGTTGACCAAATGGTCAACAGGCGAGTAAGCGTCCGGAAGCCGCTTTCTCCCCTCCTCCTCGTTTGCAAACCGTCCGCCCGAAAGGTCGGACGGTTTTTTTTCACCCTCATTTGCCCGCAGTCTGCTCGGTCACCTCTGTTGCGCGCCATCATGCCTTGCCTCGCGCTCGGTTCCCGTTGTCTTGCGACACTCCGACGTCTTGTTCCCAAGGCTCTGACCTCAAGTCGCTGGCAAACGCGCTTTCAGCTGTTTCGCTGTTCAAATGCAGCCGTTTCTCGTTCATCTTGCCTCAGCGTGACATTCCCCGTCGCAGATTACGCTTAGGCTCACACAGGACAATCGCACCCCGTGTGAGCAGTTCCCCCGCCTGATCCCAGTTCCTTGATCCAACGTCCGATTTGACAATACAGCCGCCCAGAACCGCCTGAGACACCTCCGGTGAGCAGATTCCTGAAACTGCAATCATGTTCGTTCCGTATCGTTTCTCAGTGATCTTCCCGAAGGATTCGCAGGAGAGGTGGCTGCCGCCGCTAAAGCCCAAGCCAGCCCGGCTCGCTAGACTTGCTGGTGTAGGTAAGTGAGATGCTCTGTAACGCTGCCCATCCCGTGAAAACACGCCCGTGCTGCGCGCGGGTAGGTGGGCATTTCTCCAATCGCTGGTATACTGCTTCTATGTCTCGTCGCTCACCATCTTGCTTTTCGTCCGCAGGGCTACTCGCCCTGGCTGTGACGACACAGATGCTCGCAACGAGCGAGTTCGCATCGGCTCAGTTCCCTTCCGCCATCACCGCCAGTGATGGTCCGGCGTTCTTTCAGATTAATCCCTACAGCGGTGGGAGCATCGGCAGCGGGCCAACCTGCTCACTCTCGGGTACGGGCGCTGGCGGCCTGAATTTTCTGAACCAAGCATGGTGGTGGGCAAGAGTCGATGGCTCAGACATCCGCGAATTTGCGGTTGTCCAAGCGTCACCGCACATCACCGCACCCACCGCCAACACCATCCGCATCGAGTACGACAATGCGATGGGCCGCCAGTGGCGGATTGTTATTGAATTCGTGGTGACCTCGCTGGGCGGCAACGCAGCACACCTGACGGAGCGCTTCAGCATCACCAACATGGGTGGCCCAGCGGTCTCCAATATATCGCTGTTTAACTTCAACAACATCACTCTAAACGGCACCCCAACCAACGATCTGGCTACCCAGACCGGGCCATACACCATTGACTTTGCAGATGGTGGTAATCCGCTGTACCACGGCATTTACGAGGCCGTCACGCCCGGCTCTATCGCTGTTGGCCCGTCACTCCGCAACCTGCTTGCCAATACCGGGGTCGACAATCTCCCCGCCGGCTCTATCGCCAGTGGCCCGGCCAATCTTGAAGTGGCCACACAGTGGTCATTTGATCTTGGCGTTGGACCGACTCGCACCTTTGAGGTCAGCTACACCGCCATCCCATCGCCCGCCCCAACCGGCCTGCTCGCCGCTGCGGGCTTGTGGGCCGCCCGTCGCCGTCGCCGCTGATTCCGGCCGACGGCACGTCGCCATTCACTCCGCAATTCACTCCGCGGGCTACTCCACAACCTACCCCGCGAACTCTTCGGCCAGCTGTGAGAACATCACGTGGTCTTCCCACACACTGTTGATGCGCAGGTACTTTCGGCTAAGCCCCTCCTGCCGAAACCCCAGCCGAGCGGCCAATCGCAGTGATGCCACGTTCCGCGGCATGATCGAGCAGCCCACCCGGTGCAAACCAAGGCCAGATGCACCCCCGCTCGAGGGCGAAAACGCGTAGCCCATGGCAGCGCGGCACATCTCGGCACCAACCCCGCGACGCTGCCAGGCCGGATGCACCGCCCAGCCCATCATGCAGCATTCCATAACACCGCGAACGATCATGTTCAGCGCAACCTGACCGACCATTCGCCCGCCACCGACCTCAAACGCCATGAGTCTTACCGCGCTGCCAGACTGCAACCCAAGCACGGTCCGCTGAACAGCCATATCAAACCGCAAGAGCGGATCCAAGCTGTCCGGCTTGGGAAAGTAAGGCCGAAAATTCTCATCCGTCTCGTCGCAGTATCGCAGCCACTCGCTCAGATCATTCGGCTCAATTGGTCGCAGCACAAGCCGGGTGGTGCGCAGCGTCACCCCACCGATACTTCCTTGCTCACAGTTCGGGGTACCCCATGACTCACCATCCCGTCGCTCGGGCGAGGGCGTATTCACGAGTCGCCCTCCAGCTTCAATACCGCCTTGGCCACCTGTAGGGCCCCATCAACAGGCCCAAGCCCTATGAGCGCCTGGCGCATCGCCGCACGTTTGGTGCCATCGGCCAGTAATCCCTCAATCACCGCGCTAGCGCCATCAGCCAACGTCAGCTTCGGATCAATCCGGTCGGTCACAATCACCGCGCCGCCGCACACTTCCAGCGGCTTAGCGTTGGCCACCTGGTGCTGGTCCTTGTGGTACGGGTACGGCAAAAAGATTGTCGGCACCGCGCTGGCCCACGCCTCCGCCACCGAGCCAGCACCCGCGCGGGCGATCGCCAAATCCGCAGCACCCCACCACAGCCCCATCTGACTACAAAACTGAACCACCCGGGCGGGTACCTGCGCTTCGGCATATATCCGCTCGAGGGCCGACGTACTCAGCGGACCCTCTCCCCGTCCAACCTGATGCAGTACCTGCCACGCGCCCGTCCGCAGGGCGCCGGTCTGGCTGCTGGCAAGCAGCGGCAGCAATCCGGACAACGATGCAGCACCCAAGCTCCCACCGGTGACCATGAGCACCGGCCGGTGCGGGTCAAAGCCCAGGGCCAACTTGCACGCTGCGCTGTCTCCGGGTGGCCTGGCGGTTGCCCGCACGATCGGGGCAATCACTCGCCACGACCGTGCGTAGGGCTGCTCCAACGCAAAGGTGGTCAGCACTGTCGCGCGGGCTCCGGCCCGCCAGGCAATAAACCGATTCGCTTTTCCCGGCACGGCATCAATGTTCAGCACCACCAGCGGCACGCCGGCAACGCGGGCCGCCTGTACCGCGGGTGCCGCGACAAACCCGCCAGTAACAACCATGCGAACGTTGCCGGAGTGTCGCAGCCCGGCAATGAGTTGCCGCACCGCGCGAACGGTTGGTCCCCAGCTTGTCACACAGCGCCAAGCCAGTTTAGGACGCAAGCCAAACGGCTGCGCCACCACCGGCGTTACCGATGCCACGGATTGCCCATCCAGCGCTGTCCGATCGACCGCCCGTGATGAGCACACAAAGTGAGCCCGGCGCGGTCCATCGGGCGTGCAGCCGAGCTCCTGCGCTACGGCGAGTCCGGGGAAAATGTGTCCGCCCGTGCCGCCCCCGGCGAAGATGAAATGTTCGAGTGTCTTGCCCATCAGCGGCGGAGCATACGCGCTTAGCCCCCATCACGAATACCTGCTGCAAGGATGCTAACGAAACGCGATGAGGCGACGCAGAATGACCCGGTCATGCACAGGGCCACTGGCGGCCGGTCCATCGGCCAAGGTGATGCGGAGTTCACCGCCTCCACTAACCGTGATGTTCAGTTCCGCAACCGGGTCTTTAGCCGTCATCACTCTCGTAGTCAGCACCTTTCCGGCAAGGCTTACCGTCAGCGTGCATTCGGCATAGGTGCGGCAGGATTCGGGCACAACCACTTGCATGCCGATGCGTTTGGCATCCGCTGGAACGGTCATCACCGCGGTGCACCAGCCGGGCATGGCAATGCTGCCGGAAAGCAAGTCGGCCGGCTCGGTCCGGGGCAATCGGGTGGCCATGACAGTTGGCTTTGATGGGCTTGCAGGCTGTGACTCGATGGCCAGCGTTGCGGCGAGATCAATCAGCGTTCGGGCGCTTGGGGCAAAGCCAACCAGCAGGGGCGCATCAATTCGCACCACCGAGTCGGCCGTTGTCGAGGCGAGCAGGTGGGTCTTGAGCTTGCCACCAAGCAAAGGCAGCATCGTGCCAGCATGAAGGTCCGTCCCATCGGCAAGAATCAGCCGTGATGCCTCAGCCGGCGGCAGCGCTGGTGCACCGCTCAGCAGCATTGTGCGAAGCCGCTGAACCGGCAGCAGCAGAGCATCACCGGAAACGGGTTCAAGCTTCACTCCAAGCTCAACTCGCGAGTTTTTGGTGTTGCCAAGAAGTCCGGCAACAAATCCCTCCAGCTTGTCACCGTTGGCCAGCAGCAGGGCATCACGCTCGGGCACTGCGGCGGGGGCCCACGGCTGCTGATCAACCGACCATCTCCGAACCTGCTCCAGCTTAAAGCTCAGCGAGCCAAGTGTGGGGTGCTGCCAGCGAATCGAGTCCTCAACTTCACCGATTATCTCCGCTGCCGGCTTGTCACCCGAAATTGGAGCAGCGGCGTTCTCAGGCTGGCTGGGCAGGCCGGGCTTGCCTCCAACCCCGGCCGGCCGTGCCCCCTGCTGGCCACCAGACATCCCGCTGGGCCGGGTTGGCCGTTTTGTTGGGTCGCTGGCGGGTTGCGGTACCGCAAACTCCAGGTTGCCCGGAATCCGCTGGCCATCAATCGTTTCGAGGAGGCCGCCCGGCTGCCGGATGCTTGGCATCGTCGGCTCGCCCATGGGCTCGACACCCACGCCGCGGAGTGTGGTACGTGTCCACCACCCTGCCGGGACGATCAGACTCACCATGGACAAAGGCCGCGCCACCGTCGCCCCGGTCATGTCAATAAAGCCGACCGACTCAGCACTGATGGACAAAAGATCTCGGACGCCGGTTGGCTGCATCGATGAATCCAGCAGCAGCCAGAGTGGGCGCGGGCCGATCGCCGAAGCATCCGCCTCGCGAGCCAGCACACCGACTGGCATACTGGCAAGCATGGATGCGGCGAGAAGAAGGCAAACAGGGTGGCGATGAACAGGTGTCATGGGTTCGGACTGCGATGCGTAAAAAATCATTTCTGAAAAATCGGCAAGTAGCGTTTGGGCATCTGCAGCACGATCAGCGCCATTGAGGTGCCGTACGCCTGACCAATTCCTGGATCATTCCAAACACCGCTTGATGCCTGACTGCGCAGCAAATCTCGGCGGGACTGCGTCCAGAACGATTCCCACGCCGGACCACCGGCGAGGTACATGGACTGGGCGGTGTAGTACATGCCGTACCAGTAGTGCGTCTCGCTGCGGGTGCGGTTTTCCGGCATCGCCTCCTTGAGCAGGTACGCAACGCCTCGGTCAAGGGCAGCATCCTGATAGATTCCCGCGTAGTACAGCGATGCAACCCCCGCCGCCGAACGTGGCCACGCAGATATTCCCGATGGGAGCTGGTACATGAAACCACCATCATCATTCTGGCATTTGCGGACGTACTCGACCGCCTTGTCAATCGTGGACTTGGGAACCTCAATACCTGCGTTGCGTGCCGAGCGCAGCGCCATGATCTGGCAGATCGTTACCGAAACATCGGCATCGTTGGGCACTGGGTTGTACCGCCAGCCGCCCTCAGCGTTCTGCGTGCGCTCGATCAGCCGGCAAGCGCGGATGAGCGCCTCGTGGGTGCGCTTGGCCAGTGGCGAATCATCATCACCACCGGTCATGCCGTGAACCTCGCCGAGAAACAGCGTTGCGAAGCCGTGACCGTACATCGGTCCGTTGCCCGCATCGCCAGTGATCAGGCCAATCTCGGTGGCCATTCCCAGCACGTTGTTCAGAGCCTTCTCAACGTTGGGCCCGTACTGCCCGCGCCCGGGAACGTGCCCATCTCCCATAAACGCAAGGCCGCCTAGCGCTGTCACGGCGACGTTGCGATTGAACCGTCCGCCACCAAATGAACCGTCCTCATTTTGCATCTCCGCCAGCGCCGCCAGCCCTTTGCGAACGGCCGGATCCAGTTCCGGGGTGATCTCGCCGACCATGGGTTTGTTCTGTGCCGAGGGCGCAAACGCAACGGGGCGGGCCGTGGGCAAATCGGGCGCTACTTCGACTGGCTGAGCCGCTTGCACCATCGCAAACGGCAGCGCGGCAAGACCTGCCGCCATCACCGGTGAGGAACACAGCGGGGTGAGCAGGCTGGCGGCCAGTACGGATGACGGCGCAGTCGGCATTGTCCAAACATCGCGTTTGGGCATGAGCCATGCCACCGTGCGCTGGGCTGCGGCCTCACGCTGAGCGAGCAGCAACTCCACTTGCGAAATCGGTGTCGAAACCGGTGGCGAAATGCGTTGCGGAGCCGCGGCAGCAACATCCATGCTCATGGGAGCTTGCAGCGCCGCACACGCTCCACCAGCAGCGGCTAAGGAAAGAATAAGAGTCGGTACAACATTTCGCATCACCGCTTGTCCTCGCGCTGCTTCTCCGCGAGCTTGCGGTAATACTCCTCGGTCATCTGCTGGTACATGCTGCTGTATCGCTCACCGGAACCTTGCATGAGCATGTCGCGCACTCGGGCGGGCAGGTTGCCCCAACTGGCGCGGGCCGCATCCATGGCAGGGTTCAGCGAGCCAGCATCACCACCGGGGCGGTTGCCATCACTGTCGCCCTCGCCGCTGCCGGGGGTTTTTCCATCGGCCTTGCCGCCCGGCTTCTCGCCGGGTTTGCTGCCGGGCTTGTCGCCCGGCTTGCTGCCAGGCTCTTGGCCTTGCTGCGGCTGCTGCGCATCGCCCTGGCCCTGCTGCGGATCTTGCTGACCCTGCTGCTGCTTTTGTTGCTTTTGCTGCTGTTTCTTTTTCTGCTGCTTCTTGGCCTGACTGATAAGCTGATCGAGCTTATCAATCGCACGCTGCTGGATGCGCTGGGTGTCAAGCGAAGTATCGGGCGATGCATCGGATGCTCCGGCCACTCCGGCCGCTCCGGCCGCCGGCTGTGCCCCAGGATTCAGCCGCCCGCTCGCCTCTTGCATCAGTTCCAGCGCCTCGGTCAGAGGGTTCTTCTGCTCGCTGGGCGCACCGCCATCGCGAGCGGGCCGTTCCGGCGTGGCACCATCGGCCGCGGGCTTGTCAGCTGCTGGCTTGTCCGGTGCTGGCTTGTCCTGTGCTGGCTTGGCGGGCAAGTCTTTGGGAGCCGGAGTGTCCTTCGGCGAAACACCGGGCTTCGCTGGCGCTGGCTGAGATGGCTTGGGCAACTTCAGCAGATCGTCAAGATTCGGCAGCGGCTGGGTTGGAGTCGTAGTTGGTGCCGGGCTTGGCGCTGGCTGCCCCGCCGCAGCACCGGCGCACAGCATGATGCCGCCAGCGCTCAGCGCCAGCGCGGTGATCACTGCGTGTACCTGCGACTTGGTTTGCTTTGGTGTGTTCATTGGCCAGGCACCTTTGAAAGTTTCTCAACAATGTCTCTGGCACGCTCCGTCAGTGTTCGCTGGATGCTCGCAGCCTCGGTTCCCGCCAGCTTCGCGGCATCCGCATCCCCGGCCTCGGCCGCCTCGCGCGTGGCGATCATCGCTTCGCGCTGCATGCCCTTGAGAATCTCAAGCTCCGTCACCGGTGGCAGCAACGGTTCTTTTTGCCCCTGCCCGCCGCCCTGCTGGCCCGCTTGGTCGCCCTGCTCATTCTCGCGGAAATCCTTTTCCTTCTCGTCCTTCTCTTTGAGCGCATCAATCAGCGCTTGCAGCGTCCGCTCCACCGCCGCCTGACGGCCGGTGAGTTGATTGGCCCACTTGCCCGACTTTAAGAGCCCACTGGCGGTTGCCGATGCAGACTTAATCCGATCATGGGCGAGCTGGAACACTCCACTGTCGGCCAGTTCCGCCAGCTTGTCACGCAGGTCATCTAAGCGCGGGGCAACAAAGTCCTGGCGGGCAACAAGCCCCGCCGCGGTCTGCCGGTTCCGCCGATCCGCAGTCTTGCCCACCAGCGGCAGCGTGTCGGCGGTGATCGCCTTCTGGTCTTCCAGGATTGACTCATACGCGATGCGCAGCACCCGGCGGCGCTCCGATGCTTCACGCTCGGCAGCCTCCTCTTTGGCCTCCTCGGCCGAAGCCTTGGCCTCGCCAAGCAGCTTGCGTGACTGTGTCTCGTTCTGCCGGGCCTCATCAGGTCGCAGCGGTTTGGCCCGCAGGTCACCAATCGCCGCCACCTGCGCATCGGCCGCGGCCTTGAGCAGCTCGGCTGCCTTCTTTGAGCCACCCTCGCCCTGCGCCTTGTCCAGCACGCTCAGCGTCCCGGCGTGCAGGCGAATCATCGACTGATCCAGCCCATCAAACCGGCCGCTCGCTGCGGCATCGGCCAGCCGCTTTAATTCAAGCTCCTGCTGGGCGATGAGAGTATCAATCGACTGCACCAGCGAATCAAGCTGCCGCTTCAGCACTGCATCACGGTTCGCCTTGGCCTGATCAAGCTGCTCGAGCATTGATCGCAGCGTGTTCTCGGCCTTTTGCTGGCCCTCCTGCGCCTGCCCGGCCTGATTGTTCCTGGTCTGCTCTGCCGCCTTACGCATCTGCTCGGCAAGGTCCGCCTGGCGTGCCCGTTTGGCGGCATCCTGCAGCGTCTCAGCACTTGCGGGGTCGCGCTCCTTGAGCGCATCGGCCTGTTGCTGCAGCTTCTGCTCAAGCTCACCGGTGCGACGGGCCAGCTCTTCCTGCTGCTCGGCCGCCTGCTGCAGCGCAGCTCGCTCCTGATTGCTGAGCTGCTCGGCTTTCTTGCCAGCCGTGCTTTGCCCGGCCTGCTTGGTTGCCTCGCGCACCGCTTTTTGCTGGTCTGCCAGTTCACTGAGCATGCGCCGGGCCGCCCATGCATCCTGCCCACGGTCCAGCGCGCTGGCCGCCTCGCTGAGCGCTTTTTCTGTCTGCTTCTGCTCGGCCTGGGCCTTCTGGCCGCTGGCCGCAGCCTGTGCCGCGGCCTGCGCCGCAGCGGCCTTTGCCTGCGCCTTGGCATCAGCGCCGCTGGCACTCTCCGCAGCGGCCTCGCTTTGCTGGGCCTGCTCAGCTGCCTTGGCGGCGGCTTCGGCATCAGCGCTTGCCTTTGCACTGGCCTCGGTAGCGCGCTGCAACGCCTGGGCGGCTTTGGTTGCAGCCTGCTCCGCCGCAGCGGGGTCCAGCTTGTTCTGCCTGCTGGCGCTGGCGGCTGCGGCTGCCTGCTCACCCAAGCGGTCAAGCTGCCGGGCAAGCTCCGCCTGGTCGCGGGCGGTCTTCTGCAGGTTCTCACGAGCGGCCATGTCAGCGGCGGCATCGGCCGGCTCACGAGGCTGGCCCGCTTCCGCGGCAGCGGCGGCCTGTGCAAGCTGGGCTCCAGCCTTGGCGGCGGCCTTGCTAAGGCCGTCTTGCTTCTCGGTTGAAGCGATGATGCCGCGACGCACCGCCGAGAGATCCGCGATCAGCTTCTCAGCAAGCTGCTCGGCCGAGACAATCCGCAGCCTTCGCGGCTGGCTGATCACCGCATCGTGCCGCCTGCCTTCGATCTCATAATTGTCCTGCGCAGCTGCCGTCAGCAGCACTTCATCACCGGGCACCGCTCCCAGTTTGCCCGGCACAACGGTGCTCATCAGTTTGCTTGTCAGCACGGGCGTAGTTATCTCAGCCTGCGCCAGCACCACCGGCACAAATGCAGGTTCGGGCTCAGCACCAATGCTCCCGCGTGCCCGCACTGCCCGCTGCGCACGTGCCACCACCGCAGTAAGGCCCTGATCATCACGGGCTTCGATGCCAACTTCCACTGTTGCCTGCGGCGTTACGACTTGGTCACTCGTCGGCAGCGTCACCACCGGCTCGGGCAGGCGATCAGGCTTCATGTCCAATCTCAGCCCAACATCCTCCGGAGTTCGCAGGCCATCCGCATCTACAAGCTTAATCGGCATCGCCAGCGATTCACGCAGCGAGAGTGCGAGCTGCCATGTCTTGCTCTTGGTCACACCTGGCGTCCCGCTCGGTAGCGCCTCGCCCGATGTCACCAGTGTTGCTTTGCCAGATGCCACAAGCTCCGCCACCTGAGGCCCAAGTGTTGCAGCGATGTCGCTGGGCAGCACCAACGCTCGCGAAAGCGTTATGTCAACGGCAACATCCGAACCTTCCATCACACCCGGCACAATCACCGTGCCGCTGGGGCTTGCAAACTCACGCTTTTGCGGTCCGCTGAGTGCTCCTGCATCACCCGCGGCCAAACTTCCCGTGGCAGAACCCGGCACGGGCCGGGCGTACGCCGGCGGATTCGTCCGCACGGCCAGGGCCGTTACCACCGGGGGTCGCACCAGCTTCAGCGTTTGCTCGGGCGTGGTGTGGTCACCGGCCGTAAGGGTGTACCGCAGGGTCACCGCTTCCGGCGGGTTCTCACCGGCCACGGCCTGCAGATCCAGCGCTCCGGGCTCAAGCAGCCGCTCAAACACGAGCGCCTCGGCAGTTGCTGCTTCGCCCAACTCGCCGGTGTAGCCCACAACCTTGCGGCGATCCTGCGGCGTGAGCATGACCGTGCGCATCGCCCGAGCCTTGCCATCAACAACTACGGTAATGTTCGCGGCCACATCGGTCTGCTCCAGCTTGCCCGGCGCGTTGACCAACCCAGCCTGCAGCACAATGGCCTGGCCCAGCGGCGCAACCGTGCCGGTCGCCAGCGGCTCAACGTGATACCGGCGTGGCCAGGCAGCATCGGTCCACGGCAGCAGCATCCGCCGGGTACCAATCCATGCAAGGCCCGGCTGATACGCGAACATGCTGACAACCAGCAGGCACGCCAGAGCGAGCGCGCCAGCCGCCCGCGCTGCTGGCTGCCAACGAATCAGTCCCGACCCACTCAGCGTGCCCACCCCGGCAGTTCCGATCAGCTCGCCAGCCAGCGCTGCCAGCTTGCCGGTAATCCCACCTCCACCGCCCCGCGCTGCCTCACCAGCGGACTCGCCATGCAGCCCAAGGGCGGCAGGAATCCCAAACTGGCTACTCGGCGTCGCCAGCCGGAGGGCGATGTCCTCGACCGATGGGCGAAACCGAAGGGCTGGCAAGAGCCGCCGCGAAAGCAGGGAAACGACCATTGCCGTCGCACCCAAAAGCCCCGCGGTGCGAAGCCAATTGGGCGATCGGAACAGATAATCCAAGATCCCGCCAATAAACAGGGCCGCCACAAACCCGGCAACCAGCCAGCCGGACCGGTTCATGACCAGCAAGGCTTTGATGAGCAGGCGGATTCGCGAGGCGTACGCCATCGCCGCGGCCTGCCCACGACTTGGCCTCATCGTCCGATTTGTGTTATCAGTCCGGTCGCTCATTGCAATTTCGCTCGAATTCGGATCAAAAACCCACAAACGAAGGCGAGACCAAGCCAGCAGAACAACGCCAGACAGCCGCACAGAATGCACGCGTGCTGCACTGATGCGTTCGAGAGCAGAAGATTGTTCAGATGACGGTATCGGGCGTTGCGAAAGCAAGCCTTGCTGAAGCGGGAAATCGCAGAAAATTGCGCCGATCCAGCCCGACGGAACCGAGGGAGCGGCCGCCGGAGGCCCCCGCTCCGAGACGGCCAAAACGATGGCCTACCACCAGAGGGCGGTTGCCCGACCTCTTTGCAGACCGGGTTCATCGGGCTCCGACGGTTTTTTGGGGGGAAGCCAAAGCCACTCTGCCAGCTTTACGCTCCCGACAGCGGTACAGCGGGGCAAGCGGCATTCGCATCGCAGCACATACAAGAAAGCCCCAGCGCGAGGCCGGGGCTTTGAACTACAAGTTGCAATGTCGGTCAGTTCAGAACGCTTCTCACCCCCGGGCCGCGCCGGCCCCGCGCACCTGCACCGTCACGTGCGAGCCAGCACGCTCCTTGGGCGCCGGCGTTACCTTGGCGCACACGGCGCGAATGGTTTTGGCGATGCCCGCTGCATCGGTCCCAACTAGCGCCATCTGGCTGGTGCGTGAGTCTTGGTAAACCCAAGCATCGGGCAGTCCCACTCGGGTCACCAAGCCTGCATCAAGGCCCATCTCGCTGGCGTCTTCAATCACCGCGGCACCAAAGCCAGCAACGATTGAGTGGTCCTCAACCGTGATAATCGGCACGCCACGGCCAAGCAAGTTGGCGATGAGCTCGCGGTCAACCGGTTTGGCGAAGCGTGCATCGTACACGGCCACGCGCTTTTCACCGGCGAGCAGGTCGCCAGCGGCCATGGCATCCAGCCCGCAGGTACCAAAGGCCATAATGGCCACATCGGGCACACCCGAGCCGTTATTGCCCGGGGCATCAAGATCAAAGTTGGGCGTCAGGCAGCGGGCTTTGCCCAGCACAAACGGGGGGCAAGCTTCACCAGTAAAGCGATCACTGACGTTGTCACGCGGGTAGCGAACACTAGACAGCCCTTCATCATACGTGCGCATGAACTCAAGGGCCGCTTTCAGCGAGGGTTCATCGAGCGCTGCGGTAATGGCCACCTTTGGCAAAACCCGCAAGATCGCGATGTCGCAGAAGCCGTGGTGTACCGCGCCATCGCCACCAACCAAGCCGGCCCTGTCAAGGCACAGCCGCACCGGCAAGCCCTGGAGTGATGCTTCCTGGAAGCACTGATCAAATGCCCGCTGCAGGAACGTGGCGTACACGGCAAAGAAGGGCTTCCACCCAGTCTTGGCCATGCCCGCGAGCATGTCCAGCGCGTGGCTTTCGCAGATGCCGGTATCAAAGGATCGCTCGGGGAACTTGGCCAAAGCCTTGCTCACACCCGTGCCATCGGCCATGGCTGCCGTTGCGGCGAGCACCTTGCCATCACGGCCCATCAAATCCGTAATCGCCTCGCCAAATGCACTGGTAAAGCTCCGTCCATCGCGCTTCAACTCCACGCGGCAGCCTTCGCTCTCCAAACCGGCCAACTGGGCCGAGTCCGGGTCGGCAATCACGCTAAACGCCGGTGGCGAGTGGAACGTGCTAGCGTCCTTCTCAGCGAATGGGATGCCCTTGCCCTTAATGGTCTTGACGTGCAGGACCAGCGGGCGATCAAAGCTCTTGGCCTCGGTGAGCTGCGCGATCAGCGTTGGGAAATCATGCCCATCAATCGGGCCAACGGTCACTAAGCCAAAGTGCTCAAACCACGCATCCTCATTCAGGCACGCCTTCATGCCCTCGCTCATCTTGTGGTAGCCGTAGCGCAGCGTCTCGCCACCGGGCATGCCCTTGAGCACTTCCTTTGCAGCGTTCTTAAAGCCGCCGTACCCCTGGCTCACACGCAAGTGATCAAAGTACCGGGCAATCGCACCCTGCGGCTTGCTGATGGACATGCCGTTGTCATTCAGAATCACTAGGAACTGGCGCTTCAGCGTGCCGGCCCCGTTCAGGCCCTCCATCGCGAGGCCGTTGACGATGGATGCATCACCGATGATCGTCACAGCGCGGCGGCCGTTGGGCGTGCTGGCCGGATCAAAGCCTTCGCCGTTTAGGCTATCGCCGCGGGCCATGCCAACAGCGGTAGAAATGCCAGTACCAGCATGGCCCACGCTAAACAGATCGTAATTGCTCTCGCGCGGCTCCGGGAAGCCGGCCATGCCCGCGCCGGTACGCAGACCCGCCAGCATGTGCTGACGACCGGTCAGCAGCTTGTGCGTGTAGCACTGGTGACCCACATCAAACAGCAGGCGGTCCCACGCGAAATCAAAGACGTAATGCAGCGCGATGGTCAGCTCAACCACACCGAGGTTGGGGGCGAGGTGGCCGCCCGTGCGGGCAACTTGTTTACTGATCGCTTCACGGATCTCCGAGGCGACTTGCGGGAGCTGCTCGATGCTGAGCTTGCGAAGATCGGCAGGCGAATGAATACTGGCAAGCAAACCCATAATGAGCGACCGTCCTTTTCAATACTTTCTGAAACTTCAAACCACGAAGCAGTCAATGGACAATCCGCCACGGCTCACGGCCGCTTTGAATTGCCTTCGACCCTAACACCAAGTTTAGATCACCCAACATCGCGACGACGGAGAACTGCGTCCGTATAACAAAAATCCGACGTGGATCTAAGCCACTCCAATCGACATCTTGCCCGTGGGTCTCCCGCCGCCCGTGTTCGGCCACTCGAAACCGACGTTTTCCCCCTCAAGACCCCGCTGCCCAACTCCCCACGGCGTGCCCGTTCAGCTTTTATCTTTTCTTTTTCATCCTCCAGCCCCGGTCTCTTGTCTTTCCCCAACCGCTATCTTTCCGGCGATGCTTACTCGGCGCGTTGTGGTAACTGGTCTTGGTGCTGTCAGCGGCTTTGGCGTGGGCATGGCTGCCCTGTGGGACGGCCTGTGCGCGGGCACAACTTCCATCCGGCCCATCGCCCGATTTGATGCCTCCAAGTTCCCCACCGACTTAGCCGCCGAGGTTGATAACTTTTCTGCCAAAGACTTTGTGCCGAAGCACTACCGCAAGGCTGTCAAGGTCATGGCGCGTGATGTCGAGCTTGCCGTCGCCGCGGCCAAAGATGCCGTCGAGTCCGCCAAACTCATCACCCGGGGCACATTGCCCGAAGACTCAACCGATGCCACCAGCTACAAGCCGCCCCGCATGGGCTGCCATATTGGTGCGGGTCTTATCGCTGCCGAGGCCGATGAACTTACCGCGGCCCTGTCAAAGGCTTTAACTCCCGAAAACACCTTTGATCTTCAGGCCTGGGGCTCCGGCGGGATGGAACACATGACCCCGCTGTGGATGCTGAAGTATCTGCCCAACATGCTGGCCTGCCACCTCACAATCATCCACGATTGCCAGGGCCCCAGCAACACCATCACCTGTGCGGAGGCCTCCGGCCTGCTTTCGGTCTCAGAGAGCTGTCGCGTCATTGAACGTGGCGATGCGGAACTGTGCTTTACCGGTGGCGCCGAGAGCAAGGTGAACCTGATGGGCCTGCTGCGGGCAGACTTTGCCGGGCGACTAGCCAGAACCACACCCGCGACTGACCCCGCAGGCGTGGTGCGCCCGTACGACGAAAACGCTGGTGGCGGCGTGCTGGGTGAGGGTGCTGGAATTGTGGTGCTGGAGGCCTATGAGGCAGCCAAAGCACGTGGGGCGCCAATGGCAGCCGAGCTGCTGGGCTGCGGCGCGAGCCATTCCCCCATGCGCCCGGCCAACACGCCGTTTGACGATGCCGATGAAGGATGCCAGTACGCCATCGAGAACGCTCTGGAAGATGCCAACTGCAAGCCTAATGAGATTGACTGCATCGTGCTGCAAGGCTCCGGAGTGCGAGCCATCGATGGTGGCGAGTTTGGTGCCCTGCGCACCGTATTCGGAGCACGGCTGGCCGAGATAGAAACCATCACACTGGCCCCCGCCATTGGCCACTGCATGGCCGGCGCGGGCGGCCTGCTCTTTGCCGCGGCGTGCAAAGCGGTGCAAACACAAACGCTTCCGGCAAGAATTCACCACGGCACTGCGGCGCCGGGTATCCGCGCGGGCGCATCAGCCTCACGGCCGGCCAAACTTGGGCGGGTGCTGATCGTCAGTTCATCTCTGGCCGGCCAAAACGCCGCGGCGGTGATTGGCTCGCTGCCGGCGTAAAACACCGGGTTGCTGTCGATTCGAATGCAAGCATCGCGCGAGGTGAATGGCTATCACCTCGCCACCGTCAGCGGCAGCAGCGTGCGCACATTTTCGATGGTTTCCAGCTCGACAATTGCCTGGGCCAGTGCGTTGCTGGCGACAACGCCAAGAGTGCCATCGGCCAGCGCGTGAAACTTCACGCCAATTTCTTGCTCCGTCATCGGGTCGCGCGGATCACCCTTGGGCACATCCACCCGCGCGGTAAATGACTTTCCGGCAAGCGTGGTTATCGTCACGCGGCTGGGCTGAAACTTTGGAAACAGCTCCTCAAACTCCGCGTTCGCCACAACTTTGACCTTGTCCATAATCGGGATCAACGCCTTGTCCATTACCCGAGACTCCACAAACTGCAGCGGGGTGACCATGCCATCAACCAGCCCCACCGCCATGCAGTATGGCAGAGAATGGTCGGCCGTCTCTTTGCTGTCGGGCCGGTACTTGTGTGGATCGCCCAGAATGTCCGCGGCACGCGCGATCACTTCAACTTTGATCTCAGCCACATCCGCCGGTGCGATGCCGTTGTCCCGCACGCACTTCATCATTGCAGTGAGTGGGGCGTGGCTCAGAGCCTCGATGGGGAACGACTTCATGCCGCAGTCCAGGATGCGGTAGTGGTCACCCGCGGCCTTGGGGAGCTTGTCAGTAAGCACCGCGGTATCAAACTTGGCGGGCTGGCCCTTGTGCATTACATGGCCAAACACCGCGTACAACCCCTCTTTACCGTCAAAGATGTGCTCAGGCCCGGTAAAGCCCCGCGCTGCGAGCATAGCGGATTCCACACCCATCCGCGTCGCCCACGGATCAACCGTGTTCTTCATGTTCGTCAGCTTGCCCGCCGTGGGCGCACCGGGCGTGAAGGTGCGGCAGGCCGATATCCCGATCGCCTGCACCATTTGGTCAACAGTCAGGTTCAGCACCCGCCCCGCGGCGATGGGTGCGGCAAACGCCGTAAGCGTGGCGTGGTGCCATCCGTACTCCCGCACGCCGGGCTGGCCAAACTCGCACAGCCGCTGCTCAACCTCGTAAGCAATCACCGTTGCCAAAATCAGATCCCGGCCTGAGAGCCCCAGTTGCTCGCACAGGGCCAGCGGTCCGGCGATGATGTCTGACGGATGGCAAGGATCGGCCTTCCAGTAGATGTCGTTGTAGTCCATCGCCCGGATCATGTGGCTGTTGAGCATCGCCGCATCAACAGGGTTTGTGCGAAAGCCCGACACAAAGCACGTGCACGGCCCGTCGCCAGCCGGAGATATTTCTTTGTAGTGTGCCAGCAGGATGCGGGCATCCTCCTGTTTGCTGCCGCCGATGCCGCAGCCCAGCGAGTCGTACCAGAACATCTTGGCTCGCTCGATCGCGGCGGGGCTGAGGTGTTCATACTTCAGCGCGCAGGCCCATTGGGCGAGTGTGTGGGAGAGGTATTTTTTGTTGGGGCTGGCGGGGGCGTGGGACATATCAAATCTCAATGAAACGTAAACTTCTGGCGGCACTTCGCACGTGGGTAGTTGCTGATCTGCTGATCCTCAGCACCAAAGCACCCTACCGAACCTTCGAGAATCGAACCATCTCCGGTAGGGACGGCTGCAGTTCGGACAACTGCAAGAGCCCCGCAGCGGTATTCGAATTACCCATCGCTTTGAGTGCATCTCGTGAGTCCATGCTCAAAATCGCCAGCGCATCGTCGGACGAAACCATCGGCGGCGAGGGCGGGCCGACCTCTGGTGTTGTCGCAAGGTTTGACAGCGCTGTCTGCAACGGTACCGCAGGTGTAGCAGCTGCCGGCAGCCCGATTCGCTTGGCCGCGATTAGACGCACATGCGGCGACGGATGGGCCATAAGCCGCCGCCAGAAAAGCAGATTGTCGGCCAGGTCAAGTGAATCCGCAGTGGCCTGCGCGAGCGGGTCCGCCCATTGCGTCGATGCCGCGCCAGAGAGCCTTTGCACTACCGGGAGATCATCGAACCCTTCGACATAGGCTCGCCAAGTCGGTGGGCCACCCGATGCGCCGAGGGGGAACTGGGTGGCCCGCGCCATCAAGTCTCCGCGCGGCGGCCAAATCCGAACTTGCTCGCCGGTGAACGTGCAGTGATCAAACACACCATCAGCGTTACGGAAAATCTCGGCATTGTTATTAAACTCTGTACCGCGAATGAACACCCGATTAGCGACGCGCAAGTCCATCGCATTTCCATTCCCCGAACCGCCGGACCTGCCAGAGTTGCCTTCAAACTCGCACCCCTCGGTGAGCAGAATCCCATCGACCGAAAAAATGGAGTTGCTTCCACCTGCACCGGAGTTGTAGTTCTTCACTCGACACTCCTTGAGGTACAGACTGCCACCCTGCCGGAAGCTCGCGAATGGGGTATCACCGCAGTCGATGGTGAGATTCTCGATCCTCATACGCGTCGCGGCCCCTAGTTGTACCAACTTGACAGTCGTGCTGTCGCGACCCGCCCCGACAACCAGTAAATCGTGCAGTCCGTTCAGGTTCAAGCCGTCATGATTCCCCGGCAGCAGCACGATCGTGCAGCCTGCCATCGCTCCTGCCAGATGAGCGCGAGAACCCGGGGCAACAACAAGCACCTTTCCATCGAGCCATGGCTGGCACTTATCCAAATACCACGAGTAATCGAATCCTTCGAACCGATGCACCGCGGCCGTTCTGGAATCAACCAGGTGCACAACACCCACCAAAGAACTGATAGCCGCAAGTGACAGAAACAGCCCAACCCCGGCATCAGCTATGAGAAGGCCGATCGCCGGACCCGCCTTGCTCTCTGCAACATCTGGCTTCAAACCGCACTCGGCACACGGGGTGCCAGCGCCAGTCCGCGGGTAGCCGCAGACCACGCACATCCCGCGGCGTCGCCGCAGGGTCTTTCGCCGCCAAATCCGAACAAGTGACCCGGCGAGCACCGTTGCGGACACCGCGGCGAGCAGGAGGAGCGGAACGGTGACTTGCCACGACGGGCCGAGTGTAATGCTTGGGGCCGTAAAGACGGCGGCCGTCCCCATCGGTGGTACGGTTCGAATCTGATATTGATCGCGCTCCAGCTGCGCGCGGCCCGCGATCACATCCTTCTTGACCCAAAGCACACCGCTTTGAACTCCAAGTGAGCTATGCATGGTTGCCCGCTGCTCAAAGTAGCCCACGCCAGGAAAACTCAACGGCCACGCCAGCACGAGGAGTGCAAGCAGCACGAGCGCAGCGGCATGAAGGAATCGCAGAATCATGGCCAAAGTGTAATCGTCTACCAGCGGCTGGCAGTAAACCGGAGTTCCTGCCTCAGCTATGGAACTCCCGTCCACCAACGGCTCTCATCTCAAAAAATCTAGCTCAGCGACCTCTGCATGGCGACTACTGGGCATATTTCGCCACTTCCTTCGCCACTTCCAACGTGCTCGCCTTGCCACCCATGTCGTACGTCTTGACGGTGCCTTCACGGATCACGCGTGCAATGGCCGCCTCCAGCCGCGTCGCTTTGTCCGCTTCACCCAGCCAGTCAAACATCATCTTCACCGTCAGCAGCATGGCGTGCGGGTTGACCTTGTACTGCCCGGCATACTTGGGAGCACTGCCGTGCGTGGGCTCAAACACCGCATAGGTGTCACCAAGATTGGCCGAGGGCGCGAATCCCAATCCGCCCACCAGCCCCGCGCACAAATCACTGACGATGTCGCCGAACATGTTCTCGGCCACCAGCACCGAGTAGTCCTGCGGGTTCTTGAACATCCACATGCAAATCGCATCAATGTTCGCCTCATCGGCCCAGATGTTCGGATACGACTTGGCAACCTCTCTAAAGCACCGCGTCATCAGCCCGCCCGT
>JBBRKQ010000035.1:0-37917 GCA_038231815.1 Phycisphaerales bacterium
ATCGGCATTGATCATGTGCTGGCCGATGCACTGTGGACTACCGGCGTGCTGGATGCGCAGCTGCTGGCATGCATCGTCGCGGACCCAAAGGCCGCAGATTTCAAGCAGCTTGATCGCTGGGCGAAGTCCACCACCAGTGCTCCGGCGTGCGATGCGATGGCCGGTGTGGCTGCCAAGTCACCAATGTTCGCCGCGTGCTTTACAGCGTGGACAACCCACCGCGGCGCGAACGCGGAGTTTGTCCACCGCTGCGGCTGGAGCACGCTGGCGGCGGGCCTGAAGAACGGCAGCATGATCGGCGCTGCAACGCTAAAGCAGGCTTTAGCAACGATGGAAAAGACCATGAAAAACGCGGCCAACCGTGCTCGCGAAGGCATGAACATCGCCCTGATCGCCATCGGCACGTATCGAGATGAGTTTGCTGACCCCGCCATGGCCTTGGCCCGCAAGCTGGGCACCGTCAAGGTTGAGCATGGCGAGAGCGACGGCAAAGATTTAGATGCCGCGACGGAAATCGCCAAAGCCCGTTCCGGCCTCGGCAAAAAAGCCGCAAAGTAAGGCACGCCACCCGCGAAAATTCTCACTAAGAGCCCACCGCGGAAGCGGTGGGTGGGTGCGCACGCACGCCCTCGCAAAAGAGTAAACCCGAGCAAAGACCTCCTGCGCCCTGCGCACTCCGTCAACCCTGTCCCCCTCCCGCGCCCAAAGCACCGCGTGGGTAACCGCGTACGTCCAGAAAAATTTCGAGCCCGTTCAAGCAATCTGCGCACTCATCCGCCCGTCTATCGCCCCAAACCCCACCCCCGCATAAAGTGTGTTCTTCTCGTCACCTGCTGGTGTGCCGCGGCATCTCAAGGCGCTTTCCGCGTACCACATTTTGTTTGCCGGTCTCGGTCATGTCCCCAAACCGCTGTGAGGTTCCCTTGGCGAAAAAGTCCACTGCTCGAACATCAAAATCTACCCCGCCCGCCTCCCGGCCTTCTCGCACCTCCCGCCCCTCCCGCCGCTCCAGAGTCGCGGCCCAGCGAGATGATGAGCGGCCGGTGCTGCTGATCACCGCCGGACCAACGCACGAGCCGATTGATGCGGTGCGGTTTATTGGCAATCGTTCATCCGGCAAGTTGGGTGTGGCCTTGGCCGCGGCGGCCGTGGAGTGCGGCTGGAAGGTGGTGCTGCTGATGGGGCCGACCGCGACGACACTGCCCGAGCACAAGCTGGTGACGGTGCAGCGGTTTGTGACGACCGATGATTTGGCTAAGCTGCTGAAGAAGCACCAACCGGGCGCGGATGCAATGGCCATGGCCGCGGCTGTCGCGGATTTTCGCCCGGCCAAGGTCGGTGCGGCGGGTGCAGCGGGCAAGATCAAGCGAACCGCCGCGGGGCTGACTTTGAAACTCGAGTCAACCCCAGACCTGCTTGCTGGCTGCAGTGCGCGGCGAGATAAGGAGGGTTTTTCACAGGTGCTGGTGGGCTTTGCACTGGAAAGCAAAGCCAAACTCGCCGCCTCAGCCAAGGACAAGCTGCAGCGCAAGGGTGTTGATGCGGTGGTGGCCAATGAGCTTGGCACCATGGAGTCTGACAGCATCACGGCAAGCGTGTTCGGTGCTGATGGCAGCATCACCAAGACGCCCGGCAACATGAGTAAGCGTGACTTCGGGCCGTGGTTGATGGAAATTATCGAGATGCTGGTGATGGAGCGGGCGATCGCCACGCAGCATGATGAAGAGGATGAGGCGTGCGGCTGTGCGGAGTGTGCGGGGTGAGGTGAGACGTGTTGGACTCGGCTGAAAATTTATCCGCATCCTCTACTTCCGATCAAACATCACCGTCAGCACCACCACGGGCAGCAACCCTACAAACATTGCAGCAACAATGTCTGATGCGTGGTGTTGACCGGCGAGCATGCGGGTGATACCGCAGCCGATTGCGAAGCACAAGCCCACGGGCAGCGTGCGGGGGTGGAGTTTGCCGATGGCCCATGCCGCGGCGAAGGCTACGGCGGCGTGGCTGCTGGGCAGGGCGAGGTCGCCGGTGTTGATGCCTTTGGCGGACCAGGCGATCCAGTTGTACAGCTCGGTCGGGTCGGCAAGGTTTGGGCGGGCCCGGCGGGTGAGGAGTTTGATCAGTTCGGCTAGGCCGCCGGCGATGAGGATGCTGGCGACTAGGAACGGGCCGCGCTTCCAGGTGAGTGGGCGGCCGGTTGGGCGGTCATCTTCTTGGCGACCACTATCGACGAGGATCAGCACGAGCGCCACCGCCAGCCAGGTGTACGCGTAACCCATGATGCGTAAGAGTTTGTACCAGTCGGTGATTTCCGCCGCACTTAGTTCGGCGGGGGCGAGCGTGAACGTGCGCACAACTAGGGAATCAAGCGTCAAAATGCAGGCGATGGTGGCCGCGGCCCCGGCAATGACGGTGGCGAGGGCGAGCAAGCTGGCGGAACCGAGGCGTTTCACGGCGGGACAGTAGAGCGGGCGGAGCCGCCGTACGCTTGTGGCCACGATTTGAGCGGTTTGGAATTTGGTACGGCCTTTTTGATGGCATCCCTCGCATGAACACCAAGCATTTACCGGTTGTTGCTGTAGCTTCATCGTTCGCCCGCGCTGCGCGGGCACTGTTGGTTGGTGCGACTGCCACCGTGGTGTTTGCTGGCACGGTGCTGAGCGTGACATCCCAGGCCAAGGCGTGGGATGCGATTGGCCATCGCACGATTACGTGGCTGGCGATGGATGGGCTGAAGGAGGACATGCCCGCGTTCTTGAAGGATCAGAGCGTGCGAGCGGGGATTGCGTGGCAAGCCGCCGAGCCCGACCGCTGGCGCGGGCTGAAGAACCCGTACATCATGAACACGACGTACGGCGACCACTTTATTGATGTGGAAGATTTGAAGGACTTTGGCCTCACGCTGGAGACGGTCTCACCACTGCGGTACCGCTTTGTGCGTGACATGGCAGTGGCCCGGCACGTTCACCCGATGGGGCCGGATGAGAAAGGTGAACCGTACAACGAGAAGCTGGACCCGACGGGCCAGAAGCAGTGGACAGGCTTTGTGCCGCACGCGATTGTGGAGAACCACGCGAAGCTGATCTCGATGTTCAAGACGTATCGGATTCTGGAAAAGATCAATGATCCCAAGCGTGCCCCGCAGCTTGAGATGGCCAAGGCGAACATCTCGACGACGATGGGGATCATGTCGCACTATGTGGGTGACACGGCCCAGCCGCTGCACACGACCAAGCATTACAACGGCTGGGTGGGTGAGAATCCGAACGGGTATACCACGGCCAAAACAATTCACGCGTACATTGATGGCGGCGTGATCGCGCACCACAAGTTGGATTACAACGCACTGAAGGCGGATCAGAAGTTTGATATCCCGGTGCCGGGTGCTGATCCGTGGAACGATGTAATCACGTACGTGAAGCGCTCGCACGAGAAGGTTGAGCCGCTATACGCCATGGAAAAAGCCGGCAAGTTGCAGCAGCCAGAGGGCAAGGAGTTCATCAGCGAACGCCTGCACGATGCGGCGGCGATGCTGGCGGCGATGTACAACTCTGCATGGGCAGCGAGCACGCCGACTGATGCAGATGTGGCGGATTTTAAGAAGTACGATAACTTTGATGTGAGCCAAGGGCCGGCTGCGGTGGCGCCTGCGGCAACTGGCCAAAGGGTCAAATAGTCAAATGGTCAAATAGAGGCTGGTTTATGGTTGGTTTTGGGGGGTGGGCTGCGAGATGTGGTGGGAGGCCTTGGCGCAGGTGGTGCAGGCGTCATAAACGGAACTGGCGCGGGAGTGGGTGTTGATGAACGATGGTGCGGGTGGGGTTTGCATGGCATGTTGGTGGTGTCCGGTGCATCGTGATTGCACCGATTTTTCGCACCGCCTTCAGGGTCTGGCCTTCAGCTTCTGGAGCGAGCGCTTTGAGGAGACCGCCCATGAAACGATCAAGTCTTTCCGCTCTTGCCTTGTTGTGCTTTGCGGGTGCTGCATCCGCCCAGACGATTGATGTGCGGTTTGTCGGCACTGGTGCTGGCGAGAATATCACGGTGACTTCGCCCAACGTGAGCGGCGGCGTATTCGCCGGGCAGTTGCGGCATGAGCTAAGCAATCCTCTTGGCGGCACGCCGGTGGACTTGGCCGGCACACGGAACACGTACTGCATTGATCTTGGCCAGTTTGTTTCAGCCAATACGAGCACGTACGCCTATTTGGACACCAACGCTCCGTCAATTTTCACGGGGAACGCACTGACCGATGCGCGCCTTACGGCCATCAGCTGGTTGTTCTCGCGGGATGGCGCTGTGGCCTCCAGCACGGGTGACAATGTCATCGCGGCGGGCATGCAAGTTGCGCTTTGGGAAGTGATTACCGACTGGGACCCAAGCGTTGGCCGCGCCTCGCTTGATCTTGGTGCGGGTGGGTTCATGGTGGGTGCCTCGGCTGCGGTGCTTGCCCAGGCCAATGCGTTCTTGGATGATGCGATACCTGGGCTTGGTTTGCCGGCCAATGTGGCCATCCTCGCGGACGGCACCTTGCAGGATCAGATCACACTCGTACCGACCCCCGGTGCTGCGTTGGTGGCTGGGACGGGCATTGTGTGGATGGTTGGCCGTCGACGACGTTCGGCGCAATGAAGTGCCACGCCGCGACATCGAGATTCCTCGCGGAGGAGTCTCTTAGGCCCGCGGCGTGACCACGGCGTGCCATTTCTGTCGGCGTGAGTGCCGCACCAAACAGATTATTTGCCATTTTCCACGGCCCGCACCATGCCACTCACGGCAAGTTGCGGGCCGTGTCCGTTTTAGGATTTGCCAGTTCGCGGCGGCGGGGCTTTGGGGTGCCTACAGATTCGCCGTGAGCGAAGCGGCATTTCCAACTGAGTTTGATGTGATTGTCATTGGTGGCGGGCATGCCGGTGTTGAGGCGGCGTGGGCCGCTGCCAACATGCTGGGCGGGCGTGGTGATGGCACCCGGCGTGTGGCGCTGGTGACGCTGGATGCCAGCAAAATTGGCGTGATGAGCTGCAACCCGGCGATTGGGGGCTTGGCCAAGGGCCAACTTGTGCGCGAGATTGATGCGCTGGGCGGGGTGATGGCGCTAGCCACGGATGCGACGGGGATTCAGTTTAAGGTGCTAAATTCCAGCCGCGGACCGGCGGTGCGTGGCCCTCGGGCCCAGTGTGACAAGCACGCGTATGCGCGGGAGGTGCAGCGCCTGGTGGCCACGCGGCGGGAGATAGCGGTTGTAAGCGCGAGCGTGGAGCGGCTGGTGGTGGAGGGAGGGCGAGTCGCAGGGGTGGAGGTGCGTTTGGCGAAATTGCCAAATCGCGAGATTTGTAATTTGCCAAGTGAAGGCAGGGAGGAAGCGCAGCTGGGGACGGTGGTGCTTTCGGCTGCTGCTGTGGTTTTGACGACGGGTACTTTTATGCGGGGGCTGATGCACACGGGCGAGAGCCGGACCGAGGGCGGGCGCTTTGGCGAGGCGCCTGCGGTTGGAATTTCAGGGTCGCTTGCGGCGCTTGGGTTTGAGCTGGGCCGGCTGAAGACGGGCACACCGCCGCGGCTGAAGCGGGGGACGATTCGATGGGATGAGCTTGAAGAGCAACTGGGCGATGAGGCGCCGGTGGCGTTTAGTGATTTAAATGGGGCGGATGGGCTTGAGATTGGCACAGGCGCTGATGGAGCGGCGAAGCGGTTTCCGGTGATGAAGCAGGTGGATTGCCGGATCACGAGAACGAGCGCTGCGATTCATACGCTGATCAGGGAGAATCTGCATCGTGCGCCGATGTACAGCGGGCAGATTGAGTCTGTCGGGCCGCGGTATTGTCCGAGCATTGAGGACAAGGTTGTGCGGTTTGCCGAGCGGGAGAGTCATCATGTGTACTTGGAGCCTGAGTCGCACGAGGATGATTGGATTTACTGCAACGGGATTTCAACATCACTTCCGGCGGATGTGCAGGAGCGAATTGTGCGCGGGATGCCGGGGTGTGAGCGGGCGGAGATTTATCGGTTCGGGTATGCCGTTGAATATGACATGGTGCGGCCGCACCAGATTTGGGCGACGGCGGAGACCAAGCTGGTTGCCGGATTGTTTTTGGCAGGGCAGATCAACGGCACCAGCGGCTATGAGGAAGCTGGCGCGCAGGGGATTGTGGCAGGAATAAACGCGGCGCTGCTTGCGATGGGCAGGGAGATGATCACGATTGGGCGGGATGAGGCGTACATCGGTGTGCTGATGGATGACCTAGTGACCAAGACGCCGGTTGAGCCGTACCGCATGTTCACAAGCCGGGCGGAGCACCGATTGCACCTGCGGGCCGACAACACGGCCGACCGCTTGACACCGCTCGCCGAAAAGCTGGGGATGCTTGATACGACCGAACTTGGGCGCGTGCGGCGGCAGTTGTTTGCCAAGCGCCGCGAGCAGTTGGCGGAATTGCGGTTGCGGATTGATTCAAAGAATGTTGGCCCGGTCACGCTTGCGGAGGTGCTGCGGAGGCAGGACTCAACACCTGAAGTGCTGGCGGAACATGCGGGCACGCCTCGGGGGGGCGGCGATTGGGATGCTGGCGCGCTGCTGACGGCGCAGACGGAGCGGTACTACAGCGCGTACATCATGAAAGCGGCGGCGGACTTGCGACGGTCTGCAGTGCTTGAGCAGCGGCCGATTCCGCGCGGGTTTGATTATTTAGTGTGCGAGCATCTGCGGCCGGAGGCAAAGGCAGCGCTGGCAAGGTTTCGCCCCGCGACGCTGGGGCAGGCGCTGCGGCTGGAGGCGGTGACACCGGCGGATGTGACGCTGCTGACGGTGCTGCTGAAAAAGGTGCGCTGGGAGGGTGGGGCGAATGGTGAAAGGGCGAGAGTGCCAAACAGTCAGGCTTAAAAGGTGGTCGGCGGGCATCGGTGCGTGCGGGTTGGCATTGTGTCAATATTTCAGAGTTCTTGCGAACCGGGTACGGGGGAGGCTGCTATACACTTAGATGTTCGTCGATACGAATGACCCAGCCAGCGTGGTGCTTGGTTTGGGAGTCTTCGTTCGGATTGGCGATTGTGAAAGGTGTGCTGCTCCATGGCTGAGAACTCGATGCAAACAAATACCTCTGGCAACTACGCGGACTTGGCTGGCAAGGTGGCGCTGATTACCGGCGGAACGAGCGGCATTGGGCGGGTAACGGCGGTGGCGCTTGCCGCGGCGGGGGCGCACGTGGTGGTGATGGGGCGCAGGGCGGCCGAGGGTGAGGCGGTGGCCGCGGAGATTGTGCGATCTGGTGCCAAGCACGGGGTGAAAGGGGTGTTTGTGCGGGGCGATGTGACCAATGAAAAGGATGTGGGTGCGGCGGTGGGTGCAGCGGTGGGGATGAACGGGGTGCTGAACTTTGCGTTTAACAACGCGGGGGTTGAGCTGGGCAATTTGCCCACGACCGAGGCGAGCGCTGAGGAATACCGGCGGGTTTTTGATATCAATGTGCTGGGCGTGCTGCTGAGTATGAAGCACGAGCTTCGCGCGATGGCGGGAGTTGCGGGCGCTTCGATTGTGAACACATCATCGATCGCTGGATCTGTGGGTATGGCGGGCGCGGGTGTGTATGTGGCGAGCAAGCACGCGGTGATTGGTTTGACGCGGGCCGCAGCGCTGGAGGTTGCCGGGCAGGGGATTCGCGTGAATGTTGTGTCACCGGGCGGGGTGGATACTGATATGTTGGATCGGTTTACCGGCGGCAAGAACCCACAGGCGATGGCGTGGATGAATAGCATGCACCCGCTGGGACGCATTGGCAGGAGCGAGGAGATCGCCGCGGCGGTGCTGTTCCTGTTTAGTTCTGCTTCGAGCTTTGTGACGGGGCATGATTTGAAGGTGGATGGTGGGTTTACCACTGCGTGAGATTAAGGGAGAGGAGGTTTGGGGGGTGACCGGCGAAGGGTGATTTCGCGCATTGTTGTTTGGCCGATGGATACTCTTTGGGTGAAATGATTATGGCAACTCCGATTACACTTATCACTGGCGGCAACAAAGGTATTGGATTTGAGACCGCGAGGCAGCTTGGGCGAAAGGGGCACACGGTGCTGATTGGTGCTCGCGACCAGGGGCGAGGGAAAGCGGCGGTGGATGCGTTGCGCTCGGAGAACATCGAGGCTCACTTCGTGCAGCTTGAAGTGACGGAGCCAACATCGGTAGCGGGGGCGGTGGCGGCAGTAGAGAAGCAGTTTGGGCGGCTTGATGTGCTTATTAACAACGCCGGGTACTTGGATTATGGGTCTGATGGAGCGGCCAGCTCGGCGAAGCTTGATGCAGTTCGCAAGACATTTGAGGTCAATTTCTTTGGCATGGTCGAGGTGACTCAGGCGTTCTTGCCGCTGCTGCGAAAGAGTGAGGCGGGGCGGATTGTGAACTTGACGAGCATTCTTGGCTCGATCGCGGAACATGCTGATCCGAACAGTCCGATTCATCAGGCAAAATTTTTGGGGTATGACGCGAGCAAGGCGGCGGTGAACATGTTTACCAACCACCTGGCCCACGAATTGAAGGGCACGAGGATTAAAGTGAACGCGGCGCATCCGGGATGGGTGAAAACGGATATGGGAGGCGAGAGTGCGCCGATGGAGCTTGTCGATGGTGCAAAGACGAGTGTTGCGCTGGCGACACTTGATGATGCTGGTCCGAGCGGCGGGTTCTTTCACATGGGTGTGCACATGAGGTGGTAAGGCGAGAGACGTGGCAGAATGGTTGAAGGATCAAACGGCCAGCGCTCGTGGATGCCGTTGGAGCGTGGGGCGGGAGGATGAGAGTGTGAGCAGTGGGGGCTAAGGTTTTGGGCATGATCAGAACTCTGTGTTTGGGTTTGCGGATCGCGGCAGCTGCTTTGGGGGGTGGCTAGGAGTTTGTAGATGGACCTGAAACTCACCGGACGGACCGCTCTTGTGACAGGCTCGACGGCTGGGATTGGCCTTGCAATCGCCAGGCGGCTGATGGCTGAGGGGTGTGATGTGGTTGTAAACGGGCGGGGCCAGAAGCGTGTGGATGCGGCGATTGCTGACTTGCGAGCCGGGTTTGCGGGGGCTGGGGCAAACGGCGCGGGGCACGCGAACCGGGGCGTGGTTGGCGGGGTTTATGGGGTGGCGGCGGATGTCTCGACAGCCGAAGGGTGTGCGGTGCTGGTGGCTGCGGTGCCGCGGGTTGATATTTTGATCAACAACGCGGGGATGTATGCGCCGGTGCCCTTTGACGAGATTACTGATGGGCAGTGGACTGAGATTTTTCAGGCGAATGTGATGTCGGGGATTCGACTTTCACGGCATTACCTGCCGCGGATGTTGGAGGCGAACGCAGGGCGGATCGTGTTTATTTCCAGTGAGTCGGGCGTGTGCACACCGACGGAGATGATTCACTATGGGATGAGCAAGACAGCGCAGCTGGCAATTTCGCGCGGGCTGGCGCAGCGTTGTTCGGGCACGGCGGTAACGGTGAACTCGGTACTGCTGGGGCCGACGTGGAGCGAGGGTGTGGAACAGTTTGTGAAAGACTTGGCGAAAGCATCGGGCGGTAGTGCCCAGGCGGTGGAGGCGGACTTTTTTAAGACGGCAAGGCCGAACTCGCTGCTGAAGCGGTTTGCCACCAACGAGGAGGTTGCGGACATGGTGGCGTTTGTGGCGAGCGGACTTTCAAGCGCAACCAACGGCGCAGCGCTGCGGTGTGAAGGTGGGATTGTTCCGACAATTGTGTGAATGTGCGGGGGAGGAGGAGAGAGACAGAAAGAGAGACAGGGAAAAGAGAAAAGGGAAACGGGAACAAGCAGGCGGAGGAGGAACAGGGCGATTGATGCGGGTGAAGTTGGGGCTTTGGGCGGAATAGGCTTTGCGGTGTTGTGCAGATTTGCAGCGGTGCTGCGGGCTGCGCTGCATCAGGAAGTTGATTCATGAGAGCATACGAAATCGCGGCGTTTGGTATTGACAAGCTGGCAATGGTTGAGCGGGAGCAGCCACGGGCCAGCGGGCTGGCCGCTGGTGAGGTGCTGATTCGTGTTCAGGCCGTTTCGCTGAATTTTCGTGACTTGATGATGGTGCAGGGGCAGTATGACCCGAGGCTGACGATGGGCCGTGTGCCATGCTCTGACGGCGCGGGAGAGGTGGTGGCTGTTGGAGCGGAAGTCACGGCGTTTGTACCGGGCGATGTGGTGATGGGGAGTTTCTTTCAGCATTGGTTTGATGGACCGATGACCAGCAGCAAGTCACGCGGGGCGCTGGGGGGTGATGTTGATGGGATGCTGCGGGAGTTTGCGGTGCTCTCGGAAGATGCGGTGGTGAAGGCCCCGGTGGGGTGGAAGAGCCGGGAGGCGGCGACGCTGCCGTGTGCCGCGGTTACTGCGTTTAATGCGCTGCACGGTGGCATGCCCGGGGCGGGTCCGGCAGGGGCGGCGATCTCTCCGGGCGATTCGGTTTTGGTGCAGGGCACGGGTGGGGTTTCGATCTTTGCGCTCCAGCTTGCCAAAGCGGCGGGGGCGAGGGTGATTGTGACGAGCTCGAGTGACCAGAAGCTGGCGAAGGCCAAAGCCTTGGGGGCTGATGGGCTGGTGAATTACAAGGCAACGCCGGATTGGGAGAAGCCGGTGCGGGCGATGAGTGATGGGGGTGTTGATTTGGTTGTGGAAGTGGGCGGAGCAGGCACGCTGGGCAAGAGCATTAAAGCGGTGCGGACGGGCGGGACGATTGCGATGATTGGGGTGCTCACGGGCGTGAAGGGTGAGGTTGATACGGTGTCGCTGCTGATGCGATCTATTACCGTGCGTGGGATTAATGTGGGATCGGTGGCGATGCTGCGACAACTGGTGCGGGCGTGCGAGGTAGCCGGACACCGGCCGGTGATTGACAAGGTGTTTGGCTTTGAAGAGGCGCGGGCGGCGATGGAGTACATGAAGAGTGGGGCGCACTTTGGTAAGGTGGTGGTGGAGGTGGGAGAAGGGCCGCGTGGCTAGCGGGGCAGATGGTCAAGTTGCCAAATGGTCAAGTTGCCAAATGGTCAAATGGTCAAATGGCCAAATGGTCAAATTTTCAGATCGTCAAGCTTTAAAGGTTGCAGGCGCTTGCTCTGATGGAAGATGATGCCGTGCAAATTATGATCTTCCCAAATCCGTATAGTTCAGCGGACGTATTATTCAGCTGTAGATGTTGTATATCGCATTGAAGATGCTGGTCGGTGATCGGGTCAAGTTTCTTGGTCTGGTGCTGGGTGTTGCGTTCTCGACGCTGCTGATTGCCCAGCAGGCTTCGATCTTTGTGGGCGTGCTGGATTTATCGGCCGCGATTGTGCGGGGCAACCCGATGGTGGATGTGTGGGTGATGCGTGACGGGGTGCGAACAGTTTCGCAGCCGGAGCAGATGCCGGAGACTTGGCTCAATCGCGTGCGAGGCGTGGAGGGTGTGCTTTGGGGGATGCCGCTGTACCGGGGCGCGGCAACGGTGCGCACAAAGTCGGGCGAACTGCGGCTTGTTGAGGTGATGGGCGTTGATGATGCGACGCTGATTGGTGCACCGGAGATCATGCTGCTGGGGCCGCGTGATGCGATGCAGCGGCCGGACTCTGTGGTACTGGATATTGCGACATTCAGCAATCTGCTGCCGGGTACGCCGGCGCGACTGGGTGATGTGCTGGAGATTAACAAGCAGCGGGTGACGGTGGCTGGAATCTGCAAGGCGGCCAAGAGCATTACCGGTGGCGATGTGATGTACGCCAAGCGGTCACTGGCGATACGGCTGGTACAAGAGGCGAACAACACAGTGTCGTTTGTGCTTGTCAAGGCCAAGCCGGGGGTGCAGCCGCGGGATCTGGCGGCGAAAATCTCGGAAGTGAGTGGGCTGGCTGCGTTTGACAGCGCCGCGTTTGAGCGGCGGGTGATTGGCTGGACGATTGACAACACGGGCATTGTGCAGGTGCTTGGCTCGGTTATTTTGCTTGGCATTGTGGTGGGCGTGCTGGTGGTTGGGCAAACTTTTTATATGTTCGGGGTTGAAAACCAGCGGTACTTTGCAGCGCTCAAGGCGCTGGGCACCACCAATGGCAGGTTGGTGATGATGGTGGGTTTTCAGGCGGCATTGGTGGCGTTTTTGGGGTATGGGCTTGGAATCGGCGCGACGACGCTGATTTTGATCGCGGGTGATACGAACACATCACCGATGCGAGGCATGACACTTTCCGGACCGGTGTTTGTTGCGACGGCGTTGTTTATTCCGGCGATGGTGTTGGTGACGGCGTGGTTTGGTACGCGCAAAGTGCTGTATGGGGAACCGGCGATTGTGTTCCGGACTTGAGTGGCGTGGGTAAGCGGAACTGAGAGACGAACGCAGAGAACGCGAAGGGTGGGGAAAGGAACGCGGAGGAAGGCGGGGGAGGGAAAAGACAGGGAGAAAAGAGAAAAGGGAAGAGTTGAGAGTGGAGAGGCAATACGGAGAACGGAAGGCGAGGTAGAGTGGGAATTGGTTGACTGGGTTGGGTTATGTTGTTTAGGCTTGGGGATGGAACGTCGCTCACGGCTGGTGGATTTGGAGAGTGCCTCGCTTAAGACCCGATCGGCTGGGTGTGTTGCGTGGCGGCGGGGGGCGGCGAAGCCGCTGCCTGCGGCGGTGGGGTTTGTAATTGTTGCTGGTTTGGTGCTGGCGTCGTATCTGGGCTTTTTGCCGGGATCGGGCAGCGCTTCGCCAGCGGGCCGGGGTGGCGCACCGGCGGGTGGCGGCGGCGGTGCTGGCACGGTCGATGGAACTGGCGCTGGTGCGGGAGCTGGTACTGGTGCGGGAGCGGGAGCTGGTACTCAGAAGCCAGTGGCTGGAGGGGAGGCCTCTCGGTTGGATGGGGCGGCGGTGAAGCCGGCCAAATCGGCGGTTGTGCCGGTGCCTATGCCCACATCCGAAAAGGCGACTGAGACACTGCGGATCGGGACTTGGAATATTGAGTGGCTGGGTAAGCCGATGGATCGATCGGGGCTTGGCCAGGGAATCGCGCAGACGGCGGTGGACATTGCGGATTACATCGGGTTTGCGAACGTTGATGTGCTTGCGCTGCAGGAAATCTCGCCGCAGGGGGCTGCGGGCCGGGCGAATTCGCCGACGAGTCCGGAGCTTGATGCGGTGTTTGCGGAACTGAAGAGCCGCACGAAGGCGACGTGGCGGTATGTGCTGGTGCCGGGCCGCAACGAAGGAGACCAACTGTGCGGGATTGCGTGGAATACCGCAAAGGTGAACGCTGTTGATGGTGCTGGCAAGCTGTTTGCGGCGGGGCAGGAGCGGGCCACGAAGCTGGCGGTGAAGGGTGGGCGGTCGGGGCAGGGATCGGGGTTGTGGAATCGGCCGCCACACGCGATGAAGTTTTCAGCGGGTGCTGGCAAGACTGATTTTGTTTTGTGCGTGCTGCACATGAAGGCGGATTATCAAGGTGACTTTGCGGCCCATCGCGGGGAGGAGGCGGTGGCGCTGGTGGCGGCGCTGCCGCGGATGAAGCAGGAAATGAAGGATGAAGATATCGTGCTGCTGGGCGACACGAACATGACGGCATCGGGGTCGAATCCGGAAGTGACGGAGAAAACGCTTGTGGCGGCGGGCTTTGTAGATGTGAACGCCAAGGCGGAGCAGACGCACTGGCGAGGGGGCGCGACGGATCGGATTTTTGTGCCGGTTGGGCAGCGAGAGTTTGCTGGGCACACGCTGGAAATTATGAGTGATCGCTGGCTGGAGGCTAAGCGATGGACGGCGAAGGATTTTAAGCGGCGGTTGAGCGATCATTACATGGTGGTGACGACGATTGCGGTGGGTGGGGATGATGATTGAGTGCGGGGCAGCGGTGATGAAGCGCGGGCCGCGGACGTGGCGTGAGTCGGACGTTTGGATCAGGCGTTTGTTTTGGGTGGTGGTGCTGTGCGGAATATTCGCATGAGCCTGCATCGGCGAGTGCTTTTGGCGTTGTTGATGGTGATTTGGGGGATTTGGGAATGGAAATTAGCGGTTCTCGGCGGTTTTGCTGTGGTTTTTGTGTCCGTGTGTTACACTGGGTGCATGGCCAATGTGAACAATTCCGGGCGTGATGTGTTTGTTGATGGGTTTGTGGTTGGCGGCGGGGTGAGTGGGCCGATGCGCGTCGGCAGGGGGCTTGAGGAGCGGGGACTTGCTGGGCGGGGGTTGGCTGGGCGGGGTTGGCTGGCGGCTGGCGTGATGGGTGGGTGCGCTGCGTTGTTTGGCTTGGCGGGGGGCGTGCAGGCGCGAACCGGGTTGACCATGCTGCACGGGCCGGGCGGGGTTGATGGTGTGCCGGCGGCTGTGGACCTACTGAGCGATGATGCTGACGGCGCGAGCGCCGGGTGCCTGCACTGCCAGCATTCACGGATGATGATGCGCCGGTTTACCGCCGGGCCGGGTGTGCGGAGCCTTGATGCGCCGGAGGCGATCGATGACACCGATGTGCTGAACTACGACATTGCGCTTGAACCCAATTTTACGAGCAACACGCTGGTTAGTACTGTGAAGCTGACGGTGCGGACGACGGTGGATGCTGTCAGTGGGATGGAAATTGAGCTGCACCCGAATTTTACGGTGACATCAGCGATTGTGAAGCGACCGAGCGATGGGGCGGCGGCGGGGTGGCCAGCGACTTTGGTGCGGAGCTTTGGTGCCAGCGATCCTCGGCTGACGGTGACGCTGCCCGCGGCGGTTTTGCCGCTGGCGCGGGATGCGGTTTTCACGCTGGAGATTTCGTACAACGGTGCGCCGGCGAGCAGCGTGTTTGGTGGGACAGAGTTCACGCGGCACAACAACAACACCCAGCCGATTGTGTACACGCTGGTTGAGCCGTGGTACAGCCACACGTGGATACCGGTGAAGGAAAAGAATGCGGACAAGGCGACGGTGTCGATCGCGGTGACGGTGCCCGATGCCATGAAGGTGGCGGCCAACGGTGTGCGGCAGGGGATTGATGCGCTCTCGGGTGGGCGGAGCCGGCACCGCTGGGCGACGAACTACCAGACCTCGCCGTATCTGATTTGTTTCTCGGCTACGAATTACACAGAGTTTGGCAGCACGTGGACGCCCGCCGGGGGTGGGCCGGCGATGCCGCTGCAGTTTTTCGTGTACCCGGAGAATGACACGACTGCCAACCGCAACGCGTGGCTGCAAACTGGCGACATGCTGACGGCTCACTCAGCGAAGTTTGGTATCTATCCGTTCGCGTTGGAGAAGTATGGAATCTGCCAATTGCCGTTTAATGGTGGGATGGAGCACCAGACGATGACCGGGCAGGGGACATTTAATTCATCGGTGAATGCACATGAACTGGCGCACCAGTGGTTTGGGGACATGATTACCTGTGATCGCTGGAACGACATCTGGCTCAATGAGGGCTTCGCGACGTACGCAGAGGCTTTGTGGCGCGAGAATGCGCCGGGATCGAGCGGGACGCCGGCGCTGATCGCGGCGATGGCGAATCGGCGTCCATCGACAGTGAACGGCAGTGTGTATGTGTACGACTTGTCGAACCCAAACGCGCTGTTTAGCACGCTGCAGTATCAAAAAGGTGGGTGGGTGCTGCACATGCTGCGGCACATGGTTGGCGATGCGACGTTCTTTGGGATTCTTGCGGAGTATCGGAACCAGTTCGCGTATCGCACGGCCCGCACCGAGGATTTTATCGCGGTGTGCGAGCAGGTTTCCGGAAGGAACCTGCAGGCGTTTTTCCAACCGTGGATCTTTGGCATCGGTGCGCCGAGTTATCAGTGGTCGTGGCGTCCGGTGACTGTGGGCGGCCAGAACTATGCCGAGGTGTATCTGCGGCAGACGCAGCAGTCGGGGTATCCGCTGTTTCCGATGCCGATTGATGTTGAATTGACGACAGGCGCTGGGATTTCAACCGTTGCTGCGAGCAACATGCATTTGCAGGACTGGGTGCTTGTGCCGCTTGGCCAGGTGCCCACGGGCGCGCGGCTTGACCCGAACACGTACGTGCTGGAAACTGGCAAAGCTCAACTAGCAACGGCAAGCTTTCCGGCGGGGCCACCGAAGCTGGTTGCGATGTCTGTTGTGCCGGGTGCGGCGGTGCCGTCAAGCGGGTTGCCGCTGGGTGTTACGTTTCACTCGCCAGTTGTGGTCGGGGCGAACGCTGCGGAGGTTTCACGGTCTGGCGGGGCAACCGCGGTGGTGCAACTAACGGCGGCTGGCGGCGTGAATTCGTATGCCGTTGGTGGTACCACGGGGCTGGTTCCGGGCCGTTACACGGTGCGGCTGCGGTCGGATCGGATCGCGGGCGCAGCTGGGCAGCTGGCGATGGATGGCGAATTGCCGGGAAGCACGATCTGGCGGTCAGGCATAGCGACCGGATTGGTGTTGCCATCGGGCGATGGCGCGCCGGGGGGCGATGCGGTGTGGAGCTTTGATGTTGTCCGGCCGGCGAGTTCATGCCTGGCGGACATTGCCGGGTCGTTTGGACCGGGCGGCGAAATGATGCCCGATGGAACCGTTGATGGGAGCGACTTTGTGGCGTTCATCAACAGCTTTGGGATTGGCGATGCGACTGTTGATGGTGATGCAGATTTGGTGGGCATCGTGGCGGCGGATGGATCGGACCTGCCCGATGGTGTTATCGATGGCAGCGACTTTGTGGCATTCATCAACGCGTTTGCGGCGGGTTGCTGAGGCTGCAAGCGGATGGCATCGCCGCGGCGGTTATGGCAGGATCAGCATTGCATCACCGTAGCTGTAGAAGCGGTAGCCGCGGTTGATGGCGTCTTGGTAGTGCTGGAGCAGGCGGTCTATTCCTTCGGGCAGCAGTGCGGCGACCATGGCCAGCAGGGTGCTGCGTGGTAGGTGGAAGTTTGTGAGCAGGCCATCTAGGTGCTGGTACTTCCAGCCGGGTGTGATGAGCAGGCGGGTCCAGCCTTTGGCGCCGCTGGTGATGGTGTCGCGGCCGAATGATTCGAGCGTGCGTGCGGAGGTGGTGCCGACGGCGATGATGCGGCCACCTTGGCTTTGGGTTATGTTGATTGCTTGTCCGGCGGCCTGCGGGATGTGGCACCACTCGGCGTGCATGGGGTGGTGTTCAACAAACTCCACCTCGATGGGCTTGAAAGTGCCTGTGCCGACGTGGAGCACGACTTGCTCGCGGCGGATGCCGGCTTGGGCGAGTGTGGCGAGTAGCTCGGGCGTGAAGTGCAGGCCGGCGGTTGGTGCTGCGACTGATCCGGCGGCGGAACTGTCGGCATACACGGTTTGGTAGCGGTGGCGATCGTGCTCATCTCGCAGCGCCAGTTCGGTGCGTGAGGTGGCGGCATCGGCATCGCTTTGGCCACCGTGCTGGCCGAAGGTTCCATCGTCGCGCCGGCGGGCGGCTTTGATGTATGGTGGAAGGGGCGTGGTGCCGATGCGCTCTAGGAGGGCGACGGGTAGTTCGCCACGCTTGTGCATGCCGGCTTCGACACCGCAGGCGAAGACTTCGACAAGCCAGGCATCGTTCTCGGAGTCTTGAGCGGCGGCGGGGCTGCCATCTGGCGCGTGCCGCTCGGGAGTGCTTGCATTTAGAGCACGCTCGGTCCGCGGTATTGCATCGGCGGAGGTTCGCTCGATGAGTTTGAGCGAGACACCGGCGGGCTTGCCGAGCGCATCGGTAAGGCCGACGAAGATGCCCGGGCGCATGCGGCGACCTTTGAGCATGATGCGCCATCGTTCACAGCCGTGTTGGATGTAGCCGTGCGGTGCGGCCGTGGCGACGGTGGTGTTGTGCTGGAGTTTGATGGCTTCATCGGCGGACTCAACGCCGAGGAAGAGGCCTTCAACCTTGCCACCGGTATCAACACGGATGCCGGAGAGGCAGGCTGGGATGACCTTGGAACTGTTGACGATGAGCAGGTCACCCGCGGCGAGCCATTGGGGCAGGTCTCGGATTAGGCAGTGCTGCACGAACGTGGGGTCGCTGCGGCGGAGGACCATGAGCCGGGCGCTGTCGCGCGGCTCGGCTGGCTGGGTGGCGATGAGCGATTCGGGCAGGTTGTAATCGAGCTTTGCGGCAGGTAACACATAAAACTCCACGCCCGACGGGACAGGCCGGGGCCGAGAGGAGAGAGCGGGGTGCATAATTGGCGGGGTGAACGTTCCGGGCGAATCGGAATCGTTGGGTGGGACAACTTTGGGGGTGGTGGGCAGGCTGGGGTTTGCACTGGGGCCGGGGATTTGGCCGCGGAAACTGGGCTGGTGGGCTGGTGGGCTGGTGCGTGACGGCAACAGTGCTAGCAGGGGTGCTGTTGCGTTGGCACCACACCGTCGCGGGTGGTGATGATAGGGATTAAGGTGGCGGCCAGAAATGTGAGTTACTCTCGGACCTAGCATGTTTTGGGGCGTTGGCATGCCGTTCGTCATGGGTGGTGCATGACGATTACAGAAATGACCAACACGCAGGCGCTGTACGCGCGGGCCGCGGCGAGGATCGCCCAGCGGAACGCTGGTGGAGTGAAGACTGCGGGTGGCGCTGGTTCGCAGACGGGGAGCGGCCAAGGTGGCGGCGGCGGGGGCACTGATACCGCGTTGGCGAAGATCACGGCGCTGAACGATGGTGCGGCGGCTGCCAAGAGCCAGCAGGCGACGGGGGACACGGTTGATATCTCCGCTGGGGCCGGTGGCGCACTCTCGGACAGGACAGGTGGTTCGCAGCCGTTTACGGGATTGCTGGAGCAGTTTGTGCGCACGCGTGCGGCGGTGAGTTTCACGATTCCCGGGCAGGGTGGGTTTGGGCCGATCAGCTTTGCGTATGAGGTTGAGACGGCGTATCGGGTGATCCGTCCGCTGCAGCCGGGCGAGGTTGTTGATCTCAAAGCCTGATGCTGATTACTGATGCGGATGAGGCGGCTGGGGCTTGCATCATCAAAGGCGACACCATTGCTAGTCTTAGCGATGGATGTTCAACTGCGCCGGGTTGGGGAAATAGTACGAAATGCAAAATCTGTCGTTGTGCTGACGGGCGCGGGAATCTCGGCTGAGTCGGGCATTCGAACCTTTCGCGATACGATGGAGGGGTTGTGGAAGGAGTTTGATGCCCAAAAGCTGGCGACGCCGCAGGCCTTTGCGGCGGACCCGGCGCTTGTGAGCAGGTGGTACGACCATCGCCGTGTGGGGTGTTTGAATGCAGAGCCCAACCCGGGGCACTTGGCTTTGGCCACCATGCAACTGTGGTTCATGGAGCGTGGCCGGGCGTTTACGCTGGCTACGCAAAACGTTGACCGGCTCCATCAGCGGGCTGGTAGCCGCGATGTGCTGGAACTGCATGGGAACATTCTCACGTGGCGGTGCACGGTGACGGGCAAGAGCATGGAGCTACCGCCGGATGCGCTGGAGGAGTTCCCGGTCAGCTCTCCGTTTGCCGAGGGTGGCCTGCTTCGGCCGAATGTGGTGTGGTTTGGGGAGGCGATGCCCGAAGCGGAGATGTTGGCGGCTGAAACCGCCGCGGCGTGTGCGGATGTGTTGTTGTCGATCGGGACATCAGCGGTTGTGTACCCGGCGGCGGGGCTGATTGATGTGTGCGCCCGGGCCGGGGGCGTGACGGTTGAGATTAACCCGGTGCGCACGGCGGCAAGTGGGCGGGTGGACTGGGTGCTGGCGGGCAAGGCGGGGGATGTGCTGCCGCGGCTGCTGCGGGAAATGTGAGCGGCCGGGTGGACCTTGGGGTGCGGGAGAATGCGCGAAGTGTGCGCAGAAAAACAGCCCCGCGAGGCCAAGGGCAGCATCGCGGGGCCGGGAAAGGGGCAGGCGGTTGATTGGCTTAGGGCAGTTGGCAGTGAGCGGCAGCGTGGAGCGGGTTAGTGTTCATCGTGCATTTTGACGTCGCGTTTTTCGCGGACTAGGAACGTACCGATGACGAGGGTGATCGCCGCGATGGCCATAGGGTACCAGAGGCCGGCGTACATGCTGCGGTAGCTCTCGGTCATGAGCGTGCCGATGAAGGGCACCATGCCGCCGAACATGCCGTTACCGATGTGGTACGGCAGGCTCATGGAAGTGTAGCGGATTTTGGTTGGGAACAACTCGACTAGGAATGCGGCGATGGGGCCGTAGACCATGGTGACGAAGATGACCTGGAGCCAGATCAGGAAAGTCAGAATCACTGCGGGCGTGGAGGTGAGCACGCTGGTGAATTTGATGTTCTTAAACACGCGCCGATCAACTGGCTTTGTGGTGTCATCAAACGTGGTGGTCACGGTGCGGACGGCGGCGGTGGTGCCGTCTTCGAAGGTTCGCTGCTCGGTGACGGTTGTTTCGGTTTTGCCGACGATGGACTTTGCGATGTCGGGATCGGTGCGGACGGTTTGTAATTCGGCGGTGACTTTGTTCTCGATGAGGCGGTAGCGGGTTGAGTCTTCGATGTTGGCGGTTGCGATCATGAGGGTGTAGATGGGGTAGTAGAGCACCAGGGCCATGAGGCAGCCGGCCATGATGATGCCTTTGCGGCCGAGCTTGTCGGACAGGGCCCCGAAGACCACGAAGAAGGGGGTGGCCAGCACCAGGGCGATGGAGACGATGTACTCGGTCTGGGTTGCATCGATGCCGAGGGTGAGATCTACCTTGGCGTTGGTTTTCATGAAGTACATCGCGTAGAACTGGCCGGTGTACCAGACCACACCTTGGCCAGCAGTTGCGCCGAAGAGGGCGAGCAGGACCAGCCGGAGGTTGGGCCAGTTGCCGAATGATTCTTTGATCGGGTTCTTGGAGGTTTTGCCGGAGGCCTTCATTCGCTGGAACAGTGGGCTTTCGTGCATGCTGCGACGGATGTAGTAGGAAAAGCCAACGAGCACGGACGAGATCAGGAATGGGATGCGCCAGCCCCAACTGTTGAAGTCTTCAGGAGAGAGCCAGAGCCTGCACGCCAGGATGACGCCGAGTGAGACAAACAGTCCGAGCGTGGCGGTGGTTTGGATCCAACTGGTCCAGAAGCCGCGGCTGCCGTCGGGGCAGTGCTCGGCCACGTAGGTTGCTGCGCCGCCATATTCACCACCGAGCGCCAAGCCCTGGAGCAATCGCAGCACGATCAGGGCGATGGGTGCGGCCCACCCGATGGTTTGGAAACTGGGCAAGCAGCCGATGACGAACGTTGCGCCGCCCATGAGCAGCAAGGTGATCATGAACGTGTACTTGCGGCCGATTAAGTCTCCGATGTAGCCGAAGAACACGGCGCCGAATGGACGAACGGCAAAGCCGATGGCGAAGGTTGCAAGTGTTGAGAGCAGTGCCCCGGCACCGGCGGTGGGCGGGAAGAACACCACCGACAAGGTGGCGGCCAGTGCGCCGAAGATGTAAAAGTCATACCACTCAATGAGCGTGCCAGCGGATGAGGCGGCGATGATCTTCTTGAGGTTTGTTTCAGTTTCTAGCTTGGGAATATCCATCGGGGGTTGCGACATGGTGTGACTGCAGCGCTGCACTGGGCTTTGGCATGCTGCCTGAACCGGTGCGGCGAGGTTGAAAAAAATTGACGGACGTGGGGGCTGGCATCGACTGCGAATCAGATCGACGGTTTGGAATGGCGCTTCGGGTGAACCAACGAGCCCATCGAGCGGCCGTGTAGCAATGTCCTCCGAATGTTTCAGAATGGAACTTTTGACTGTATCAGAGATGCCTATGGCAAGATAACTCCGAAAGGTGCCTCTTGCAATCCCCTAATTAGGGGTAGACGCAAGGAAACTGACGGATCGCTTGGAGTTATCCACAGCGGGGGGGGGCTAGTGGTCGGGCGGGGGCTTGGCGGCCTGAGCGCGAAGCGGGGCGTTTGCTGCCTGAATTGGCGTGGCTTGCCTCCGTACGCTTTGGGCATGTCTATTACCGCCCCTGACACTGCCAGCACTTCACAGTTGCCGTTTAATCCTGCCGATCCGTCGAATCCGTGTGGGCCGGCGCCGAAGCGGGAGTTGCTGTTTGGGCTGAGTGATGCTGAGCTGGTTGTTCGGTTTGCCCGCAGCGTGGAAAACTTTGACCGGCGGATTGTGCAGACCCGGATTGATGATGCTTTTTTGGATATGAGTTTCTTGCCTGATGCGGGCGTTGGCCGCTGGAGCTGCCGGGTGTTGCTGGGGCACTTGGCTGATGCTGAGATGCTGTTTGTGCAGCGGATTCGGCGGGTGGTGGCGGAGACCAACCCGGTGTTCATGGCGTGGGATGAGGATGCATTCGTGGATTCGGGCATTTATGGCACCGAGCAATCGGTGAGCAAGTTGCCGGTCGCGGGCTGCATCGGGACGATTTATACACTGCGGCGCTGGCTGCTGGATGTGCTGCGGACGCAGCCGCCGGAGGCGTTTGACAGGAAGGGCCTGCACCCCGAGCGTGGTGAGCAGACTCTGCGCACAATTTTGCAGTATGACGTGTGGCACTTGGAGCATCATGCGTGGTTCTTAAACCGCAAGCTGGAGCGGGTGCTGGGTAAGTCGCCGGAAAAGCTGGAATCTGGCTGTGGCAGCGGCAATTGTGCGTGCAAGAGTGGGAAGCAGGCGTGAGCGGGTGCAGAATGTGCTGGCGGGCATGTGGGCGTGTGGTGATTGCTAGACCGAAGTGGCCGGGATTCTGCTGGTGCGCCCTGGCGCATGATGGCTTTTGATTTGGTACCATCGTGGTAGCGCGCGGCGTTGTCATTTTCGGTTCTGCCCCAACTGGTTACTTTCACATGCAAGCATTGCACTCTCGTGGTTCATTCTTTGTGGCTGCTGCGCTGCTGACGGTGGTGAGTGGTTGGAGCGGGGCGTTTGCGCAGGGGGGCGGTGCGACGGCGACTGGGGCTGGCACTGGGGCTGGCACTGGGGCTGCGACTGGGGCTGGCAATGGGGCTGGCAATGGGGTTGGCAAGCAGGCTACGGTAGCTGCTCCGCTGGATGGTGTTGCTCCGAGTGTTATTGCGGTGGGATGGTCTGGGTTTGCGGAGGTGGTGCCAGCATCGGAGTTCTTTGCGGTGCAGGGGCCGCACAGTCCGGCGGTGTTGTTTCAGCAGCTGATGCTGCGCGTGCTGGGTGGCCGCGGTGGTGCGGTGCATGCCGCGGCTTGGCGTAGCGGTATCGCTTGGGCGGGTAATGCCGGGGCTGCCGCGGGGGGTGAGGGTGGTGGGGACTTGGCGGAGTTGTGGAGGCAGCGGCTGACGGCGCATCGGGCGGTGGCGGCGCTTGCGCTGGCACCGAGTAAATCCGGTGCAGGGGCGGGTATTGGTGGGGCGGCCGCATCGGCTTCGGTGACGATTGCCGAGGGTTTGGCACTGCTTAACACGATGCGGCAGCAGAGTCCGGATGCGATGGACACCGGGCCGGAGGCGCGGCTGCTGCGGGTGGTGAATTTCATCAACGCGCGCTCGGTGTATATCTCGGCGGTGCTGCCTGCTGCACCTGTGCGCACAGTTGCGGCCGAGGGTGCGGAGAAAGTGGCGGGTACGGCGTACACGCTGGCTGGCGTGCCGATGATGCGGCTGGCCATTTCGTGGTCGAGTCGGTCGGAACCGCCGGAGCGCTGCCGCGCTGTAGTAATTGGTGAGGCCACGGTTTCGGCGACGGACTGGCCGGCGGATGTGGCGCCGGGCCCGTGGGTGCTGGCGCTGCGACCGAACGCGTATTACGGTTCGCTGGGGTCGGGCATGGGTAATTACTTGCGGTATGCGGTGGCGATGGAGACGGCATCACGGCCGGGCAGCGGGCGTGGGCCGGAGAGCCCGGTGACATCGATCAGTGCGGGAGCGAACGATTTGTGCAGCGCGATTGCGCGAGCGGCGGACCGGACGTTTTTTGTGAGTTTAATTGATGGTGCTGCGACGGTGCTGCTGCCGTGCCGCGGGGCGGAGGAGGCGGCAAGCGCGATGAAGGCGGTGGGAACGCTGCTGGGTGTAAAGCCGGATGAACTTACGGAGACGGCGTGGGGGCGTGTGCAACTGGTGCGTGCTGGGAGCCGGAGCATCGCGCTGCGGCTGTTGCCGGTGAAATGAGGGGGCGGAATAAAAAGTGAGGCGAAGAGTGGAGCGAAGTGCGGAGCGGCGGGAGGCTGGCCGCGAGCTGCTTGGCTGCATCAGTGTTCGGCGAGCTGGCCGGTAGTTGCGGTGCTCTTTGGTGTGTGGCCGGCGGTGAGCCTGCGGGCGAGCTCAGCTTGATAGGCTTCGATGGTTTCGCGTTTGACGGTGAAGTGGGCGCACTTGCCTTCACGGCGGACATCGACGAGTTCTGCGCCGGCGAGTTCCTTTAGGTGATGGGAGATGGTGGCCTGCGTGATCGGGAACTCTTCAACAATTTTCAGGCAGGCGCACTCAGGCTCGCGGGCGATGCGCTCCAAAATAGCGAAGCGCTGCGGGTCACTGAGGACTTTCGCGATTTTGGCAAACAGCACGGCATCCATGGCAAGCTTCTCAAACACGTTGCGTCACGGAATGTAACTTTCGGAACGGTGAATAGTAGACAAAAGGGTCGGTCCTTAATGGATAGACCGAGAATCAGCGGATGGTTCCGTGTTTGGCCAAGAATCGTGGATTGTTTTGCGAGGCGGTGATGTTTCAAATTCACCGCTTTGGGGCGGAATCGTTGGCGGGCTGTGGAGCTTGGAACGGCTCTGGACTCTGGCTGCGCTCTGGATTCCGGCTGCGCTCTGGATTTTGCCTCAGTGCCGGAGTTTGGCCAGCCTTGCCCGCGGCCGGTGGCTTGGGTGGGATCGGTTGAGCGGGATCCTGCTCCTGCGGGCTTGCGACCACCGTGCGTGGCATGGGGTAGAGCATGCGGAGTCGACCTGAGATGAGCAGTGCGATAAACCCGAGCGCGACAGCGCACAGGCCCATGGGTCCGAGTGGCCCCACGCTGAGCTTTTGGTACCACGCCGGCAAGGTGCGAGTGTCGTGGTCTTGGTGGGTTTGCTTCGGATCTTGCATAGCAAGGCGTCCTGCCGGAGCTGGAAGTGAGCGATTGGGAGAGGCCGATTGGGAGAAGGCGGGGTGGTTTATGAGCCAGCGACTTTGCGCACCGTAACTCGGCCTGTGAAGGGTTCGACGACCACATCGAAGATTTGGTCCATGCCTTCGATGCGAATGACGCCGCCGGGCCCGGCGGTGTCGCCGGAGGGGCCCATGACCGGTGAACCCAGGTCATCAAAGATCAGCGTTGCCGGGGAGGTGGTTGAGCCAAAGTTGGCCGAGGTGATCCGGGCGCCGGCGTATTCCGGGGCGTTGAAGAAGACTTCGAACCGGTTGCCATTATTGCCGGGGTTGTACAGCGTGCCGGTGGCTGTGTTGACAACGCCGCCAACGACTTGGACCAGCGCGTAGCCGTTGTTGGCCACATCAAAGACAACCGCCCGGCGCTGCTGCGTGGCGATGGCGTCGCTTTGGGCGAAAGTCAGATCGCTTACCAGTGTGCGGACGGCTGCTTGAATTCGCAGAGCGCCGATTGAGCCCATCGCGGGAATCACCAGCATCCCCGCGATGCCGAGCAGCACCACGACGATGAGGAGTTCGATCAATGTAAAGCCGCGGCGTGTGCGCAATTCAGTTACTCCTGTCCTGGTTCTTTGCCTGTGCCTTTGGATGCTTCCTTCACGGCCGAGATATTGCTGACGACCACAGGTGGCATCTCCATGACCTTGACAGACAGCGGTTTGTCGAGCTTGGCCTCGATGCGGGCTAGGCGAGCGTTGGTCTCGATTGCCTGGGTCTCGATCCGACGCTGGGTTTCATTCTGGTTGGGGAACGGTAGCGGCTCATTGTTGCTGCGGCTCTGTCCGCTTGCGGGCGTCACGGTGTGCTCGGCCATGGTCCAAACCTGCACTGCGGTGTTCACCGCGAGCAGCGCTGCCAGAACCGTTGCCAGGCGAACGGAGACGTTGGAACCCGGCTTGGCGGACGCTGCATTATTGTTTGTTTCAGGCTGCTGCATGAGATGCTCCAAAGATGTGTGCCGCGGAGGTGGCGTGGCGGTTTAAGGCGTCGGCCGTTCAACGGCGCGGGTACCGGCGGCGTGTGGGACTATCAGGACGGATCAGTTGGAGTTGAGCATCGGTTGTTTGCAGGAGCGACATTACAGGCCCCAACCCCGGTTTTAGATCACGGTGTTGGGCCGGGTCGCATGGCAGGGTCAGGGGGTGAGCGGTTTATCATCGGCATCAAAGCTGCCGGCCCACACCTGGCCGCTGGTCATGTCGACAATCCAGCCGTAGTCGGTATGAAAACCGGTGTCGGGTGCGGTGCCGAAGCGAATTCGCCTGGAGTTGTCTCCGCCGACGTGTCCGTTGACTGGGGCGCCTTGGAGGTACTGGCTTCGGTTGCCGACGATCTCACCCCAATCACCAAATGAGTTGTCGATGATCGCGGGCATAGCGCCGGCGTTGCGGGCCTTGAAGATCTCGATGTGCCTTCGAATCTTCTGCAGCTCGCTGTAGGTTGTGTCGCTCTTGGCCTGTTCCGTTGCCCGGGCAAACTGCGGCACCACCACCGAGGCGAGGATTCCGAGGATCACGACGACGATGAGAATTTCAACCAGCGTGAAACCCGCACGATTGTCTGGGGAGGCGGGGCGGAGTTTGCGACGAAGGGATGACGGTGTGGCGTGCTGCATGGTGTTCTCCGGATAAAAAAAGAACCGACCTTCGTTTCCGAAAGTCGGTTCTTCATAGATTCGTTACAGCGAGATGGCGGTAGCCGTTGCTCGCTGCAATTTGTTACGGGATCCAGGTGCGGGCGGTCTCATCGAAGCCGTTGGCCCAGACGTTGCCGGTGGCGGCATCGAAAACCCAGCCTGCATCGCCGCTGTTGGCCTTGGCCGTGGGAGCGGCGGTGCCAGCGGTGATTGTGGCCGTGCCGGTGCGCGGGTTGTTGGGGGCGGCACGCATGAAGTTGGTGCCGACTAGGGCGTCCCAACCGAAGTTGGGGGCGGTGCCAGACGCTGTGAGGGCGGGGTAGTTGCCGTTGTTGCGGACGCGGTACAGCTCAATCTGGCTGCGAACGGTCTGCAACTGGGTGACAACGTTGCCGGTCTGGGCATCCTCGCTGGCCTTGGTGAACTGGGGCACCACGATGGCGGCCAGAATACCCAGGATGACGACGACGATCAGAATTTCAACCAGCGTAAAGGCCTTGGACTTGCGAACATTCATCATAGAAACACTCCTTGCTTACTCGATACGCACGGCCGGACCCGAATCCAAACCATGCGATACGTTGATGTGGGCACAGAAACATCGGATACATTTGGCCGCGCATCTAGCTCTCTTGTCTATTTCAGGGCAAGATGAAACGAATGTACAGCCGCGGCTGAGAATGTCGCAGTTCTGGGGGTTTTCACAGTTCGGATGAAGCAAATCTAAGGGTGTAGTAAGGCTGGGCTACGGCTGGACTAAGGCTGGGCTACGGCTGGGCTTGGTGGTTATCGCCCTTGATTCGGGGGGTTGGCTGTTTAGATTTGGCTTGACCAGTCGCTGCGGGCACCTTTACTGCTGCGGTACTGATTGGTAAGGACGGCGTTTAAAAGCACGGGAATGTGCGATATGTGCACGATGGGCGGCAGCGGTGCTACTAATTCTCTGCGCAGGGCACGTTGCCCTGCACGGATTTGGAGCTGAGGTACGGTGTGGAAGCCTGATGCGCAAGCGTGTTGGAGACGGTTCGCTTGGCTGTTGCCGTAAGAATTTGGCGCACACGGGTCCACTCGCTGGTTCAAGGATTTGACTATGAAAAATGATCGCAAAGCTGTCGCGTCCTACATCTTGGCCATTTTCGTTGCGGGCAGCCTGCTGCTAGCGCCCGCGGCGATGGCTCAGGCGAAGCCTGAAACCAAGGAACTCAAGCCAGCGAAAACGTTGGCCCCCGCTGCAACACCCACCATTGCGCCGGCGACGGAGAAGAAGGCGGACCCTGCTGAGAAGAAGGCTGATCCCATGGAAGCGGCGTGGGCCAAGGCCGCCGAGGTGAACAAGAACCACGAGTGGATGAAGGTATTTGAAGGCGATTGGACGACGGTGGTGAAAGAGTTTGACCCGATGACGGGGAAGGAAGCGGGTGGTGGATCGGGCACGATGACGTGCAAGCTGGTGCTTGGTGGACGGTTTTTATCAATGGACTTTGACGGCCGCTTTCAGGGCAAGTTCTTTCGGGGTATGGGAACGCTTGGCTACAGCAACGTCAACAGCCGGTATGAAGGAACGTGGATGGACAGCATGGGCACGCATACATCAATGACTACGGGGAGCGTTGATGCCTCGGGCAAGGTGATGACCATGCTCTCCGAGCCGACCGACCCGATGTCCGGCAAGCCGGTGAAGCAGCGTGAGGTCACGACCATTATCAGTAAGGATTCGTACAAGATGGAAATGTTCATGACCTTTGGCGGCAAAGAGGCCAAGCTCATGGAAATCAGCTATACCAAGGGCAAGGCTGCAAAGGAAGAGAAGTCGGCTAAGGATGAAAAACCTGCCAAGGAAGAGAAGCCGGAAAAAAAGGATAAGAAGTAATCGGCGAAAACAAGTTGCTTGTTTGATGGTTCTTAAGCCCGCCGCCAGGCGGGTTTTTTTGTGCAGATTTTGGGGTTGGGATGATGCGGTGGTTGGGCATCACTCAATTGGGTGATGTGCGAGCGAGAACGGAGGACCAAGGAATCTTCCCCGATAAGCATTATTACTCGGGGAAGTGGGGACAAAGCTCTTGGAGTAGGTGGGCGATGACCGGAGTTCGGATATGCTCTTAGCCATGGCAACCGTGTCAAAAAAACGCGAAGGGCCGGCGGGGGAACGGGCTCCCAAGAAGCGAAGGGACAGACTTCGCGTTGATCCGATCATCATTGTTGATGCGACAGGCACGATTCAATCGGCCAGTGAATCGGTGCAGCGGGTGTTTGGTTGGGAGCCGTCGGCACTGCTGGGCAGAGACATCCGATCGATTATTCATGATTCTCACACGGAGTTGTTGAGTCGTTTGCTTGCCCGCGGTGGTAAGGCCCGCCGGGCGGCCACGCTTGCGAGCCCGCAGGACTTAAAGGGTGTGCGCAGAAGTGGTGACGTGGTTCCGATTGATCTGACCATGTCGGCAACAGACATGCCGGGCCAGCCGGTTCCGGTGTTTGTGGTACTGATTCGCGCTAAACAAGAATCCGTGGCGGGTCCGATCAGCGAGCAGGCCGAGCGTGTGCGACTGCTTGCTGTTGTTGCGGAACAGACCAAAGCGATCGCCGCGGCACAGGCTCGACTGGTGCAGAGCGATCGGATGGCGGCGATGGGCACGCTGGCGGCGGGGCTTGGGCACGACATGAACAACGTGCTGCTGCCGATCCGGGCTCACTTAAACGCGATCGCGACGAAGCACTGCCAGCCGGGAGGGCGTGAGCATTTGCTTGCCATTCAGCGATCGATCGGCTATCTCCAGCAATTGTGCGACGGTTTGCATCATCTCACACTGAATCCGGAGGTTGATGCAGGGCAACCGGTCGCCAATTTGGGTATGTGGTGGAAGGATGCGGGCAGACTTCTGTCAGACGCGTTGCCAGCGGACGTTGCGGTGAAGGTGGAGTTGGACCCAATGCTGCCGGAGGTGGCCATTGAGCCGCACCGCTTGACGCAAATAATGCTGAACCTGATTGTGAACGCTGGTGAGGCATTTTCTGAGCCTTGGACGGGCGGCGGTGTGCCGCCGGTAGTCAAGAAGGTTCGGATTTGGGCGAGGGTGGACACAGCCAAGGAGGTGGTGGAACTGGCGGTGACCGACAACGGACCTGGGATGAGCCCGGATGTGGCCCGTCGGGCGTTTGAGCTGTTTTTTACGACCAAGACGCGGCGGCTGGGCAGTGGGCTTGGGATGCCGCTGGTGCAGCGGCTGATTGCCGGTGTGGGAGGCTCGGTCAGGGTAGAGACTCGCCGCAAGGCAACAAGTCGCAGCGGGGCGGAAGGTGGGAGCTCTGGAACAACGATCTTGCTGACGCTGAGAACCGCACTGCGTGCTAGGCGAGAGGCTGAGGCTGATGGGGTTGATGGGGCCGATGCGATATCGGAACCGCTGCGTCGAAGGTCGGCGGTGGTTTCGGTGGGGGATGCGCGAGTGGCGGCGATGGTGAGGCTGGTTTTAGAGACCGCCGTGAACCCGGAGCGCGAGGGAGGGTTTGATCAGCAGCGGTTTGAGGTGGTTGCCGGGTCTGAGCCTCGTGATGCGGATGTGTGGGTGACGGACTCTAGCGCAGCATCGCTGGCTGTGGCGCAGCGATGGTGCGCTGCGGATGCGTCGCGCCGGGTGCTGCTGGCCGGTGCGACTGATCCCCGCAGAGAGCTGAAGTGGAAGGAGCTTGGGGCGGTGGTGATTGAGGATGTGAGCGAGTATCAGGAGATTCGTCTTGGCTTGATGCGGGCCTTGGCGGTGTGACGGAACTGGAACCTTAAACAAACGCACTACAAAGAAGGGTAATTGATGCAGCCGGAGATAAAACCAATGAAAGATAAAGCAAAGCTTGAAGATTCGGTGAGATCGCCTGCGAGGCTCGGACAACCCGCGGGGGCTGCGGATGCCAGCGGGCTTAGACCGGGCAACGAGGTGCGGCAGGGCGATGCCGACACCGCGGCGAACGACTTGGCCCAGGATGCAGGGATTCGCGTGCTGTGCGTTGATGACCACGCGATGCTGATTGAAGGTCTTAAGACCCAGTTTGCGCTGCACGATGAGGACGGCAAGCACGGTTTGGGTGGGCCCATCCGCTGTGTTGGTAGCCTCTCGAGTGCGACGGGCCTGCTGGAGGCGGTTGCGAGGCTGAACCCGGACATGGTGCTGCTGGATATTGAAATGCCGGGAGCGGACACCTTTGAGATGGCCGACCGCCTGCGGCACATGTATCCGCGGGTTCGGGTGGTGTTTCTGAGCGCGCACATTCGTGACGGGTATATCGCCTCGGCATTTAAATGCGGTGCGGTTGGGTACTTTGCCAAGTCAGATGAGTTGGAAGCGATTGTGTCCGGTTTGCGGGAGATTGCACGGGGCGGATCGGGGCCGGGTGCCGCGACGTTTGTGGTTGGGCCCAAGGTAAAGGAGCGGTGCCACCTGGTTATTCCGGCGAAGTCATCGGCGGCGCGCGGTGCGGCGACTTCAGGGGCGGCAGGCTCTGCTGGGAGCGGGGCACCAACAACGCCGCTGAGTTCGCTGAGCGGTCGGGAAATGGAAGTACTGCGGCTGATCGGCAAGGGCATGTCGCGCAATCAGATCGCGACGGAGCTTTCGCGGAGTGTTAAGACGATTGATGGGCACCAGGAGCGCATGATGAACAAGCTGGGCATTAGTGCGCGGGCGGACCTGATGCGGTTTGCGATTCGTGAAGGATTGGCGGAGGTGTGAAAGCCCTCGCATGTGTTACCGGGCGGGGAACTGATGTATTGAACCGGCAGCACCCATCTTTATGATGGGTGCTGTCGTGTTGAGGAGCGACGCCTTGCAGTCCAAGAAATGGATATTCACGGACTATGTGGGAAGGAAGACTACTCAGATGCCCCATGTTCACTTTTGACTGTTCAAGGTTTCATAAGCTTTAACCGTTTGGCGGCCTAAGACTTAGGGCGACGAAAACAGGGCGGAACAGTTACAGAAACACACCTGAAATCGCTTGCACAACAGGAAAGATCAGGTATACTTCTACGTCGCACTCGCGGCCCGTTGACCGTGATGTCACTTTTTTCTAGGAGAGATTTAGATGAAACGCAGCCTTTTTATTGTCGCCCCCATTGCACTGTTCATGGCCGCCGGCGCCGCCCAGGCCCAGTTTGGCCCCAACCTGCTGAACAACGCAGGTTTTGAGAACGCCTTGGCTTATGACTTTTCCGACCTGACAAACTGGAACGGCTTCTTCGGTGGCCCCGCTGGCACCGTGCTGACGAACTTCAACGACACGGGTGCAACTCCCTTCACCGGGGCCAAGGCTCTGGTGACCGGCATCGCTCCCGGTGGGAACAGCAACGGCGGCGAGGCGTTCACCGGCATGATTCAGCGTATCACCGGCCTGACGGCTGGTACCTCGTACGAGCTGGCCGTTTGGGCCCGCACCAACCCCAATCTGAACAATGGTGCGGAATACCGCATCGAGTGGCAGAACGCTGGCGGCGGTGAGATCTCACGTACCAACGTGACGCTTCAGGGCATTCTGACCTCGACCTACACGCGTCAGAGCTTCACAGATGCCTGCCCGACAGGCGCGACCCAGGCGGTCATCGTCCTGGCAGTCCAGAGCTTCGTTGGCACCTTGCCCGCTGACACCAGCGTGGCCTGGGATGATGCCTCGTTCCGCACGATTCCCTCCCCCGCGGCGGCAGCGCTGCTGGGCATGGGCGGCCTGCTGGTTGCCCGTCGTCGTCGCTAAGTTCTGAGGATTGCTTAGACTTTAGCGATCGCTAGATTGCAAGACACATTACAAGGCCCGGTAGCGTTTGCTGCCGGGTTTTGTTCTTTTTTGAACCGTGGGGGAACGTTGGCTGGCCGAGGCATGCTTGGATGAGGGCCGCTTGGGCGGGGCCGCTTGGGCAGACTAGCTCCATGCATTCGGGGGCGCTGCTACCCTGTCACTTATGCATAGCAAAGCCTCCACCGTTGCCGAGTACATCGCGTCACTGCCGGAGGATCGCAAGGTTGCGATTGAGGCTGTGCGAAAGGTGGTGCTTAAAAACCTTGGCAAGGGGTACAGCGAGGGGATGACGTATGGGATGATCGGCTATTTTGTGCCGCACAGTGTGTACCCGGCGGGGTACCACTGTGACTCGAAGCAGCCGCTGCCGTTTGCGGGCTTGGCATCGCAGAAGAACTACATGTCGCTGTACATGATGTCGGTGTATTGCGGCTGTGATGGTGGTGAACAGACGGAGCTGCTGAAGTGGTTTCAACAGGCGTGGGCAAAGACTGGCAAGAAGCTGGATATGGGCAAGGCGTGTATTCGGTTTAAGAAGCTGGAAGACCTGGCGCTGGAGGTTATTGGTGAGGCTGTTCGGCGGGTGCCGGTGGAGTTGTATATCAAGCGGTATGAGGCGGTGCTGGCCAGCTCCGCTGGCGCTGTCAAGAAGAAGGCGGGTGCTGGTGGAAAGAGTGGCTCGGAGACGGCCCCGAAGCGTGCCGCGAAAAAGTCCAGTACTGTCAGGGTGGTCAAGGCGATCAACAAGCCAGCGGCGAAGTCTTTGGTGGCCAGCAAGAAGCCGCCCGCATCGGGCAAAGGGGTAAAAAGGGGATGATCGCCCCGGCGGCAATCCATCGAACAAAAAACCCAGTGAGGTAGTAAAGGTATGGCTGCAAATAGCAGGTGACTAAACGAGACAAGTATGACCATTGAGCAACGTGATGCGGTATTGACAATTTGTGTTCTGGCCGCGATGGTGGATGGTGCGGTTGATGCCGAACGCGGTGAGATTGTGCGGATTGTGGAGCACCTTGGGCAGATCGGTGACGGCGGTGAAGGTGCCGCCGCGATGGGCGCAATCTACCAGCGCGTCGCTACGGGCCAAGCCTCCGTGGAGCACGAAGCTGCCAAGCTGGACACGCCCGAACTGAGGCAGGTTGCCTATGAGATGGCTACTGCCGTGTGCACCGCGGACGGGGGATCTATGGCCGTGAGCGGGTGTTTCTTGACAGGCTGCAGCGGGCTTTGGATATCAGTGAGAAGGTTGCTTCACCGATCCGGCAGGATTCCGATGCGATCGGCGCAGGGGTCGGCGGTTTCGCGCTGGCGGCGGGGCCTGGTTCGCAGGGGGTGCCCACGCTTACCGAGGGCAAGGGTGCCGCCGCGGAGCAAGAGATTGACGCGATGGTGCGAAACTACGCGATCTTGACCGGTGCGATGGAATTGCTGCCCAACACACTGGCGACTATGGCAATCATCCCGATTCAGGCACAGATGGTGTATCGCATTGGCAAGGTGCATGGATACACGCTGGATAGTGGGCACATTAAAGAGTTTGTAGGAGCGGCGGGAATTGGTATGACGGGTCAGGTACTGGAGGGATTTGCAACCAAACTGCTGGGTGGGTTTGTGCGCAAGATTGGCGGAGCGGTCGCTGGCAAATTGGTTGGTGGTTTGCTGGGCGGCGCCGTGTCCATGGCAACTGGCCCTGCGGTGACCTTTGCCACGACGTATGCAATTGGCATGGTGGCCAAGCAGTACTACGGGGGTGGGCGCAAGTTGGGTGCGGTTGATTTGCGGACGCTGTTTAGCAGGCAGTTTGAGGCGGCCAAGGGGCTGTATGAGCGGCATGCGCCGGAGATTGCCAGCCGCGCAAATGGGCTGGATGTGGGGCAGGTGATGCGGATGGTGCGGGGATGAATGGGCCGCGGGTGGCCGGGGCAGCTTTGGTGCCGGCTTGACAGTGTATCGGCGTGCGTCGAAACGGCCTGCCTTTGGCCGCCATTATCTGCGTGTGGTGTGCTTGAAATGATGTGAGTCTGAATTGTTCCAAGTGCGCGGATTCTGTGCGGGCGGTGGTAATTGAACCTGTGAGTGGTATCATGCGATAGCGGTTGTCTCTTCGTGCAGGGCTAGAATTTATTAGTTCAAGCGGGCCACTTCAAAGTTTGCTGATTTGATAACGAGGACCGATGCCGGGTGGCGAACTGCGTGTTCTACGCGCGGAGATTTCTGGACATGGACACTCTTGACAAGCTCGGCACACTGATTCTTGAGGACCGCCTTGGTTTGCTTGAACGCTGGCGCCAGCGGGTGCGGCAGTTACCATCGGCAAAGCAGCTAAGCGTGCCAGCGCTCAACGACCACATCCCGGGGCTTCTTGACGAGCTCGCGACGGCGCTGCGGATAAAGTCTGACCAGTCGATCCCCGAGGCGCTCAGCGAAGGGAGCGCTCCGGTGCACGGCTTGCAGCGGCTGGAGCAGGGATTTGATATCCAGGAAGTTGTTGCAGAGTACAACGTGCTCCGCGGGTGTGTGCATGACCTTGCTGATGCGAACGGGCTCAGCCTGCAGGGGCGAGCATTTCATATCATGAATCTGGTCTTTGACCAGGCCATCGGCCTTGCCGTGGAGACGTTTGCCACGGAGAGGGCGCTGGAAGTGAGCCGAAAACGTGAGGAGTACCTCGCCTTTGTGGCACACGACCTGCGGACGCCGCTGAGCGTGGTTTCGTTTGCGGCCCGGGTGATCGAAAAGGCTTTGGTTGCAAGCAACGCTGCGGATGACACGATGCAGGTGTTCAAAGCGATGCGACGTAACACGCAGTATCTTCAGGTTCTTGTGACAAAGGTTCTTGATGAGAACGACAGTCTTCAGACAGAGATGGCGACACGGCTTGAGAAGCGGACCTTTGATCTCTGGCCAGTTATTGAAGACCTCCTGCATGATCTTCGGCCAGTAGCCTCCGCTGCTGGCACCTCGCTTTTAAACGCGGTGCCCGAAGAACTGGTTGTCTACGCCGATGCGGGTGTGCTGCGACGTGTTTTTCTGAATCTGATCTCCAATGCGATCAAGTACACCCCGGGTGGCACGGTCAGCATCGGGTCCGCCGCTGCGGATAACCACAGCAAGGTAGAGATTTGGGTCACGGATAATGGAGTTGGCATTCCGGAGGCTGCGCTGGGCAGGATCTTTGACAAAGGGGAGACCGATCCGGACAGTTCTGGCGGGCGTGGACTGGGCCTTGCGATCGTTAAAACCTTCGTGGAGGCGCATGGGGGAGAGGTGGGGGTGGAGAGCAAGCAGGGGGTCGGCTCAACGTTTCGGATGATGCTGCCCGCTGTGCCGCCTGCGCGTCCGCATCGGGTGTCGGGCGTGTAATTGTGGGGTCACCTCGGCCTGGATCTGGGCGTTCAAACCGTTGGCAATTCTCAGCAACCGAACCCATACACGTTGCGTACAGGCTTTTTGCGGCTGGGTTGCCAGTCGCGGGTGGTGAGGTGCACACACAAAGGCGGGTGGCATGGTGTTGGCGGCTGTGCATTAGGGTCTTGATCGGTTTTGTCGGGCGATGGCAGATTGGCGCGCAATTGACAGGACCTTGCAAGTTCAGCGCGTGTTCGAGTCGGAACGCGGTTATCCTTCCCGCCCAACCCGGGAGGGCAGGAGTGCGAGGGTGGCGCGGTTGGATGCTGGCGGCACCGAGAGGTGGCGTGCAGGCAGTTGCTTGGCGAATTCAGCAGGTTGTTTAGTCTTCTGCTGGCTTCGGGTTTTATGGCGGCACGTTTTTTTCTCTGGCAACGGTGAACTGGCGTGCATGGCGGATCTGACGGATGTCCGGTTTCTGGGCTGGTTTTGTAGTTTTTGACTTGTTTTTGACCCTTGGCGCACAAGAACGACTATGGCACGATCACGCAGAAAGCTCGGTGAGATTTTGGTTGGCTGGGGAGCCGCCACGCAGGACCAGGTTGAGGCGGCGGCGACGAAGGCCAAAGCGGCGGGAAAGAAACTGGGCGATGCGCTGATTGAAGCGGGGATTCCAGAAGAGCAGATTTCCAAGGCGCTGGCGAATCAGTTCGGGCTTGAGTACATTGACCTGTCCAATCCGATGGTGAGCTCGAAGGTTGATGTGAAGCTGATCCCGGAGGATTTGATTAAAAAGCACCTGATTTTGCCGATGGGCAAGGCCGGTGGCAGGCTGCAGCTGATTGTGCATGATCCGAATAATCTGGACTTGCAGGACACGCTTCGGTTCCGGCTGAACGCGGAGCTTGACTTGCGGCTGTCATCGCGCACCCAGATCAAGAAGTTTATTGAGGGAATGAACGGGGCGGCAGGCGGGGGCAAGGGGCCCAAGGCGGTTGACCCGACGCAGTCACTGATTTCCGAGTCGATTGACAAGTCGGTCGATAAATCAGTTGACAAGTCCATCGACATTGTGGGCGATGATGCCCCGATTGTGCGGCTGGTGCAGAGGATGCTGGTTGAGGCCGTGAAGATGCGGGCATCGGACTTGCACTTGGAGCCCATGGGCGACCGGGTGCGGCTGCGGTACCGCATCGACGGCGTGTGTTTGGAGCGTGACAACCTGCCCAAGCGCATGCAGAACAGCATTCTGTCGCGTATGAAGCTGATGTCGGGGATGAACATCTCGGAGCGGCGGGTGCCGCAGGACGGGCGCATCAAGATTCAGGTGGATGAAACGCCGATTGACTTCCGCGTGTCGGCCTGCCCTTGCTACCACGGTGAGTCCATGGTGCTTCGCGTGCTGCGACCGGACTCGGTGAAGATCGGTCTGTCAAACCTTGGCTTTGAGGATGACAACCTCGCCAACTTTAACCGCATTATTCGGCGGCCCAACGGCATTTTCCTGGTCACAGGCCCGACGGGCTCGGGCAAGACAACGACGCTGTACTCGGCACTTGATGTGCTAAACAAGCCCAATACCAAGATCATTACGGCTGAGGACCCAATTGAATACAACTTTACGGGTATCAATCAGTGTCAGATTCGTGAGAAGATTGGGCTGACCTTTGGCGTGATTCTGAAGTCCATGCTGCGTCAGGCACCGAACATTATTCTGGTTGGTGAAATCCGTGACCGTGAAGTGGCGGAAATTGCGATTCAGGCCGCACTGACGGGTCACCTTGTGTTCAGTACGCTGCACACCAACGATGCGCCGGGTGCGATCACCCGTCTGATTGACATGGGTGTCAAGCCGTTCCTAGTGGCGTCGGCCATTCAGGCGATTATGGCCCAGCGGCTTATTCGCGTGCTGTGCCCGAAGTGCCGCGCTGTTGACCCGGATCCGGACCCCAAATATCTGAAGCTGATTGACTGCAGCATGGAGGAGGCGCGCGGGCGGGTGAACAAGCCCGTGGGCTGCGAGGCTTGCGGTAATGTGGGGTACAGAGGCCGCAAGGCGTGCTTTGAGATGATGAACATGAACAGCGAGATCCGGGAAATGGCCTTCAAGCAGGAGCCGGTTTCGAAGATTCGTACGGCGGCCATCGCCGCGGGCATGCGAACGCTCATGCAGGACGGCAAGCTGAAGGTGCTCAAGGGC
>JBBRKQ010000036.1:0-36911 GCA_038231815.1 Phycisphaerales bacterium
GAGGAGGCGACGGTGTGGGTTGAGGGGCTGGACAAGCTGAATAATTTTGAGGGTGGGCAAATTGGAGCGAAGGGCAAACCGGGGATTGCGCTGTGCGTGGATTTGTCGGCCACGCCGTTTTACATCGCTGGGAGCGGGTACTCGGAGGGGAGCCCGTTTCCGTGGCTGGTGAGCGACTTTGGATTGGTGGATGCGATCGAGAGCGGGATCGTGAAGATTCCGCGTTTGCCGGTGAGTGACACGACGGGACGACCGGAGGCGAAATATTTTAAGCTGTGGCAGAACATCAAAGATGGGCTGACCAATGCGAGTGATTTTTTGCCGGGCAAGGGCAAGAAACCGAAGCCGGATGTAGTGTACCGGGAAGCGGAGGCAGCGCTCCACCAACTTGCGGGGCAGTGGGTGGAGCGTTTTGGGCAGATGGAGGGTGCAACACCGGGGCAGTTGCAGGTGCCGCCGGTGATGATTATTGTGTGCGATAACGTGGACATTGCGGAGGTGTTTTATCGCAAGATAAGCGGTGAGGAGGCAGTGGAAACGGTGACGGCGGAGGATGTGGCGGAAGTGGAAGCAGCCGAAGGGCAGGACGATGCGGAGGAAGTGGCCGAAGCACCAAAGAAGGGCAGGGGCAAGGTCAAGCAGAAGATAAGTTATGGGAATGGAGCGATTTTTCCGGAGTATCTGCAGAACTCCGCGACGGTGAAGCGGACGATTCGGATTGACACGGACTTGCTCTCAAAGGCGGAGAGCGAGGACCCGAGCCTGTCACGGAAAGATGCTGCCGAGGCGCTGCGGCGGGTGGTGGCCACCGTGGGCAAGCGGGGGGAGCCGGGTGAGCATGTGCGCTGCGTGGTCTCGGTGGCGATGCTCACGGAGGGCTGGGATGCCAGCAACGTGACGCACATTCTGGGCTTGCGTGCGTTTGGCAGCCAGTTGCTGTGCGAGCAGGTGGTGGGGCGAGGCTTGCGGCGGATGGACTACACGCCGGACAAGGTGACGGGACTGCTGAGCGAGGAGTATGTGGACGTGTACGGCATTCCGTTTACGGTGATTCCGTTTAAGGGAAGGCCGGCGGGGCAGAAGCAGCCGGAGGACAAGCCGAAGAATCATGTTAAGGCGATGCCGGAGCGGGCAGCGTTGGAGATTCGATTCCCGGTTGTGGAGGGGTACGCGTTTGCGCTGAAGAAGAACCTGATTCGGTGCGATGTGGATGCGATGGACCTGCTGGTGATTGAGCCGAACCGGGAGCCGACGGCGACGTTTTTGCAGCCGACGGTGGGGTATCAGGAAGGGGCGCTCTCAAAGGTGGGGACGTTTGGCTTTGTTGAGCAGGATCGCGAGACGTATTACGAGCACACGCATTTGGCGGCGATTAAGTTTCAGATCGCCCGGCTGACGGTGGCCCGGCTGATTACCGATGCGGGCAGCGGCGGGGATGCGAAGGCACGTGTGATGCGGTTGCAGTCACGGCATCAGTTATTTCCGCAGGTGCTGAAGTATGTGGATGCGTACGTGCGCCGCAAGGTGAATTTTAAGAACGTTGATGAGCGGGAATTGGGGCTGGAGAAGTATGTGGGGCGGATGGTGGGATACTTGTGTGATGCGATTGTGCCGGATGAGGCGGAAGGAGAGCCGCCGCTGCTTCCGGTGCTGAACCGGTACAAGCCGGTGGGAACATCTGCCGATGTGGAGTTTACCACCACGCGGCCGTGCCACGGGACCAGCAAGAGCCACGTGAATCAGGTGGTGCTGGATACTGCGGCATGGGAGGCAAGCACGACGTTTTATCTGGAGGCATCGGATCTTGTGGAGCGGTATGTGCGAAACGACCACCTTGGGCTACTGATTCCGTACGAGTTTGAGGGCGTGGACCACAACTACGAGCCAGATTTTATTGTACGGTTGAAGTCTGGCCTCACGCTGCTGTTTGAGGTGAAGGGCTTTGAGGACGCCAAGACCGTGGCGAAGCATCATGCAGCGCGGCGCTGGGTGGATGCGGTGAATAATGCCAAGGAGCATGGGCAGTGGCGGTTTCATGTGTGCCGAGATCCGGCGGGTTTGGATAAGGAGTTGGTGGAACTGGCGGCTGGTGCGCTGGGGGATGCAACAAAGACATCGCCAGGAATGGCGATGCCACGGAAGGCAATGCTGGGATGACGGCGTTAGCTGTTACTCGGTGGCCACGGGATCACTGCGGTGTCGGCGGCTATGTAGAGCGGGTGCTTTGGTGCGCCGGATTTGGTGACCGCGAAACACACTACATCGCTTTGTCGGTGTGGCGGCAGGTCTCGGACGAGTTTGGTGATTTGGTCGTGGCGGGCCAGGATGCGGCCGTGGTTGCCCCAGCCGGCGAGCACTCGGCCGCAGGTGGCCAAGACTGCGGTAATGGCGGCGTCGTTGTCGGGGCCGATGGGATCCGCGATTTTTTTGAGGGCGGCTGGGTCGGTTGATCTCAGAGCGAAGATGTTGGCGACGACCATGCCGCCGGCCCCCCACTTCTTGGCGAAGTTCTGGCAACGGGTGAGGGTTGGGTCCAGCACGTGCTCGGTGGCGGTGCTGGGGTTTAGCAATAGAAAACCGATGCGGGGGAGGTCTGGATTCCAGGTGCGCCAGAGGATGTAGCGGTACAACTTGGCCGTGTGCTCGCCGCGCTCGTTCGCACCGTCGCCGTAAAACGCGCCGGTGGGTTCGCGCAAGATCGCATTGAGGTTCGCGAATCGGCGAGCGGGATCGGCAGTTCGTCGGGCCATCACACCTTGGCCCTCACCCATTGCCCGCCGAGGAATCGCCAGCCATAGATGATGGCGCGGAAGACGATCTCGCCGCACAGGCCCATCCAGAGTCCTGGCAGGCCCAGAGCGAGTGGGCTGGGGTTGGGGATGATCGCGGACTCTAAGCCAAGCTGGGCAGCGAAGGATTCGGGCAGGTGGATGTTGGCGCCGCTGACGATAAAGGCGAGCGGCAGGCGGATGCCCCAGGTGCTCAGCCAGGTCATGATCATCACTGCCCGCACATCTCCGGCGCCGTGCATGGTGGAGCGGAACACGATGGAGAGGGCGAAGGGCACCTGCACCAGCCCGGTGATGAAGAGCAATTGGGGCGTGAGGGCCAAGTGGGCGGGCTGCTGGCTGATGAGCCCCACGGCCTGCTTGCCAAAGAGCACGAAGACGATGCCCATCGTGCCCATCATTGTGGCGGCGATGAGCGCGCAGCGCCATGCGGCCCGGCGCGCTAAGTCGGGCCTTCTGGCGCCGAGATATTGCCCGGCGAGCGCACCAGAGGCGACGCCCATGGCGAAGCCGGGGAGGAAGGAAAGGGCCTCGATGCGGATACCGATGAGGTGGGCACCGATCAGGCCGGCGGAGTCGGTGCTGGTGTTGCCCGCGGCGGCCGCGGCGACGGCGGAATCTGCAGCGAGCCAGCCGACCATGACGACCACCAGCAGGTTGCCGACCCACATGCCGAAGGTTTCGGCAAAGTTTGGGAGGCCCAGGCGGACCATCCGGCGGATGGTGACTCCGTGGGGCCACATCCAGAAGCGCTGCAGGGCGACGCCGCTGCGGCCTTGGAGGAAGAAGATTGTCATCATGGTCGCGCCGACGCAGTGGGCCAGCGAGGTGCCCAGTGCGATGCCGACGACGCCGAGATGCAGGTTCACAGGGTTTGGAATCTCGAACCCTGCGAGGCGAAGATCTCCACCGGCTAAAAGCCACGCGGCGGCAAGGTTGACGAGGTTGACGACGACCATGGCCCAGAGTGGGCGGAGCGTGTCACCCGCGCCGCGGCTGCAGGCCATAAGGGCGAACATTATGGTGGAAAAGGGCACACCGATGCACATGGTGCGGAGGTAGCGTTGAAACTCCGCCGCGGCGGGGCCTTGCATAGAGAGCAGGCCGCTGAGAAATGGGGTGGCCAAGTAGATGCCAATGGCCAAGATGATGCCGGCACCCGCGGCCAGCGCGAAGGACTGGCCAAAGACGGCCCGAGCAACGGCGATGCGGCCCGAACCCATGGCGCGGGAGACCAGAGCGGTTGCCCCGACGCCGATGGCCATGGTGACAAGGCCGAGGAACCAGAGCATGTACGCAGCGCCGCCCACGGCATCGGTTGCGGCTTGTGAGAGCCCGGCGGCAATGATTGTGTCAACAAGGCCGACGAGCGAGTTGAGCAGGCTCTCTGCCAGGACTGGCCATGCGACGGCAACGACGGCGGCGCCCATGCCAAGGCCGGCGAGGCGTCCGGATTTGATGACCTGGTCATCGGGCTGGAGCGGATCGGATTTTCCGGGAGCAAAACGGACGGGATCGGTGCTGGCGCATTCTTCAGAGGCATCGAGGCCCATGGGATCTATGACGATGTTTGGAGCAAAGGAGCGCTCGGCCGGGGAGATTGCGGGCGGAGGCTGAGACTCAGATAGTTGGTCGTGCTTCAAACTCGTGCGGTCCGTTTGGGGCGGTTAGACGATCACAAAGGTGGGATTTTGCGAGAGGCCGAACGATAGCTGGGCAGCAGGGAAATTGGAACGGGAAAGCGGAGGCCCGGTGAGGCTTTGGGGGTGAATTTCAAGTGTTTGACGGTGCGAGCCCCGGGGCCTTAGAGCTCGTGCAGGCCTTTTGCTTTTTTGCCGAGGGTGAGCCCGAACGCTGGCACGATGCCGCCGGCAAGGTTGGCCCATGAAAACTCAGGCCAAGGCACGACTCGGTTGCTGGGGTTGCCGATGCCTGCATGGGCGGCGACGGCTGCAGCGAGCAGGCCAATCAGCCGCACGCTGGCCCAGAGCCGTGAAGCAAAGGGTGCTGCCGAAGGTCCGGGCCGGGCGGCGAGCACCATTACGGTGACATCATCATCCGGATCGCTGCCGCAGCGGGCCATGACGGCATCGTACAGCAAGCGGGGCAGGGCGCCGGGGTCATCGGTGGGCAGACCTTCGAGGCAAGCGAGCAGGCCCTCCTCACCGAGCATGGCACCCTCGGGCGTGCGGCATTCCAAGAGTGCATCGGTGTAGAGCACTACCAGATCACCGGTGGCAAGGCGCACGGCGAACTGGGTGTACTTGGTGTCATCAAGAATGCCCAGCGGCAGGTTGCTCACACCGTCGAGATCGTCCGCATCGCTTGGTGAGGCCGCCTCGACGGTGCCTGCGTGGGTGCCGGTGAGGATTGTCCACTTGCGGCTGCGTTTGCTGTAGGCCAGCGGCCTTGGGTGGCCGGCGTTGCAGGCAACCAAATACGATGTTGGCGCCCAATACGTGGCCACGATGGCGGTGGCAAAGCGGCCGCCAGAATCTGCGGCGGCGGAGGTGAATTCGGTATTCATGCGCTCAACAAAACCGGCTTGGTTGACAGTGTTGACGTGGCGGCGCATGAGGTCGCGTAGGACGCGGGCGAGACTGGCGACCTTGGGCCCGTGGCCGGCGACATCGGCCACGAGGATGCGGCTGATTCTGCCGGTGCCACACGAGGAGACGTAGTGGACATCGCCACCCTCGGCATCGCGACGATCTGCGCTGCTGGAGGCGGCTGCTGCGTGCGAGCCGGCAGTAGCGCCGTGGGGCCGGGCGAAGACTGAGACATCGAGCCCGGGCATGGAGACCCCGTGGGCAGCGGCACCGTTATCACTCCAGACCTCGAGGCAGCGAAGATGATGATCGGCGTGGGGCATGGGAGGTTTACAGTGTAGAGGCGAGGGCTGTAAAGGATAGATCTCTACGGAATGTTCCCTCGAAGGGTTGGCTCGTGCGAATTTGGTGACCTAATATCAAAATACACCTAGCTTGGTGTCATCGGCTTTGTTCTCGAGCCACGGCTGCTCTGAGTGATTTGTCCAAGTCGGGAGGGCCTTTTACATCCTAAGCAATGATTGATCGATCCTATCGCGTCGCTCGGATTTTAAGTAGCACGTGACAATAGGTGGTTCGTTGTTCGGTGCCGCTGTTCACAATGGCGCTGGGGCGAACCGCATCGTGTGGAAAAGAGAAACGTAATATGGGACACTCGCAGGACCATCGGGATGAACTAGAGAAGGGGTGGTCGGGTAAAAGCGCTGGGGGTTCAGGGCAGTTTGTGCTTATCTTGAGTCAATCGCTGCACATTACGTGGGTGAGCGCTGGGGTGGCAGAGCTTACAGGGATAGAGGCTGCCCAAACGGAAAATCTCTCCATACAAGCGGCGCTGCGGATGCGAGGAGCTGATGAGGAAGTAATCAGTCGTTTGGAACAGGCAGCGAACCGGGCTCAGGGCGTGCGGTGTGCGGTACTGATCTGCGGTGCGACGAGTGCACCCCGCTGGTTTGAGCTTGACATGCAGCCCCAAATCGACAACATCGGAAGGCTGAGCGGCTTTGTTGTTGTGCTGACGGACAATTCTGACCAGCACAAATTGCATGAGACGCTTGGACAGCGGGACGAGGAAATTTCACTCGTGCTGATGACGGCCGGAGCATGTTTCTGGCAGTGGAATCTGGAAACCAACGAGGTGAAGGGCGCGGAAAGCATTTGGCGACTGCTCGGCCAGGTTCCCGCGACCCCCGGGGGTACCTCGCACGCCTTGTTTGACACGGTGCACCCTGATGACCTAGGGCGTGTGCGGCAGAGTATTGAGTCGCATTTGGCGCAGCATACTACTTCGTTTCACACAGAGTTTCGGGCCTTGACCGGCGCGAGGGCGTGGATGTGGATGCGATGCGTGGGGCAGGTTACCCGATGGAACGGAGCGGGTAAGCCGGTGGCCATTTCAGGGGTGATGATGATCGTTGATGAGCAGCATGCCGCGGCCGAGCGGCTTTCTGAAAGCGAGTCGCGGTTTGAGGTGATGGCAAACAACGCTCCGGTGCTGCTATGGATTGCGGGGCTGGACAAGGGGTGTTTCTTCTTTAACAAAACTTGGCTGCAATTTACTGGTCGCACCCTGGAGCAGGAGCAGGGCGATGGGTGGGCAACTGGCGTGCACCCGGAAGATTTGCAACGCTGCATTGCGATTTACACCAAATGCTTTGACAATCGCGAGCCGTTTGAGATGGAGTACCGCCTGCGAAGGCACGATGGGCAACACCGCTGGATTCTTGATCGTGGCGTGCCACGCTTCGGAGAATCTGGTGCGTTCCTGGGCTTCATTGGAAGCTGTATGGATGTGGAGGACCGCCGCACCGCCGAGCGTGCGGCCGCCGAGCGGCTGGAAAGGCTTGAGGAATCAGAGCGGCTGTCGCATCTAGGGCACTGGTCGTGGGATGTTCACAGCGGCAACGTGGTATGGTCACGCGAGGTTTTCCGGCTGTTTGAGGTGGACCCGGCCGCGGGCGAACCGGACCTCCAGCGGATGATTGCCACGTATGAAGCCAGCAGCGCGCAGCGTCTGTCGGAGGCGATCGATGAAGCGATTAAGAAGAAAAAATCGTACGATCTAACACTGCGAAGGAGGGGCCCGGGCGAGCACTGGCTGCACGCGACGGGCCGTCCGCGTATGGACTCGCTTGGCGCTTTGTCAGGGCTCTTTGGCACGGTGATGGACGTGACCGAGCGTGTGCTGAACGAGCGGCGGCTGATTGAAGCGCTCGGGGCTGCACAGACGGCGAGCCGATCAAAAAGCGAGTTTTTAGCAAATATGAGCCACGAAATCCGGACGCCGCTGACGGCGATTATGGGGTACGCGGATGTGCTCATGGAGGACGGTGATCTGACTCGGGCTCCGCAGGCACGCGTTGAAGCGGTAGAAACGATCCTGCGAAACGGACAGCATCTGCTCACGCTGATTAATGACATACTTGATCTGTCAAAGATCGAGGCGGGCAAGATGATTGTCGAGAGCATCGCCGTTGACCCGGTGCAGATCATCGAGGAGGTTGTATCGCTGCTGCGGGTGAGGGCCGCTGGAAAAAATCTAGTGCTCACGAGCCGCTATGACACACCGGTGCCGCTTTCAATTTCCAGTGACCCGGTTCGGCTCCGACAGATACTGATGAACCTTGCCGGAAACGCCGTGAAATTCACTGAGACGGGCACAGTTCAGATTGTGGCATCGGTCGCTGGCACGGAGCAGGCACCGAGCCTTCGCATCGCCATCGTGGACACCGGTATCGGTATCGAGGCCGAGCATGTTGGCAAGTTGTTCGAGGCGTTCACGCAGGCGGATACCTCCACAACACGGCGATTCGGCGGCACCGGGCTCGGGCTGCAGATCAGCGCACGGCTGGCGGAGGCGCTGAAGGCAACCATCACCGCAACCAGCACGCCGGGCGCCGGCAGCGTCTTTACGCTGAGCATGCCAATTAGCAGGGCCGCAGCCGCCGATGTGCACACACCTGGTGACGATGAACCCGCTACGACGATGGGCCTTGCAGGCTCGGGGCCGGCGGCGGAGATTGCCGCGCCATCGATCGAGAAGCCTGCAACACCGCTGCTTGGCCTGCGGATACTGCTGGCGGAGGATGGCCCGGACAACCAGAGGCTGATTTGCCATCATCTTCGCCGCGGGGGAGCGGAAGTTACGGTTGTGGGCAACGGCAAGCTGGCCCTGGAAGCCTTGACGCAAGGGGAGCATGGTGATGCAGCTGCGATGGCGCCCGTGCCGTTTGATGTGGTGCTGATGGACATGCAAATGCCGGTGATGGACGGGTACGCAGCGGCGAGAGCGATAAAATCAGCTGGCTGCACCGTACCGGTGATTGCACTGACGGCGCATGCCATGAGCGGCGAACGCGAGAAGTGCATGGCAGCTGGGTGTGATGATTACACGACCAAGCCGATTCTCAAGGAGGAGCTGATAAGCAAATGCTCACGATGGGCCCGCGGAGAGATGACGGCTGAGTAAACGCGTAGTAAAGGCGTTTGGCCGGGATGGATCAGGCCGTGATACCAAACGCCCGCTGGAGGCACAGATCCTGAGCCTTGATGTATTCGGTGCCGAGCACGGACCAGTCAAAGTTCCAACTTTGGGCCTCAACCTGGTTTCGCAGCGCGATGCGGCCTCTGCGGTCAAGCCGGCAGAAGTCCATCATCACGCGGGTGAGTTCGGCGGCAGATTCGTGGAAGGGCTTGCCGCGGCGGCGGATGACCGCCATGCCGGGCCGATCGTTGCCGCGGTTCATGTCCGCGACGTAGGAACCGAAGCCGGCGAGGTCGCTGGATATTGCTGGCACACCCATGGCGATGGACTCCAGCGGGGTGTAGCCCCAGGGTTCATAGGCAGATGGAAAGATGCCCATGTGGCAGCCGCGGACGAACTCGTCATACTCCATGCCCCAGAGGGGGTTGGTGGGGTTGATGAAATCGGGGTGGTAAACGACTTTGACGGGGTCATCTTGGCGGTTGAACATCCACAGGTCGCGGATGGAGTTTAAGACTGGATCAGCGCCGTCATCATCGATCATGTGGGTGGTGACGGGGGGCATGCGGTCGACCTTAATGGCCTGCTGCACTCGGCGGTAGCGGAGGATCTGGTGTTCCTCGACGAGATCATCAAGGTTCACGCGTGCGCCGGTGGCCCCGAGTTTAAAGAGCTTTTCGCCGACTGATGACATGATTTCATCGGTGACGCGGCGGAACTCATTGACAACGCCGCGGGTGTGCAGTGCGGCGGGGTTAAGCGATCGCGTTTGACGCTTTGTGATGATAAAGAAAACGACGGTGATGCCGAGATTGGAGGCTTTAAGCTCTGCATTGAGCCGGGCCATGGACTCGAGGCAAAGGTCAAAGCCTTTGTTGCGAGGCTCGAATCGACCTGAGGTGAACACGTAGATGGTTTTGTTCAGATCGAAGCTGTACGACGGGAAGAAGTGGCCCATCGTGAAGCGATGGATTTTTTCTTTGCACTGGGCGTGGAGGGTTTGGAACTCATGGCCGACGTTGTAGCGTTGGATGTCGAGGCCGTTGGGCAGGACAACGTCGGGAGCGCGACCCAGCAGTCCGGAGCATTCCTCACCGGTGATAGAGCTGACGGTGGTCATGACATGAGCGGCGTGGGTGCACGCTCGCTCGATCTTGTGCTGGCACTCGATGTTGAAGTGCTTTGCTTCGGCTTCCTGATCGATCGTGCCCCAGGCGAGGCGGTCGTAGAACCATTCATCGCCGCTTGCCATGTAGCGGCCCAGCAGTGTGGCATGGGTCTGGAAGATCATGCCGACGGGCAACTGCTGGTGGCGGATCATGGGAATCGCCAGCCCGCCCATCCATTCATGGAAATGGCCCAGAATTGGCGGGCGCTGGCCAGCGGGAACGCCGGCGTGGGTTGGCCCGCTGGTGGCGTGCTCGGCTAGTTTCTCAAACACGCGGCGGACGGCATCGGAGAAACTCACGACACCATCGATGAGACTGTCGCCCGATGGGAAGTTGATTTTGTGGTCGTTCCAGAGTCGAAACTTGGTTTGGCTGAGACTGTCAAAGCCTTGCCAGTGCTCAATCAGCAGCGTGCGAGGCTTGCCGCTGATCATCCACCGGCCGTGCCGGACGTGCAGCCCCTCTGCCTTGAGGGCTTGGACAGCACGACCGATCCAGCCTGTGGGCGTGGTCTCTTCAAACTCTAAAGCAGCCGACTGAGCGTTGTACGGACCGATCATGCAATAGCGCTCACCCCAGCGCTGGACCATGAGCGGAGCCTTGCTCCTGAGCACCTGATAAATGCCACCGACTTGGTTGCACACTTCCCAGGCGACTTCCACCATCAGCCCGGGCGGCGGCTGGCTGATTGCGGAGGTGCCCGCCGATGGTGCGGTGTGCGGACCACCGTGGACGCCGGGGTGGGCAGGGCTCAGGTGTGGGGCAGGGTTCATGCTGTGCGACGGTACGGCGTGTGGTGGGCCGGGATGTGGTTGTGCGCACAAGAAGAACAACCAGACCGAACGCGATGGGGTCGAGGGCGAGCGGCCTTACCCACACTGCCAGCGACTGGGGTGGATACCCCTTGGGGCGGCCTGATTGCCGGACAAGCCGATTTGACTCGCGAGCCGATACTGCACCGGTGATTGTTGAATTAGCCCAACCTGCCGGTGCTTCCAATGCTGGTGCGGCCAATGCTGGTGCTGCCGCCGCGGAAGCGCTCGGGCTTGGCGCTGGCCAAGCGTGGTACATTGTGGGGCTGCTAGCGTGCGGGTACGGGGCTGCGGCAGGCGAGAGCCTTGGCGAGCTGGTGTGGCCTGGTGGGGCAAAGCCGGTTGTCAAGGCAAGCGGTGATGCGGCTGTGATTGTTGTGCCCATCAGTTCAGGCGAGTTTGTTGGCCCGGTAGGTGAGGCGAACTTGGCCGATGTGTCGTGGATTGGGCCACGGGCGGCGGCTCATGAGCGGATTTTGCGGGAGGCTTTGAAGCACGGACCTGTGATGCCTTGCCGATTTGGGACGCTTCTGGCTGATGATGCGGCGGTGCTGCGGCTGGCAGGTGAGCGTGCGGCGGAACTGCTGGCATTTACAGAGCTGACGATGGGGGCAGATGAGTACGGCGTGCGGATTGTGTTTGACCGGCCGGCGGCGATGAAGGCGTTCATGCAAGAAACGAACCCTGGCGGTGGGAGCGGGGCCGCGTACCTGATGCGGCGAAAACGTGAGCAGGATGCTGCGGCAAAGCTGGTGCCGTGGCTGAACAAGCAGGTGCAGGAGGGCGCAGCGGGGCTGCTGCTGCAAGCGCCGCCGTGGCTGCGTGGGATGGTGCCGGGCCGAGCCAGAAAAGCTGAAGGGAGCATGGAGCCACTGCTGGCGATAGCGGCGCTGGTTGAGCGATCCGCGATTGATGAGTTTGACCGGGCGGTTGATGCGCTGGCGGGCTGTATTGAGCCACTTGGCTGCCATATTGAGCTGCTTGGTCCGATGCCCGCGTACTCATTTGCCGGGGCGGGTGCGGCATGACAGCGCCGACTGTGGTGGCCATCATGCGTGAGACCGAGGCCCGCCAAGATGCGACCGGGGATTGCCTGCGCGAGGTGCTGGGGAGCACGGCGTGGCGGCTGGTGTGCGCTGCGGAACTCGCGGCTGTGGTTGCGGAATTTTCACCGGAGCAACTGAACCCGACGCGGCCGAACCTTGCGAAGTGGCTTGAAGCTTTGAAGCAACTGGGACTTGGCCGGGCGATTGTGCCGATGCGTTTTGGGCAGGCAGCGGATGATCAAGGCGAGATTGAGCGGTTTTTGAGCTGCCGCCAAGAGCATCTCGCTGGCGTGCTGGATTTGGTAGGACACCGGGTAGAACTGGTTGTGCGATTGACCTCACCGGTGGTGCGGACGGCGACGGGCGGCACTGCCGGGGAGCCGAAGGGTGTGGCGGGGAATGTGGATGCTTCTGCTGGCCGGCGATTCTTGCTGGGTCGCAAACGGGAGTTTTTTGCGGCCGCGGGCGGCGATGATGCGGAAACGGCGGAGCGAATTGTGAGGCTAGCTCTGGGGAAACGGGCGATTGCGACTGTTCATGAAGCGCCGACGGAGACGATTGGCCGTGGAGGAGTGTGCGTGCTGGTTGACCGTGCATGCGGCAGTGAGGCGATTGGGCTGATTCGGGCGGCAGCTGGAGCGGAGGGTGTGAGTGTGCGGATCACCGGGCCGCTGCCACCACTTGGATTCTCTGGCGGGCACGTGCCGATTGCGAACGGGGCGGCGGGGGCGGCTGGGGCTGATGGAGTTGACAGAGCTGATAGCGGAACCCGGCCAGCACATGAAACCTTGCCGCAGAAGGCGGCTTTGACGCGCCCCGAGGCAATGGCGTGCGAACGATGAGCCATGAGCGATGGTGCATCAGAACCAAAGGCCGGCAACACCAGCAAACGAACGGAAACCGACACCGCAGCGCCGCTGACGATTTCGTTCGATCAGGCTCAGTCGGAGCTGGAGGGGCTGATCGATCGGATTGAGTCTGGCGAGATTGGGCTGGAGGACGCCGTGAAGTCTTACGAGCATGGTGTGCGGCTGGTGAAGCATTGCCGGCAGATATTGACGCAGACCGAGCAGCGGTTTGCGGACCTCTCGGCCGAGATGCGAGATCAGAAATGATGCCTTGCGGGGTGTTTGACCACCCGCAGCCTCGCACCACCGCCCCGTGATTTGTAGCCTTTGCCCTAGCACTCTTTTGACCTGTCGTAACACCTTGAGCAAGGACGCTCGCTCTGGACAATACTCAATTCATCATCTGGCTTGGCGATTGGATGCCGGTGTTCTGGACGTTCATGTTTGGGGCGTGTGTTGGCTCGCTGATTAACGTGCTGGCGTATCGCCTGCCACTGGGGATGGACTGCGTGACACCATCATCACGGTGTCCGATGTGCGATACCAAGCTGACGTGGCGCGAGAACATTCCGATTCTGGGGTGGATCCTGCTGCGGGGTAAGTGTCGGTTTTGTCGGAGCAAGATCAGCTCGCAGTACCCGATTATTGAAGCGTTTGTTGCGCTACTTTGGGCGACGACTGCCGCGTTGTGGTATGCCTTGCCAAATTACGGGCAGTCTCCGTTTGGCCTGCCTTGGGCGAGTTTTAAGCCCGAGTGGGCGATGAGCGGGTTTGGCGCGACCTGGCCGATTTTTCTGACCGTGCTGAGCCTGTTTTCATGCTTGGTGGCGATGACGCTGACGGACCTGAAGAGCTTTACGATTCCGCTGGTGTTGCCGTGGTTTGCGACTGCCTTTGCGCTGGTGGTGCACCCGCTGTGGGCCTTGTACATTCAACTGACCTCGCGTGACTTGTTCTCACTGCGGGGTACGGAGTGGGTGTGGGCGATTGCAACGCCGGCGACTGTGCTTGGGGAGCAGACGGGAGCAGGCCAAACCGCGGTGGGCTCGTGGTGGTGGCTTGGGGCGGCACTTGGAGGGAGCCTGGGAATCGGGCTGGCACTGGTGCTGCTGAAGTTAAAAGTTATAGGACGTTCATTCTCAGATTACGAAGAGTGGGAGAAAGCGGAAACCGCCCGAGTTGAGGCTGAGATGGCGGCGAAGGCAGCATCGCCGGAGGATGTTGGCAGCGTTGCTGTCATCAGCGGGGTGGATCCGACCATGTTGTGGACGGCGTACCCGCATGCCCGGCGGGAGATGGTGAAGGAACTGGCGTTTCTGGCACCGTGCGGGCTGCTGGCATGGCTGGGAGGAACCCTCGCGGCGGCAATGGCACCTCCAGTTGGCGAGGTCGTGACGATGTCAGGCGGGGCGATTGCGACGGCAACGATGCCGCCGCTTTGGCTAAACGTGCTTGGCGGCGTGCTGCTGGGCTATTTGGTCGGTGGCGGCCTGGTTTGGCTGGTTCGGATTCTGGGGTCCATCGGGTTTAACAAAGAGGCAATGGGACTGGGCGATGTTCACTTGCTGGCTGCTGTGGGGGCGACGATGGGGTGGATTGATGCGATTTTGACGTTTTTTACTGCTGCCTTTGTAGGGCTGGCTTGGACGCTGATTGCGGCGGTTGCATCAAGGAGCGGGCCGCGGCGGACGCTGCCGTTTGGGCCGTCACTGGCGATTGGATGCGTGATTGTGGTGCTTGCCAAACCATTGTTTGAATGGTTCTTGGGCAAGATCATGCACACAGAGGGTCCGCTGAATTTGCCATGAGCTGGATAGAGCGCTTGGATGAATACAGGCGAGACAACTGCCGATGACCGGGGGCCGTGCGGACCGAGTTTGGAGACGCAATTTACAAATGTGGGGCATGAAGTTTGGTGAACGACTGGCGGAAGTTCGAAATGGGACGTACCTTCGCCTGCTCCGGAGTGCTGTTCGGCTTCGGTTTGAGCAGACTGGCGTCGCGAAACCGCTTACATGAACTGATCCTAACCGCTCTTTGAAGATTTGGAGACCACCGATGTCCCGCTACAAGACAATCCTGCTTTTCGGAGCCCCGGGCGCTGGCAAGGGAACACAGGGCAAGATTCTTGGCATTGTGCCTGGGTTTTATCACCTGTCATGCGGCGAGGTTTTTCGCTCGCTTGATATGGGAACCAAGCTTGGGCGGACGTTCATGGAGTTTTCATCAAAGGGCCTGCTCGTGCCGGATGATGCGACGATTCAGATGTGGCATCAGAACATGCACGCGCGAACGGTGCTGGCGATTTACAAGCCGCACGTTGATTTGCTGGTACTTGACGGGATTCCGCGGAATGTTTCGCAGGCCAAGCTGCTTTCAAAGCACTTGGATGTGCTGCAAATTGTGCACCTGATGTGCCCGGATAAAGAAAAGATGATGGAGCGCCTGCGCCGGCGTGCCATCAAGGAGAATCGGGCTGACGATGCGAAGGAGGAAGTGATCCGCCAACGCTGGTCGGTGTACGAGGAGGAGACCTTCCCGGTGCTGGACTACTACCCGAGCAGTCTGGTCTCGGAGATTGATGCGATGGGCAGCCCGGCGGAAGTGCTTGAGAAGGTGCTGCACATTGTGGTTCCTGTGCAGAATGCGCACTTCCTGAACCCGGCCAAGGCCGACAGCAAGACGAACGCCGTTGCGGGTTCTGGGGGAGCGGGAGCCAACGGTCGGGTATCGCCGCGGGCCCATGCCAATGGTGTGAAGCCTGGGCCGAAGTCGAAGATTGGTTCGGCTAAGCAGCCCGCTCGCAAGCGCTGAGGAACGATTTGGGGGGCAGGGATTGAGGACGACTATAAAAAAACAGCCGCGGCGTGAGCCACGGCTGTTTTGTTATTGAGTGCCCACTTGGGTGGAAAATCTGTCGGGATCAAGCCATCGGCAGCAAGTGCTGCGACTTGATCTTGGCTCGCGGTGAAAACGAGGTGACTGGCTTTACGAACCGGCCTTGACCGGCCGCTGATTCTCGGGCATGGCTTCGAACTTCTGGATGTTCGGGATTTCGGACGCCTTCTTTGGGGCCTTGTCCATGAGCTGTTTCTCGGAGTCGCTGATGGGATCCGGAGGCTTGACAGAAGTGCCAAATGGTGCCCAACCCTGGTTCTCAGCGAGGATGAGATAGCCGCCGGCGGCCAAGAGGACCACGGCTACGCCAATCTTGACTACATCTGCGGAACTCTTGGGTGCTGCGGACTTTGTGGCAGGGGCCTTTCCTGTGGCTTTTCCTGAGATGTCATATGGCATGAGAAAGATCCCAAAGAGCGGAGTATTAAGGACAGACAAGCCAGCCGCACCGTGCATTCGTCATGGCTGCGAACGGCCAAAGAGACCCGTTCTGATGAGAGAAGCCTCCGGAGAGTATAGAACGAACCCGGGCCTGAATTAAGATGTTGTGAAATTAACCGACATCACGGCCTTGGAAGAGCATGATCGCGGCGGCCAGGAAGACCGTTACCAGACAAATGCCATAGCCGATAATGAGCACAAAGTGGCCAAGCGGGATTGCCTGATTTTGGGCTACGGCATCGAGAAGCCAGAAATGCTGGAAATTGGGTAAGACGGAGGCGACGACCATGGCGAACGGGTGCACCTTGGTTGGGGTCAGGAATAAATGGTCACCTTCACGGGGAGGGCGCTGGATGCGAACGGGAGTGTTGGTGCCGCTAACTTGGCCGATGGTCAGCTGCCCGAGTTTGGGATCTGAGGCGAGCACGAGGATGGCGGGCGCCATACCCAGCGGGGGTTCTTCGGGGTTGATGCGGGGCTCGACCGGGGGTGGTGTGAACTGGCCACTGGCCATGTCAAAGCCGCTGGGGAAGGCGCCGTACCAGACCGGATCACCGACTTTGACGACCTTGCCGGGTGCGGATCGCAAATTGACGATGTAGCGATCACCAACGGCCTCAAAATCGACCATTCGCTCGCGGAATGCGGAGGTGTTCAGGACCGTGGCGACCGGGGCGTTTTCGTATGCGAAGCGGCCGACGAGGGGGCCGGTGAGCATGCCCAAGACCAGCACGCTGAAACAGAGCACGAGCGTCATAACCTGGCCAAGGCGGGTGGAGGCGGCGACGGCAATAGCGCAAAGCACGGCGATGGCAGTTGTGAGCGATAAGGCGGCTACGAGCACGCCGGGCTTAAACTGGATCGCCAGCATGGGCACGGTCGGGGATGAGTCGCCCATCTTTGGGATGCTGGAGAAATTCCACTGCGGGCCAACGCTGGTGGCGATGATTGCGGCCAAAACCATGACTGGAAAGAGCGTGAGCGTTGCTGTTTGGGCGAATGACCAGCCGTAGAAAAAATTACCCCAGACGCCGAGACCAATTGCAAATACAGCGCCGCCAAGGCCCAGCCAGACCACGGGCCCATCCACATCCTGCGAGGCGTTGCTGAGCACGCCATGCCGGATTGCCAGCATCAGATACGCGACCATGGTGAGCGTTGCGACCAGGACCGCGACGGTAACGCCGATGTACTTTCCGGTGACTACCGCGGCCCTGGGAACGGGCTTGCTGACGACAGTGAGCACCGTTTTATTTTCGATCTCGCGGCTCATTGCCGATGTGGCCAGAAAAGCCGCTAACAGTGTGCCAGCAAGGAAAATTGTTGCCAGGCCTAGGTCAAGCAGGAGCTTGTTGTCACCGGAGACCTCCCCCACTTCTGTGTAGCCCATGGAAAAACCAGTGCCCCAAGTGGTGAAAAACATCGCCACACCTGTCAAAGCGGTGATGATGAAATAGATGGGTTGCCGTACGGCTTCCAGAAATGTGATGCGGGCGATGGTCAGCAGCATGGTTGATCAGCAGGGTTCGAGTCCCCAGTTTGGGCTTGGCGGTTTGGGGTGCGGCGGGCGGGCGATGCAACGGCAGAGATGCGGGCGGGCGGTTTGGCGAAGCGATTTGATCTCTGACGAGATGAACGGCGGACTTGAGCAGCAGCTCTCGAAACTGGGGGGGGTAGACAGAGCATCTCCCACCAGAACGGCAGAGGCGCGAATGCAAAGGTAGCAGCCGCTCACGCTTGGGTTACGAGGGAGCGAGGGTAGAGGTTTGCCGGTCCGGTGTCGAACTCCAAAATCTTCACGGCGCAAAACGGCCAGCGGACACCCGCCCGGCAACCGTGAAGATGCGGCCAGATGCGAGGCGGTGGCTTGCTCGGCGAGCTGGCTGCTGGCCAAGCTTGCCGCATTGATCGAACCGATCGCCCGGATCAGCGTACCGATGCAAGCGTGGAGCCGCTTCCTGGGTGTTCTGTCCGGGTAGGTTCCGAGCCCAGCAGCGTTTGAGCGGCGACCGAACTCTCGCCCGGGCCGCGGTTTGTTAGGATTATGTCGCTTATCTGAAACTGAGTTGCATGTGGCATGAAGTTCCCCCTGAGATTCTTGCAGTATTATTTTGGAGATATATCGCATCTGTCCGCTTGAACTGGACTCGGGCTGAAAGGCTGGCACAATTCTCCCCCGAACCCGATGTCCGCTGCCAGCCCTAAGTGTTTTGTTGTGCCATCTGTCCTTTGAATCTCGGTTTCGTCTTTCCGACGCCGCCGCATCGGCAGGTGTACCGTCCGCTCCCCGTTTTTGGCGTTCTGCCGAAAGCTCAATCCGTTTAGGCCACCGATCCGGCCATCTCTGCTCGCTCCATTTCATTTTTTCTTTCTGCCGCTTGATACGCCCTGCTCCTTCCTCTCGCTGACTGACCCATCGCCGTTCTTTTTCCGGACAGCCACAGGCTGACCTCCATTTTTTCTGATTGATCTGACCCGCACGGAGTGCGTATGAAGGCTGATTCCAGAACTTACGCAAGAGCAACCACTGTCTGTATACTTGGAGCCGTCATTCAGGCGGTTCTTGGCTCGATTCTGTACATTTACGGGATCATCGGCGTTGCGATCCGCATCGATGACAAGTTCAATTCGATTCAGGATCACATGGCCATTACTGGCGCCGTGTTCATCCTCATCGGTCTGGCCGTGTGGATAACGCTGGCGATCGTCTTTGATCAGCATCGTCGAGAGCGGTTGGAGTCAATGGAGAACGAGGCCCTTGATGCGCAGGGCGGTCGGGCCTCGGTGTTTGAGTCCGCCGCGGAGGATCTGCGTGTCAATGCCCGTCGGCTGGCGTGGATGTACCGGTTCCTGATTCCCGGCGTGAGCCTAGTGCTGGGCGCAGTGCTGCTGCTGTTTGCGTATTCACGCTACGCATCCGGTTCTGAACTGATTGGCTTTGATAAAGCCAATAAAGACAACTTTGCCAACTTCCTGTTGGCTCGTCCGTCGCTGCGTGGCTGGGCCATTTCAATCGGGCTGGGCATTGCGGTTATTGGATTTATCTTCGCACGGTTTGTGTCGGGCATGAGCAAGCAGCCCGTGTGGGCGAATCTTCGCGGCGGCGCGGGCTATGCCGTTGCGGCATCGCTGGTTGGCGTGCTTCTGGTGGTTGGTCACTTTATTGATCTGGCGGGCACGGATGCGGGGCTGCGTTACTCGATCATCATCCTGCCGATTGCCATCGGATTGCTTGGCGTTGAGATTTACCTGAGCTTCCTGCTGAACCTCTACCGGCCCCGCAAGGCTGGCGAGACGCCGCGGGCGGCGTTTGACTCACCGATTCTCAGCTTTGTTGCCTCACCGGACCGCATCGCCCAAACCATTGGCGACGCCATCAGCTACCAGTTTGGTGTTGATGTCACAGGATCGTGGGCGTACCGGCTGCTTTCCCGCTCAATTTTGGCGCTCGCGCTACTGGGCGGGTTTGTGGTGTGGCTGCTCACGACGATTTCAGTTGTTTCACCAGCGGAGCGTGGCCTTCGCGTTCGCTACGGGGCCTTGGCTGGCACGGTCGAGCCTGGGCTGCACTTCAAGCTCCCGTGGCCGCTTGAGGTTATTGATATTCAGTCCACCGCGCTGGCGGGCAGCGAGGACGGAGTGCCCGGCATCGATCTGGCCACCCCGGCACCCCGGCGTGAGACAGCGATCATCTTGTGGACCAACGACCACAAGGTCGAAGAGTTCCCGGTAATTGTTCAGGCAAGTCGCTTTTCGCAGCCCACTGGCGGCGAGCAGGACTTGGCCCTGATGATCGTCGAAATTCCGATGATTTACCGCGTCCGCGATGTCGAAAAATTTGATCGCTTCGCTGATGAGAACTCACGTGAGGACCTGATCCGGTCTCGCGCACGCCGCGAGATCCTGACGAATCTGGCCACAATCAGCGAGGATGAAATCGTGGGTGCGGGCCGCGCTGTGGCCAGCCGCAAGCTCATGGTGGCGGTGGACAAAGCGATTAACAGCCCAGTCAAGGACGGCGGGCTGGATGCCGGGATTGATGTGGTGTTTGTGGGGATTCAGGGCGTGCACCCGCCGAAGGATGCCGCCGCCAAATACGAGTATGTTGTCAGTTCGATCCAGCAGAAAGAAGACATCATCGAGCGTGGCCGGATGCAGCAGATCGAGGCTTTAGTCTCGGCAGCTGGCGATGTTGAAACCGCCCGCAAGATCGCCGCGGAGATTGAATCACTGGTGGCCCTGCGCGACGGCAAGAAGGATGACAAGGCCATCGCGGCCCAGGAGCTCAAGATTGAATCTCTGATTGCCGGTGCGGGCGGACGGGCCGGTCAGATTCTGGCTCAGGCCCGCGCGCAGCGCTGGATCCGTCACATGTCTGAGCGTGGTCAGGCGGAGGGATACAACGCCCGCCTCGCGGCGTACCGCGCTAACCCCAAGCTTTACCGGGCTGGTTTGTACTTCGGTGCTCTCACCGAAATCATGAAGGACTCTAGGGTTTACTTAGTAAGTGATGAAAGCACCGGCGGTCGCGTGACCGTTGACCTCAAAGACCTTGACACCGGCGGCAACGTGCTGACCGGCTCCAACGCCCAGCCCAAGTAGCCCATTCGTTCATTGCCCCTGCACCGGCCCATGCGGTGTTGGGTGACACCGATCTGAGCTTTCCAGTTTTTCTTCTTCGTTCATCGCAGTATTCACGTCTGAAGTTCATTTGCCCCGGTCTGTCGGGGCCGTCGCAGCAGAGTGCGGCACACCGAGACCCGCGTGTGCCGGCACGAAACAGGAGATTCCCGCGTGCAGAATTTTTTACGAATCGCAGTAGCAGCCGTGCTTGTGCTGTTCATTGTCGCCTTCATGACCACGTACACGGTGCGATTCACCGAGAAGGCCGTTGTCACAACCTTCGGCAAGGCCGATGATTCCTCGGTGCGTTCTGAGCCGGGGCTGGGCGTGAAGTGGCCATACCCGATCCAGAGTGTGACGAAGTACGACACGCGCTCTCGCTATGTTGAGACGCGGCCGGAGACCATCGGCACGGCCGACAACCGCCAGATCATCGTGACGGCGTACCTGACCTGGCAGGTCGAGAACCCCCTGCGGTTCTACGAGTTGTACGGCAACAGCGGCTCGCGGTCTCTGGATCACTTCCGCACGGCCGATGAGAACCTGAAGCAGCTTCTTCGCTCCAGCCTCGCGGAGCTGAGCAGCTTTAACCTCAGTGATCTGGTCTCCGCAGATCTCGCCACCAGCAAGCTGGCCGAGGATGAGTCCAAGATTCTCGAGGCTATTCGTGGCAAGGTCACAAATAAGGACACCACCAGCAGCATCGGCGTCGCCCTGAAACCGCTGACCGTTGGCATCGCATCCATCCGCCTGCCTGAAAGCACTTCCAAAGCCGTGATCGACCGCATGCAGCAAACCCGCAACCGCCTTGCGGCTGAGGCAATCAACTCCGGACGGGCCAAGGCAGAAGAAATTCGCGTGCAGGCTGAGAACGATGCCAAGAAGATCATGGCCTTCGCCGACGGCCGCGCCTCGGTCATCCGCTCCCAGGGTGACTCAGAAGCCGCCGAGTTCTACGCCCGCCAGAACACCGACCCTGACCTTGCCGTATTCCTGAAGAACCTTGAGTTCATGAAGCAGGCCATGAGCAAGCGCACAACTTTGGTCTTCTCGTTCAGCGAGCCCGGCTTTGGCCTGTTCCGTCCCGGTGCGCTCTCAGGCCTGAAGCCCGGTGAGTTGCCCAAGCTTGACACCACCCGGGCCGGCACGGCCCCCGCGGCAGCGCCCCAGTCGCCAGCAACAACGGGAGGCCGCTGATCATGGCAGAGACTCCTTCAAATAACCTGCCCCCGGACAGCCCTGCGGCCGGACCGGCTGCCAACCCGGCGATGGTCATCACCCGCCGTCGGCCGGCATCGGTCAACCTCCGCGATGGCCTGGGTGAATCCAGCGCCAGCTTGATGGACCCAGCGAATCAGTCGCTGGCCGATGCGCTGCGGATTACCTATCGCATCTTGCAAGTTGGTATGCTTGGCTTGTTTGGAATGTTCGCATTTTCCGGTCTGCAAAGCGTGCAGACGGGCGAGAAGGGCATCCGCCTGATGCTCGGCGCCGTTCAGACAGATGACCTGCCCCCCGGCTTTGCGTTTAGCCTTCCTCGCCCGCTGGGCGAGATTGTCAAGATCAAAACAGGTGTTGAAACCCTGTCACTGAAAACGCAGTTTTTCCCGGCCATTGGCGTCGGCAGTGAGAACCAGACGGTGCAGGTTCTGGCGGCCTCCGCCCGGGGCACGCTGGATCCGGCCCAAGACGGCGCGATGCTGACTGGCGACCTGAGCCTGGCCCACGGGCGGTTTACGGTGCAGTACCAGCGGCGCGACATCAAGGCCAACGCCCGCAACATCTCGCCCGAGGCCGAGGCTGACATGGTCAAAGCCGCTGCGATTCGCGGGATCACGCATGCGGCTGCGCGGCTGACGATTGATGAGGTGTACAAGAACCAAGCCGAGCCGAGCCGCAAGGGCGAGTTCCCGGCGTTGGATTCGGAAGCACGCCGCCTGGCGCAGGGCACGCTTGATGGCATGAACTCCGGCATCGACATCATTCAGTTTAACGTGGAAGAGCGCCAGCCCCCGCTGAGCCTGATCACCAAGTTTGCCTCGGTGCAGTCGAGCCAGTCCGATGCCCGCCGCGAGGTTGAGAAGGCGCAGACTGAGCGTTCTGAAACGCTGGCCAACGTGGCCGGCGAGGCGGCGCCGATGCTGCTGGACCTGATCGAACGGTACGACAAGGCCTTGGCGACGAAGGATGCCGAAGCGGAGTCGATCCTGCTGAAAATCAACGCGGCCATGGAAGGCAGACAAATTGAAATTGATGGCAAGCCGGTTGCAAGCCGGGTGACGGGTCGTGTCGCGGGACTGTTGTCCGAATCGCAGCAGTATCGCTCCAGCATCGTGAGCCGGGCCCAGGCCGATGCTCGGGTGTTTGATGCCAAGCTGGCGGCGTTTAAGGTCAATCCATCGGTGGTCATCAACGGTGACTGGACCGAAGCCCTGGGCGTGTTTCTAAACCGCGACTCGGTGATGATCTTCAACCTGCCATCGACAAAGCTCATCGATCTGCTGATCAATCGTGATCCCGAAATCGCCAAGCGTCAGGAGCAGGCCCGCACGGAGGCCGAGGTCAAGCGGCTTGAGAGCGAGCGGCTCAAGAAGCTTGACAGCATGCAGTTTGAAGGCTTTAAGAGCACCAACACTTCCACTCCCAACTGATTCAACTTTATTACTTCTTAACTTACTTTATTAGGTCAGTTCCGGAACCACTCGGAGGGCGACCGGCGAGTCAAACTTGCCGAGTACGCCAATCCGCATCCCGAACCAACAAGCGAGCCCGGTTATGGTGGCAAACAACAACGAATCTAACCGCAGCGCTGCCGGACCGAAGGCTGCCCAACTCGCGAACAGCACGGGCAACAGCATGGGTACCGGGAGCGGCCCGCAAAGCGCACAGGAACCGCTGATTGCGGTGCAGGCGCTGACCAAGACGTTCAAGGATTTTTGGCTCCGATCGCGGGCCAAGGCCGTTGACAACGTGACCTTTGAAGTGCGTCCGGGCGAGATCTTTGGGCTGCTCGGCCCAAACGGCTCAGGAAAGAGCACGGTCATTAAGATCATGCTTGGCCTGCTGAAGCAAACCGCCGGACGGGTGGCCGTCTTTGGCAAGCCGCCGAGCGATGTCGCTGTGAAAAAGCGCATCGGCTACCTGCCGGAGGAGTCATACCTCTATCCGTTCTTAAACGCCCGCGAGACGCTGGACTACTACGGCAAGCTCTTCAAGCTTGACCGTGCAGTTCGCACCCGCCGCACCGATGAGCTGCTGGACATGGTGGGCCTCTCGGCCGTGCAGTACCGCCCGGTTCGTGAGTACTCCAAAGGCATGCAGCGGCGGATTGGCCTGGCCCAGGCTCTGATCAATGACCCCGAACTGCTCATCCTTGATGAGCCGACCAGCGGCCTTGACCCAATTGGCACGCGGCAGGTCAAGGACCTGCTCATGGAACTCGGTCGCCGCGGCAAGACCATCGTGCTATCCAGCCACCTCCTGGCCGATGTTGAGGACTGCGTCGACCGCATGGTGATCCTTTATGGCGGCAAGATTCAGGAAGAGGGCACCTGCGATGAGCTGCTGGATGCGCATGATCGTTCCGTGATTGAGACAGGGATGCTGGATGATGCCACGATTGCCGAGATCGAGCGGATCGTCAAGCTGCGGACTGGCAAGTCCATCGTCAGCGTGAGCAAGCCCCGCCAGAAGCTTGAGGACAAGTTTGTGAGCATCGTCCAGCGGGCCATCGATCGCAAGATTGAGACCGCTGGCGCTCGCCATGATGGCAAAACCGCTGGCTTCTTAAAGGGCGATGCGCCCGATGGCCAGCAGCTTATCGAGCAACTACTCAAGGCTGATGTCGCTCCACGCCCCGTAGCGGCTGCGGCTCCGGCCACTGCCGGGCCTGATGCATCGCTGCTCTCATCACTGTCAGGCCCGAGCGTTACTGAGATCGCCGCCGGTAAGGCGGAAGTGGCCAAGCAGGCCGCAGCAGAGGCGGCCAAGGCCAATGTTGATGACTCGGTCATTTCGTCACTCCTAGGCAACTCAGCGGGTCCTAATTCTGGCAGCACTTCTAACAAGACACCCGGCGGAGGGAACGCCTGATGACCGAGTTGCTCAGAAAGCTCGATCGCTGGCAGCAACTGCGGACGTTCAAGATCGCCGCCACAATTGCGGTGGTTCTGCTTGCGATCATCGCCGTGGTGTTTCAGGTGGTCTCCTCGCAGCGGGCTGCCCAGCAGTTGCCAACGGCGGCGATGCCGGAAGCACCAGCCAAGATTGAGAACGCACCCCCGCCGGCGAATCCCACTGAAGTCGCCATTCTCGCCCAGCAGGAGCAGCAACGCCGCGACCTTGAGCTCACCGTCCGCCTGCTCAATGAGCTTCGCGCTGCCCGGCTCTCATCTACATCGGTGTACACGGGTATCGTTTCGCTTGCGGCCGTATCACTGATCGTCATCTGGCTCGGGCTCGCACTCACGTATGTGGCCATCGTGGCGGTCGGAGGCCTCATCGCAGGGCCAATTTTGGCTGTGGGGTTAAGCGGAAGGGCATTTATTCTCTCGGCCGAGGCTCTGTCGCAACTCGGCTGGTTCATGGTTGGCGGGCTTATTCTGGCGGCGGCGTTTACGGCGCTGGTCAGGGCCATGGGCGCCGTGCTCTCCGGCTCGCACCCCATCACGGCGATTGCCAAGAACGTTCTGGCCGAAGCCGTGCGGATGAAGATCTCGCTGGTCTTCATCGTGCTGCTGATCATGCTCATGGCGAGCCTGCCTGGCCTGCTGGATGCCTCCACCCCACTGCGGTATCGCGTGCAGACCTTCCTGCAGTACGCAACGGCGGGATCGTTTACGCTGATTGCAATGCTCGCGATTTTCCTGGGAACTGCCAGCGTGTGCTTTGAGCAGCGCGACAAGATCATCTGGCAGACGGCTACCAAGCCGGTGCGCGCGTGGGAATACGTGGCCGGAAAGTGGCTGGGTGTTTCGGCTGTATGTCTGATTCTGCTGTCGGTCTGCGGCCTTGGCGTGTACATGTTCACCGAGTACCTGCGCCAGCAGCCCGCCATCGGCGAGGTTGCCGCGTTTGAGCCTCGCAATCCGCAGGAGGTGCTCACTGAAGACCGGCTGATTCTTGAGTACCGAATTCTGGTAGGACGCACCAGCGAACTGTTCACACTGACCGGGGAGACCACAACGGCGATCTCTGCGGCCGTTGAGACCAAGTTTGCCGATGCGGAGAGAATCTACCGCGAGGAAACCGCAAAGACTGCCGAGCCGCCCGACCGCAACAAGATCATCAAGCAGGTGCGGGAGGAGATGCTCGGCCAGTATCTGGCTATCGAGTCTGGCAAGAGCGAGTTGTACACCTTCACGTACCTAGAAGGTGCGCTCCGCGTCGGGAAACCGATCACGTTTCGATATGTTGTCAACGCCGGTGGCAACCTTCCATCCGATGTCTATCGCATAACCATCTGGCCTAAGAACCAGCCCCCCATGATCCGCGAGGTTCACCTCGGCGAGGCCATGACGATGACCATGCCCGCATCGTTTATTGATGCGGAAACGGGCTCGCTGGAACTTCGTATCTACAACGGCGACCTGGCCAACGGGATACTAAACCCGCAGACGATTTCGTTCCCGCCCGATGGTTTGGAAATCTCTTTCCCAGTCACCGGCTTTGCCGCCAACTACACACGCGTCGCGTTTGTGAATGCCATCAAGCTCATGTTCCTGTCGATGATTGGCGTAGTGTGCGGCACGTTCTTGGCCTTCCCCGTCGCCAATCTCGTTGCCTTCGGCATCTTCATCTGTGCCGAGAGTGCGCCGTTTCTCAAAGACGCCGTGGACAACATGCGGGTGGAAGAGGTTGATGGCTCAATCATCTGGTGGGCTTGGATCGCCGAGAAAATTGCTCTACCCATCGCCGGAGCATTCCGGTTCTATGGAGATCTAAAGCCCGTGGGAAACCTTGTTGAAGGAAAGCTGCTTCCCACCATCGACATTACCGGGGCGGCAGTCATTCTGCTGGGCCTGACGGTGGGTCTCTTCGCCATCGGTTCAGCAATTTTCCGATCCCGCGAACTTGCCACGTACTCAGGGCAGTAAGCAGTGTGCCGGAGCTTCCATCGCCGCCTGCTGTGGGGTGGAGGCGCATCAACGGGTTTCTTTCGTTTGTTTCAATCGCCCTGTTCCTCCCCAAGCCACATGCACGCCGCGCGGCAGAACCGCGCCTCCACCCACCTCCATCCACCTCCACGCAGCGACAGAGTTCAACCTAGAGCCCAACCATGAGCACCGGATCAATCAAACTGATGGCACTTGGCCTGATGGCGGCCGGGCTCACTGGTGCGGGGTTCATCTCCAACCAAATTTCTGCATCCTCCGGTCGCAGTCAACTGGTGTACTCCGACCGCGCCGAGGAAGGCATGACCCGTGAGGAGGCCTTGGGTGTGGCCGCGGGCGCGTTCCGCGGCATCGTTGTCAACTATCTCTGGATTCGGGCCAACGACCTGAAGCAGGCGGGCAAGTTTTACGAGGCGGTGGACCTGGCTAAGACCATCACACGGCTGCAACCACGATTCCCCCGAGTGTGGGCCTTTCACGCGTGGAACCTGGCGTACAACATCTCGGTGCAGACGCAGACGCAAGAGGAACGCTGGCAGTGGGTTAATGCGGGTATTCGGCTGCTTCGTGATGAGGCGATCCCCAAAAACCCGAGCGACATGCTGCTGCACAAAGAGCTGGCCTGGACGCTGCTGCACAAGGTGCAGGGAATGATGGATGACGCCAACGGTCACTACAAGCGGCAGTTTGCCCGCGAGTGGACAACCGTCATCGGTGCGCCACCGCGCCGCAGGCCTTCTGAGAATACCTCCAAGCTATACGCCGACGCGATGATTCGCTGGCTGGACAGAATCGCGACCGCGCCCGACACGCTGGCGGACGTTGTTGACACCGACAAGAAGATGGCCGCCGCCTTTAAGAGCGACCCGAGCGCCGAACCACACCGCGATCCCGCGGCCGAAGCGCTGATTGCCGCGCTCACCTCCGCAGGGTACGACCTGGGCGCCGCCAAAGACCGCATGCGTCTACTGGACATGATTGAGCTGCAGCGCTCTGCGATCATCCGCAGCCGCGCTGTGCAGGCGGCCGGCCAGCTTCAAGGCCTGGACGACCGCGTGATTGCCTCACTAAATGATCCGGTGTTTACCGATGCGTGGAACCTGCTTAGCCGCCACCTGCGCAAGCGTGTGCTGGCCGATGCGTATCACATGGACGTTGAGCGCATGAAGCGGTACACAGAAAAGTATGGCCCGATGGACTGGCGGCACCCCGCTGCCCACGCGGTGTACTGGTCCGCCAAAGGCGTGGAAGCGGCGCTCGATCGCACCAACAAGAACAACATTCAGAATCAGGACTTCTTAAACACCGACCGTATTACCGTGCAGTCCGTGCAGGAGCTTTATCGCAGCGGCACGATCATGTATGACATGCTCTCGCCGCAGGCCTTCTTTGCCACGCCCAGCATTGACTTCATTGACCCGTACGGCGACATTATTGATGAGAACGAGCGTCGCGAAGAAGAACAGTTCAAGGCAAAGTTCGGGACCGATACCTCGCAGCGGTCATGGACGCTGCTGCGGGGCGGCTACGAGAACTTCCTTCACGATGCCATCAGCTATCTGTACCGCTCCGGCGATATGGATGCTGCGAAGCGCTACCAGCTCAAGCTGGCAAGCTGGAAGGGCCGGGTCGCTAACGATGTTGATGCGCAGCGCATCCGCACGCTGCCGCTCGAAGACTTTGTGATCTGGAATCTTCAGGAACGCATCACCAGCCCCAACATCGCCATTTCCGAAATTTCTGGCGCTCTGTTTGCGGCGTACACGCGCGGCCTGCTCACCGGAGACAGTGAAACCTTCCGCAGGCACTTTGAGTACGCGCGGGAATTCCACAAAGCCTTTACTGATGAGCAGTCACGCAAGACGCCGACGGGCAAGGACAGCGAGCGCATGCTCTCGCAGATGAACAAAGACTTCGGCATCGCCGCGGCGGAGTACTTCCTAGCCACGCTCGACCGTTTGCCCGAAACCGATCAAGCCATCCTGTACCGAAACGCCCCAAACGATCTTCAAATCATCGCGTACGACGTGATCGAGACCATGTACAGCCCCCGCGATGCCGAGGGCAAGCCGCAGGACTCGAAGATCAATAAACTGCTCTTCCCCGAGCCAGAAGGCCTCGCCGCGTATCGCGCGGTCCAGAAACTCAAAGCCAAGCCGACGGTCGAAGAAGGCAAATTGCAGGCGAAGTAATGGCGGGGTAACTGCGACGGCACCCAGTTGGCCTTGGGTCAGCCTTGGCTGAATCGAAAGCGTGACACAGCTTGACGTTCGCCGTCTGGTTGGGTCTTCACTTTCGACCATTTTTCAATCTTCTCACCCGCGGCGGTTGTGGGACAGGCCGTGCGCTGGTATCATGGCTGGTCGCTAAGTTAGCGGCGACCAACAAAGCCGAATCCGATCGGCCCACCCGGGCGAATCTGATCCCGTATCAACACCACTGTCTTTTCATGGAATTGACGATGTCCAAAACACTCCCTCGCTTCTCCCGCTCCGCCATCACCTTTGCCGCCGTGAGCGCCTTGGCCGTGGGCGGTATCGCGGCGGCGCGCAACGCCGAGACCATCTCGACAATGTTCGCCCCCCCGGCTCCTGTGATTGTCACCATCGACCTGCAGAAGGTCTTCAGCGGCCTTGAGGAACGCACCGCCCGTCAGGGTGAGTTGGAGAGCATGGGCAAGAGCATGCAGGAAGAACTCGACAAGCTTTTGGCCGCCGGTAAGGATGAAAATACCAAGATGGAAATGCTGCCCGATGGGGCGGACAAAATGGCCTCGGCCGAGAAGCTCACTGAGATGCAGTTGAACATCCGGGTCAAGAAGGAACTCTTTGAGGCCAAGCTTGACCAGCGGCGGTCCAACACCTTCCGTCTGCTGTATCAGAAAATCACCGAGGCCTCCCGTCGGCTGGCGGCGCAAAGCAAGTACACGCTTGTACTCACCAGCGATGAATCGGTCGAGATTCCCGGTGGTCTGAGCACCGCCGACACGCAAAAGGCGATCAGCACGAAGCGTTTTCTGTTTGTTGACCCGGCCCACGATGTGAGCACCGAACTGGTGACCATGATGAACACCGAGTACCGTGCTGCTGGCACCCGCGCCCCGGGCGCAGCGCCGGCGCCCGCTGCTGCCCCCGCGAAGTAATTGGCCATCAGGCCAGATTCGTTTGGGTTAATTTGCTTGCTTTGGTCACCCGGCGGTTTGCTACTTTGGTCGCTTGCCTTTTGCTACTTTGCCCCCACCCACCTACACAACCGGAACTCTGTCGCAGGCCCTCGCCGCCCGCCTCGTTGGCCGCGCCGACTTGCCGATAGCAGGCATTGCGCCAATTGAATTGGCCAGCGTTTCAGACATCACATTTATTCGAGATGATCGTTTCGCCCGGCGATGGGAAGGTTCGAGCGCTGGCGCAGCGGTGGTGCTCGAAGGGCTTGATGTCCCCGGACATGATCCATCGCATAGAGCGTTGCTGTTTGTCAAAGAGGCTGACCTAGCGCTGGCGGAATGTCTTGAACTGCTGGCCGCTGGCTCTTCAATCTCATCATCGCCCAGCGGTGTCCACCCAACCGCGTTTGTTCACCATACCGCAAAGATTGATCCCACCGCCAGCATCGGCCCGCTCTGCTTTATCGGGCCGGAGTGCTCCATCGGTCCGGGCACAGTGCTTTACGCCGGCGTGGTAATGATGGACCGCTGCACCATCGGAGCCCGGTGCATTCTTCAGCCCGGCGTGATGATCGGTGGCGATGGCTTCTCCTTCCGCCCATCTCCAGTCAAGCCCGATCATCCGGAGTTTGCAAAGTGGCCCGGCGGCATGAAACTGATGAAGCTGCCCCACTTGGGCAACGTCGTTATTGGTGATGAAGTCGAGATCGGAGCTGGAACCTGCGTAGACCGTGGCCGCCTGGGGCCCACCTCTATCGGCGATGGCACCAAGATTGATAATCTCGTGCAAATCGCCCACAACTGCCGCATCGGCAAGTGCTGCGTCCTGTGCGGCCAAGCCGGTCTCGCCGGTTCAGTCACGCTCGGAGACTGGGTCCAAATCGGCGGCGGGGCAGGTGTCGCCGACAATCTAACCATCGGCTCAGGGGCCAAAATAGCCGCACGCTCTGCGGTGATGAACGATGTGCCGGCCGGCGAGACCTGGGCGGGTGTACCGGCGATGGCCGGAAAGGCGTATCTACGAGGTTTGGCGACCCTCCGGCGACTGGCTAAAGGGGGATGAGTTTTTTGGGTCCGATGCGGGCGCAATTGGACCAGCTCTTTGCATGCAATTTCTGGACCAAACCACAGCCAAACCGCTCTCGCAACGCGCAAGGCGTAGCTTTCCGGGGCAAACTTCGTTCTATCGTTTCGTCCTGACTTTTGGTGTCGAACTGATTCTTGCCCCATTCTTTGCTCCAAACCGCGGCGGCGTTCCACATCGGAACGCCGCCGTTTTTTATCGCTCCATTTGGCGTCTCCCACCGCTGGATCTCGCCACACTCAAGTATTTTTGGGCGTTTGCGAGCGCGGCAGTGATGAGCCAGCGGGCCTACCCTCAATAGCTACAAAGCTCGCTTTCAGCCGCAGTATTCAGCGGCCAAGCACACTTTGAAGCTTGGTGATTCTGACGGTCTGCATCCGGGTCGCCGGAGTTTGCCGAAGTTTATCAAAGCCTGTTTGTTCCGTCCTTGTTCGCTGGAGTGACCATGGGTCTTGAAGCCGCATTACCGACTGACATCTTCGCGACGACACAGCTTCGCCGCGTGATCAACTGGGCCCGTCGCTCATCTCTTTGGCCCATGCCATTTGCCACCGCCTGCTGCGGGATCGAGCTTATGGCCACGGCCTGCAGCCGTTACGATGTAGCCCGTTTCGGTGCTGAAGCCGTGCGATTCTCACCTCGCCAGAGCGACCTGATGATCGTTGCCGGGCGGGTGACCACCAAGATGATGCCGGTCCTGCAGCGTATTTATCTGCAAATGAGCGAGCCAAAGTGGGTCATTTCAATGGGCGCGTGCGCGAGCACCGGCGGGGTGTTTGACACTTATGCCGTCGTCCAAGGTATTGATCAGTTCCTTCCGGTCGATGTTTACATCCCCGGCTGCCCTCCGCGCCCGGAGCAGCTCATGGAAGGCATCATGGCCATCCAGCGGATTATCGACAACGAAGGTATCCCGCCACGCTTCCAAGGCGGCAAGCGCGTTGGCATGGGCATCGCCATGCAGCCCAATTACGAGCCGCGGCCGCAGCCGGTTGGCCTGTCAGTCGGCGGCTAACTAAACAAGTCCGATAACAATTCACGATCGCACTCCGTTCTCGCCTTCGGGCAACCCTGTAGGTTGAGCCGTGCGGGCCGCCGCTTTCAAGTTGTGCGGCCGGGCCTTCTGCTGGCACTACACTTTACCATGGAGCGACTCGGTAAAACGTCGATCTGGCATGTCCGGTGCGTTCAACTCATGCTGCTGGCGGGTTGGGCGGCCACAGCGCCTGCGTGGGGTGCGATTCCGGACGGCATGCTTCTTGGTCAATGTGTTGCCCGGCTGAATGATCCGGACCTTGCGGTGCGCACGGCCGAGGCAGAAGCACTAGCGACGGACAACAAGTACACGCTGCAGCAAATTGAATCACTGCTAAAAGATCCGACACTTCCTGCGGAAGTTCGAATTCGGCTTCTGCCGATCGCGCGTGTAAAGTTTGAAGATCAGCCCCGCGCTGCGCTTGGTGTTCGATTCAAGATGGGCACCAATGCGACGCTTATCGAGAACGTGATGGTGAACTTTCCGGCGAGCGGCGTGCTGAAGCCGGGTGATGAAATCATCGGCGTCGAGGGCATCAACATCAACGATCCGATTTCCGCGAACACACGCTTGGATGGGCGAAACGGAAACGGTCAGTTTGGTGGCAACGCACAGGGCAACTTCTTTTTCGGAGGAACCCCGATCCGGCCGCACATCATCGGCCAAGACCCCGGGTCCACCGTTCGCATCAAAGTGATTCGCAGGGGCGAGGCGTTTCTGCGCAATCGCGGAGTCAACATCGGCCCCGGGGGCGAAATGGTCATGGAGCCGTCAGCGCTTGATCAAAACGCACTGGCTTCGGAGACCGTTGAACTTGATGTGCCGCTGGGCAAGTACTCTGACCTGCACGACCCGCAAGGGCTGCTGCCACAGCAGGTTGAGCAGGCCTGGCAACTGCGGATGCTAACCAAGCGACTGAACCCGGAGAATGAGCCGCTGGCCAGCGGGCTGCAAGCTGCGGACTTTGGCTCGCAGGAAATGTCCGACATAAACAGGGCTACGGATTTAACGAGCCGGATGCGGCAGGGCAGGGCGCTGCCGATTGCAGTTGGAGGTGAGCCGCGGGTTATTGAACCGCAGGTGCAGGTGGCCGACACCGGAAACTCCATGCGGATTTTCAATGGCAATCTGGCCGACCCTCGCCGTTTGGCTGGGCCGAATGCCGGCTTTGAGATCCGCATCGGCAACGGCGGCAAGCTGCCCAACGGTCTGCCCAACCGCCGCGATAATGAATTGGTCAACGGTTTGCCGGGTATTGAGCTTGCACCGGAAGTAAATCTGGGTGATGGTGCTGCCAACAAACAGATCTCACTGATCCGAAAGATGATGCAGGCACAGAACTCGGTCGCCGAACTTTCGCTCAAACTCGCCATCATCGAAGCGAATCCGGCCCAAGATGCGGCGGGCCAGAAACAGCAGGCACTTGACCGCAAACGCATCGCCGATCAGATTGCCGCCGGGCAAACCGAAATCGAGAAACTGACAGCACAACTGTTTGATGTCGCCAAGTGACTCGGACTTGGGCGATGTGCCATAAGCACTGATGCATGATGCAATGCGGCCAACGTTGCTGGAACCTCCCACACCCGCCATGCCGAGCTTGCCACGACCGTGCTTTCTGTGCGGACCGCTACGCCCCGCCTAAACCCGGCAGCCATAGCCACGCGGCCCACAGCACCGCCGCGGCGTAAAGCGCCGCGACCAGATCATCAAGCAGCACACCCCAGCCACCGGGGATCTTCTGAATGCCGTACGCGGGCGCGGGTTTGATAATGTCCATGATGCGAAACAGCACAAATGCTGCGAGCACGGCCCAGAGACCATGGCGGCTCATCAGCGCTGCGGGCGCACACAGGATGGTTAGGGCCATGCCCGCAGTCTCATCGGCAACAACCTGCGATGGATCTTTCTTGTAAAAGAAGTGCTCCGTAAAATCACCATCACGCACGCAAGCAGCGGAGAACAGCACCAGCATCAGCACCTGCGGCACGTACCAAGCCAAGGCCATGTCGCTCGTGGGCGTTGCCCAAATCAGCACCATCGCCGCCGCGTACAAAGCTGGGGGCAAACTGCCCCACGTGCCCGATGCTGGCTTGCAGAATCCAAGTCCAAACGTAGTAATCAGTCTCAGTCGTGGGTGCATCGGAGTTGCGGCCTGTTAGAAACTACCGTAAAAGAAGGCGCAGATCGAACAATGCCACCGCCCCACCACAACCCCCCCACCCCCACCACCACTTAGTGTGCATCACCGATAGCGCCCGGCATCGTCCGCCCACCGGGGCCGTCGGTCTCGACTAAACCATCTTTCAGCCGCACCACACGCTGCGTGCGCTCGGCCACAAGCGGGTCGTGCGTGACCATGATGATGGTGATGCCCGATACGTGAAGCTCATCAAACATATCAAGAATCGCGCGGCCCGTGGCCGAATCGAGGTTACCCGTCGGCTCATCAGCCATCAGCACGGCCGGGCTGGTTACCAGCGCCCTCGCAATAGCCGTGCGCTGCTGCTGGCCGCCCGAAAGCTCGTTGGGCCGGTGGCCCAGACGATGTTCCAAACCAACTTTGGTGAGCACCTCAGTCGCCCGCTGGCGTCGCACCGCCGGGCTGATGCCCTGATAGAACAGGGGCACCTCCACGTTCTCGCGCACGCTCAGTTCCGGAATGAGGTTAAACGCCTGAAATACAAACCCAATCTTGCGTCCGCGGTAGCGCGAAAGCTCCTCATCACCCATCACTGAAACTTCCTTGCCATCAAGCAGATAGTTCCCGTGCGTGGGCCGGTCCAGACAACCAAGGATGTTCATCATCGTGCTCTTGCCCGAGCCCGACTGCCCCATGATGGCCACGTACTGGCCCTCGTAGATGCTCACATCCACACCCCGAAGCGCCTCGGCAAGAATCTCACCGTTGGATTTGTAATAAACTCGTTTGACGCCGCGCAGCTCAACGATGCTTTTCCCACGTGATGTGGCGACTGGCGTAATGATGGGGGCTGCCTGACTCATACTCCGCCATTGTTGCCCATCAGAGTCCATAAGCCATCAGCAAACGGCTGAATGTTCGCAGAATCTCCGCAGCCACGCAAAATCAGGCCTGCCGTGGTCCTGCCAGCTTCAGCAGCACTGGGGCCAGAAGGTCGCCGGGTACGTGCTGGAGGCAAATCGGCCGGGTCCAGCGCCGGGCAGCCAGCGGCCCCGCGGCGGTGGATTCCGGAGCGCTGGTTGCGGGGTGTGGCCCGCCGTGCACCATCGCCGGAGCCACCCGCACACCAGCTGTCACGCCGTTGAGCACGATTCGCCCGCACCTCGAAGCCAGCTCTGGAAGCAGTGCATCTACCGCTGCGGCATCGGGTAGGTCGGCAAAGATACTCGCAACCAGCATGCCGTGGCTGGCCCGCACAAGCCGCATCAGTGCTGAAAGTTCCCCAGATGTATACACGGCCGCTGGGCCAAAGATCTCCTCCAATACCGCAGGCTCTGCCAGCATGCTGTCAATATCCGCACACAGCAACCGTGCGGCAGAACTAGCAAATGCCGGTCGCAGCGGATCTCGCATCGGGCCAACCAGCTTGGCATGCCCCGCAAGACTCTGTTTGATGCGTGCGGCGTACGAATCAGCAATTCGGGGCGAAAGCATCGGCCGCTCCGCCGTGCCCGCCAGGGCTTCCGCGATGAGGGAGGCAATTGCGTGCGGCTCGGGACCTGCCGCCCCGCCACCGGCCGCCTCCACCGCGATGATGCCCGGCTTTGTACACTGCTGACCTGCTGAATCAACGATGCTGCTTGCAATCGCACGTGCGATCTCCGCAGCTCGGGATGCCGCAGCATTGCGGCACACCAGCACCAGATTGCACGAACCGTTCTCAGCAAACAGCGGAATCGGATCGTGCGCACGCTCGGTGGCAATCAACTGGCGGAGAGCTTCACCGCCGGCGACCGAGCCGGTGAACCCCGCTGCGCGAATCGCTGGGTGCAGCAGCAACTCCCGGCCAGCAGCACGCTCGCGCAAGCCGCCAGCGTGCAGAAAGCTGAACATGCCCGCGTGAATGCCGCTGGCTGCGATTGCCCGGGTGACAATTCCGGCAAGCAATTCACCGGTTGCCGGATGGGCAGGGTGACCTTTGATCACGACCGGACAGCCGCAGGCAACCGCCGAAGCGAAGTCTCCGCCGCAGACTCCGTACGCGAACGGAAAGTTACTCGCAGCAAACACTGCGACTGACCCCAAGGCAATATTCGTGCGCACAAGATCTGCATTGAACGCACCGGCGGGCGCCGCGGGCAGCGGTGGGCTGTGCAGCAGCTCACGCCACGTTCCTGCGCGAGCCACACCAGAGAACAACTTCAAGGTCGCGATCATTCGGGCAAACTCGCGGCCAAGTCGCACCCTTGACAGCCCGGTTTCCCGGCCTGCGATGGCGAGCAACTCCGGCTCGCGGGCCAGCAAATCAGCCGCAAGAGCCAGCAGCATATCACTCACCGTCACATCTGCAGGACGCGAAGCGAACGCGGATTCTGCCTGCAAGCAAGCGGAAGCAACGGCTGCTTCATCTGCCGAGATAAAAGTAATCCCCGAAGTATCGGCACGGTTGGCCAGGGGCCAAACGGCGTAAAATTCATCGGTCTGGCCGCCGCCGGCGGCCCGACCAGCAACCAGTGACCGGCCGGAAAGCGAGCTGTATATGGCTGCAAGCATTTTCACGCGGCATGGTACCAAGACGGTTTGTGCCAGGTGCTCTGGGGCGGGCGTTTGGGCTTACACCCGGTGCGGTCCGGATCGCTCGTGTGGTGAGTGGCGCTCCGCAGCAGGTTGAAACAGATCCAATCGCCACAATCGGCTAAATCAACCGCGGCAGCAC
>JBBRKQ010000037.1:0-33491 GCA_038231815.1 Phycisphaerales bacterium
CCTCGCCTCCGCCGTAAACGTGCGCTCATCTTCAGGCATGAAGGTCGAATGGGGCGAGATCAACGACCGCGAAATCCCCGAACACCTGATGCCCCCAGGCATCGATGAAGCAATGTGGATGGCAAACCTCTACCCCGCCGCCGAAGTGATACAACGCAGCATCGCCATTCCTGGCGATGTCTTCGTTGCCGCAACAACACCAGCACACCAAACCCCACAGCCACCGCTAAGCAAAGCCCAGCACGCCAACACATCCCCCGTCACCCCGCTGCAACCAAACGCGACGCTTCCAGCGGCAACTCCAAACCCCAACAACAAGAAAAACCGCTTCAAAAAACGTAGACAGTAACACCCCCAGCCACTCGCCCGCGAAATCCAGTATTTGCGACAGCTTTCAGCCAAACCCCATTCGATCTCGCAAAGCCGCTATTCATCGCGGAACGGTCGCCGTCCCCCACCAGCTTCGGCCCCGAAGCGAGCTATGAGATGTCGTCACGACTAAGCCGACGCCGCTTCGGTCATCGCAAGTCGAGAAGAACCCACCACAGCTCAATACCCGCGTCGTGCTGGGACGCATGATTTGTTCACAGGAAACGCCGCCAGCCGCGACCGCTACCGGCAAAGAAATTTCTCGCTCTACTGTCGGCTCTTGGGACCCCGATCAAGGATTACGGCAATCTGGAAAAATTACCCGATCCGTCACGATCCGATAGACGTGTCGGTCCAAACCCTGCCGCATCATACATCTCGATGCTACGGTCGCAACCCGTACCGTCTTCAATAACAGATTTCCTGGTTATTTCTTATACATAAGAGCCCGGACCCGCGCGATGCAAGTCATCTCGTCCACCTTTTTTGGAGACAGCGTGCGAAATCTCGACTCTCTCGTCTATGGCGAGCGTGTTCTTGCTCGCACTCACCAACCCGGTCCTCGCCCAGAGCACATTTACTTGGAATGGCGGCACATGATGTTGGTTTGTCGCTACCAACTGGGTACCCACCGGCGTCCCTGGTCCGCTGGATAGAGCGATCATCGGCTCTCCTACCGAATAGTGGCGTCAAAGCAATTGCAGCGGGCAGTGTAAGTGACCTCGAGCAAAGGAAACATGGCACACTGACTGGTGCTGGCGAGTTAAATGTACCTAGAACTTCAGCCTAGCGCAGCGGCGTGGGGCATTACGCTTTGTCTGAAAAATATTGCCGTCAAACCAAACTCTTCGCTGCGGAGTCTTCCCCGATCGCATGCAAGGCTACGAAAAACAACAGCCGCGGTAAACAGGCATATTTATTGCATATCCAATCGAAGTACCTGCAGGTTTCGGGATCCCTTTAGCTGAGGCATCCTCAACGATCCTGCCCACGCGCCGGACGATGTCGCTTCATCTGGATCGCACGCACGGGTTCGGACACGGGAAATTCACTTCCAAACGCATGTTTGCGGAAATGGGCAAACAAAATCTGCACAAAACCCACTGGCAAGGTACGAATTTTGCTAGTACAGTTCTGACGTCAGTCAGATTGAGCCATTCGGCGAGGACTGGAGCGGCCCCGAAACGAATTACGGAGACGATGATGTTGTATTTGATTCAAACGTTCGCGTGTGCGTGCCGCGCATTGATCCAGCCAAGCATGGTTCATCCGGGCCTTGTCGTTCCGAATGTGCGGTGGGTTGCCTTCGCTGCCGCCGCCCTGCTGGGAGGGACCGCGTCGATGGCAGCAACGAAAACGTGGAACAACGCGGCCGGTGGCAGTTGGCACACCGCTACCAACTGGATGCCCTCAGGTGTCCCCGGCGTTACTGATGACGTGATCTTGCCCGCAGGTGCGGGAACCGTGAGTGTGACCACGGCGGATGTGACTGTCCGCTCACTTTCAGTCGCTCGCACGTTGAGTCTCGGTCGCCAGCTCACCGTAACAACGGCAACCGTGGGCGCAGCGATTACCTTCGCGGCCGGTGCGGGACTCACGGGCGGCACATATTCGTTGAGTGCTGGCGGAACGTTTGGGTTCCCAGCGGCCTGCAATTCTTTTGCCATCCTCTCCAACCTCACCATAAACGGGAATCTCGACATCGAAAGAGCGGGCATCCAATGGAGTAACGTGACCCTCAACGGGTCGTTGAACATCGCTGGCAGCGGCACCACAGCAATCGGCTTTGATGGTGACAATACAATTGACTTTCCGGTTTCGATTGCTAGTACAGCAATCGTTCATCTTGGCCAGTTCAGCGCTGGCACCCTCACAATCGCAGCGTCACGCACGATCTCCGGCGGCACCTTGGGTTTTAATACCACTTGTTTCAACGCCCCAATGACGCTGGTCAATAATGGCACTATCGATGCCACAGTGGGCTCCGTGAGATTCGATTGTACTATCAATCCGCTACGCGGCAGCTTTATTGGCAACAATTTCAGTTACGCAAGTGCGGTCGATTTGGGCGGTGGCACATGGAATCTCGCCGGACGTACCGTGAACCTCCTCGCAGGTGGAAGGATTCAGAATGGCACGCTCTCCACCGCCGGCAGCGGCAGGCTGGCAGGCCCGGCTACAGGCAATTGTGACTCTTCACGCCTCTCCAACCTGACGATCAACGGCGATCTCAATCTCGCCGGGGGGGTGATCCGTTGGGAAAACGTGACTCTTAACGGCTCGCTCAACATTGCCAGCGTGTTTGATTCGCGTATAGAGTTCTTTGGGAACTCCATCATTGATTTCCCGATCAATGCCGTCGGACCAGGATCTACATATTTTACTCACGTGACACCGGGATCGCTCACAATTGCTGCGGGAAATACGGTCTTCGGAAGAAATATATATTTTGCAAATTATTGCGGAGGCAGTACTACCGCCGTGATCAACAACGGCACGATTATCGCCGATAGCAGCACATACATCGGCATCTATTTTTCTTACCCGCTTACAAACAACGGCACCATCACAACCAACTCCAGTTCGGTTTATATCGGTGGCAGCTTGATCAACACCGGCACCGTAAATTCCACTGGAGGTACGGTGACGATCAGCGGCGCAACCAATCCGTTAGTCGGCTTCTTCCTTGGTAACAACCTCAGCTTTCAGGGCACGGTTGATCTCAATGGAGGTTTTTGGGATCTGACCGGTCGTACGATCAAACTTAATAGTGGCTCGACGCTTCAGAACGGCACCATCGTCAATGGGGGTGGCGGCATGTTGACGGGAGGGGGCTCATGCACCGCTACCGTTTTGCGCAATCTAACGATTAACGGTGATCTGAATGTCGCCGATGGTGCGTTTCGGTGGAGCAATGTCAGGCTAAATGGTGGGCTGAACATCTCTGGAACTACCACCACGGCCATCGGCTTTGAGGGTAACCGAACCATCAACTTCCCGATTACAATTTCCAATACCGTTGAGGCTGAGTTTGGACAAGCAACCCCCGGCACGCTCACGATTCCATCTTCCAGCATCATCTCCGGCGGCACGGTGCGGTTTAACCGGTACTGTTTCGACGCTGCGATGACACTGGTCAACAACGGAACCATTATCGCCAACACGGCCGGAAGAACCGTTAGCTTTGCAAATAATGTCACGCTGATCAACAATGGGCGAATCGAAGCAACGACAGGTTCAGTGCGATTCGAAGGCACGGTCAACCCAGTGCAGGGCATCTATGACGGAAACAATTACAGTTATTCAGGGACCGTTGATCTCGGCAATGGGACCTGGAATATTTCCGGCCGCAATGTGAATTTGCAGGGACTTTCGACTCTTCGAAATGGAATCATCTCCGCCACCGGTGGCATGCTCACGTTGCCGCTGGATTATTGTGCTTACGCCCGCCTTTCAAACCTCACCATTAACGGAGATCTGAACGTCGTCGGGGGAGGCATGAGGTGGAGCAACGTGACGCTAAACGGTGCGCTCAATATTTCCGCTGTTTCGGCGGGGCACCTCAGCTTCAACGGTGATACAACCATCAATTTTCCGGTGACTGTCAGCGGCGCTGGACAGATCGCGATCAACCAGGAAAACGCTGGCACGCTGACGATCGCTGCGGGCATTACGGTTTCAGGTGGAAACATCAAGTTCGGCGGTATCTGCTCGAACCAGATGAATGCCACCGCCCTGATCAATCACGGATCCATCATCGCGGGCGTCATCAATCAGAACATTTTCATTGCGTGCCCGCTTGTCAATAACGGCACTATCACCGCCAATCCCGGCTCCGTGAGTATTTCTGGCGGACTAGTTAACAACGGCACCATCGACTCAACAGCGGGACCTGTGACAATCTCGGGTACGTTCAACCCTCTTGTCGGAATCTTCGCCGGGAATAACCTCAGGTTCGAGGGTCTGATCGATCTTGCCAATGGCACTTGGGATATCTCTGGTCGCAACACCACTCTGGGGGGCGATACCTCCGTGCAAAACGGGACAATAGTGAACACCGGTGGAGGCACGATAACGCTACCAACGGGTTGTGGTTTGGTGCGATTTAGTAATCTCTCCGTCAACGGAGATTTGAATGTCTCCGGCGGCGGTATCCGCTGGAACAATGTGACACTGAACGGTGCACTGAATATATCCGGCATCTATCTTGTCTACATCGGCTTTGAAGGGAACACCACCATTAATTTCCCCATTTCGATTGCCGGGAACACCAATGTCGTGCTTGGTCAGGCCACCGCTGGTACACTGACGATACCAGCTTCACGCACCATCTCTGGCGGTAACGTATGGTTTAATGGTTTTTGTCTAAATGCCCCGATGACATTGGTGAACAACGGCACAATCGTCGCGAGCACGACATCCCGACAATTCACTCTCGCAAACAGTGTCACGCTTATCAATAACGGTACGATCGATGCAACCGTGGGTTCGGTGACAATCAACGGAGCCATCAACCCGCTGACCGGAATCTACAGCGGCAACAATTTCAGCTACGGAGGAAACGTCAATTTGGGTGGTGGCACTTGGAATCTTGCCGGTGGAGTAGTCACCCTCCTGAGCTCATCTACGGTTCAAAACGGCACAATCTTGACGGCTGGCGGCGGACTTCGATTCCCTACAAACGTAGGCTGCGGTCTCGCTCGCTTGATGAATCTCACCCTAAACGGTGATCTAAATGTGGCAGGCGGGGGCATTCGTTGGAGCAATGTAACCCTAAACGGAGCTATGAACATATTCGGATCCGCACCGACTTGGATTGGGTTCGATGGCAACAACACCGTTACTTTCCCCGTAACTGTTACCAGCGGCGCAACGGTCGAGTTCGGTCAGACCACCGCGGGCACGCTCACTATCCCGGCATCACGCACCATTGCCGGCCCAATCCTCGCGTTCAATTCAGGCTGCTTCAACGCCCCGATGACGCTGATCAACAACGGTACCATCACCGCTAACGCTTCTGGTCTGTCCGTAGTCGTGGGAAACAGTGTCGCGCTGACCAACAACGGCACGATCAACGCTACCGCAGGTTCTGTCATTATCAATGGCAGTATCACCAATTACACCGCAGTTGGTAACGCCCTTAGCGGGGGTACTTGGCGGGTATCGGGTGGCGCTCGTTTTAGGATCGCCAACCCGACCGGGATTTCTGTACGACATATCACCGCTGGCACGCTGGTGGCGATTGATGGAGCATCGAGTGCTTTTGTCAATAGCAACTTCACCAACGTTCTTGCAAGCTTGGCGACCGTCGCCGGGCACCTGCAGCTTTCCAATTCGGCTCAAAGTGTGGTGCCATTTAACGGGGTGCTCACAAACTCCGGTACGCTTTCGCTGGATCGGGCTCCCCTCACGGTGACTGGTGCATACGTTCAAACAGGGGCGGGCACGCTGGCCCTTGGGGTGGGCGGCGCTTCACTTCAGGCGTATGGGCGATTGGCGGTTAGTGGAAGCGCAACACTGGCGGGAGCCTTTGCGGCCCAGCCCGCGGGCGGATTTGTACCGAACGCCGGTGATGAATACAACGCCGTGACCGCCATGGCGGTGGCAGGCGTGTTTGGCCAGCGTATTGGCGGCGGTGGGTACTACCCGGCCGATAGCTACACCGCGGCGCTTGCGAAGTTCTCATTCTTGGCATGCCCGTCGATTCTCTCGCCACTGCGTGATGCAACGGCATGCCCGCTGGGTGCCGTTACGTTTGCCGCGAGCGTTTCAGGGGCGATGCCGTTTGCGTACAGCTGGGAGCGCAACACGCCGGGCGGTTGGGTGCCGGTGATCGATGGCGTGCTCCCCGGGATCTGTACAATTTCGGGGTCATCCAGCGATGTGCTGGTTGTGACCGTACCTCAGGTGGCTGGTTTGCAGTTCCGGTACGTCGTCTCCAATCTCTGTGGCGTTGCCATCAGCGGTGCTGGAAGCGTGGTGTTTCCGGTCCGCTGCTCGCGGGCTGATCTAGCGGGAACCAGTGCCGATGGTGCCTCGTGCAGCGATGGCGTTGTCGACGGGAGCGACTTCATTGCGTTCATCAACAGCTTCAGTGTGGGCGACCCCGTGATTGATCCGATGGCGGATGTTGCCGGAGCCGGACCGAGCAATGAGTTGCCCGACGGCATTATCGATAGCAACGATTTCGTCGTGTTCATCAACGCCTTCGCCGCTGGGTGTTAATCAGTCTCCGTGACGCACCGTAATTTGCAGAATCGAATCGCGTTGCACCGTTTTTCGGTGCCGTGTTTGCACGTTCAGCCTCCGTCTGGTCGGAAACGTCAGGGTATCGCCAGAGCTTGGCAATACCACAAGGTCCTGATTGCCCTGCCTGCCCCGACCGTCCTGCTACGAAACAGCTTCACCCTCAACCCCCGCGGCGCGAGTAACTACAACCTTTCCCGCCATTCGATCGCGCAAGCTGTCCCATTCGGCCACCAGTGTGCTGGCCAATTTGCTGTAATCCTGAGCGCCCGGGCAAGTGGGCTCGTACTCAAAGATGGACTTGCCAAAGCTCGGTGCTTCCGCCAGCTTCACGTTGCGGCGAACGGCCGGGCGGTACACCCGGGCTGAGCGCCATGGTTCGGTGGTATTGCGTGATGCTTCAAAGAAATTGTCCATCTCCGCCACAACCTCTTTGCTGTGGCTGGTGGTGCCATCGTGCACGCACAGCACCACGCCCGTCACGCGCAGGTTTGGGTTTACGTTCTGGCCCATCAGCTTCACCGTCTTTAGCAGCTCCGAGAGGCCTTGCAGCGCCAGAAACTGGGCCTGCATAGGAATAAAAACCTCCCGCGCCGCGGCCAGCCCGTTTAATGTGAGCACGCCCAGTGAGGGCGGACAATCTATGAAGATGAACTCAAACTGCAGCTCCGAAGCCTCGATGGCCTGACGGAGTTTCAGTACCCGCTGCTCATCATCGGCAAGCTCGGTCTCGACGCCGGCCATATCTGTCACCGCGGGCAGAACCCAAAGGTTCTCCCGGGCCTTCACCGCGGCCTGGCTCAGCTTCACCGCACTGTCGGTCAGCAGGTCGTAGGCGGTCGGACCATCATCGCCACTCACGCCCAAATGCAGCGAGGCGTGAGCTTGGGGGTCAAGGTCAATCAGCAGCGTCTTGCGGCCAAGCATGGCCACACCCGCGGCGAGGTTGACTGCCGTGGTGGACTTGCCGACGCCGCCCTTTTGGTTCATAAGGGCGATGGTGCGTGTGGCGGGGATGGAAGGAGGGGGCATGGGAGGGAGGATAGCCAAATGACCAAATTTCTAAATGGACAAATCTCCAATTCCGGGCAGGGAATCTCAATCCCGCTGTAGGGCGATTGAAAATGAGTTTTCTGCCGGCCGGCGATTGGTGTCGACTCCGGCCGCTTGCGGGCGTATCTTTATGCCCATTCCTAGCCGGAGTGGCGGAATTGGCAGACGCAATGGACTCAAAATCCATCGCCCTCAAAAGGCATGTGGGTTCAAGTCCCTCCTCCGGCATTTGTTTGGCATGCGGGCCGCTCTTTGCACATTCGTGTGCGAGGCGGCCCGTGTTGTTTTTGGCAGCCTCTCCCCCGGCTGCGGGCGGGTGAGACTGGGGGATACAACGCGAACATGCGGCGCGGTGACCGGGTTATCAGACTGCGATCCTGAAGACCTCACCCAGATTGCTGGTTCTCCCCCCGAGTCATATTCGATACTGGGAAGTGATGTCGGTTCTTCCGGCATAGTGGCTGGAGCAACGCATGAACTCCCAAAGTCTAAAAACTCGACCCGTTTCCGTGCCATCCCGATTTGCCTGCCCGAAGCGCGCCGGCTTTACGCTGATTGAGGCTATGGCGGTGATTGTTGTGCTCTCGATTCTGGCGGTAATGGCAACGGCCAAGTTCATCGACTTCCGGGCTAACGCATCCGCCTCCGTAGAGACTGCGACGGTGGGCGTGATCCGAGAGGCCGTCAGCCAGTACCGGCTAAACGCAGCGATTGCCGGGGGACCGGCACTCCCAGCAACGCTGGATGGGGCGGCAGCAAACACGGTCTCAGCACCAACAACGCCGTTCTTTGGTGGGGTCCTCTCAACACCAATCATCGATGGTTGGCAGAAGGGGGCAACCACCAACACGTATGTTGGTCCTGCCGGCAAGACCTATGTCTACGACCCGGCGACAGGCCAATTTGCAGGCGGGGGTACCGCAGTTGCCGGTGGAGGTGGGACAACAACTCCGACCGGTCCGACGACAACGCTGATCTCGGCAAGCACCTGGACGAACGACGGTACCGCCGGCGGCACGCTGACGCCGGGAACGATCATCGCTTCGGGATACGCGATCAGCGGTACGACGCTTAATTTGACAGACTCCTCAAGCGCACTGGGCACGCCCCACGTGGCGATTGCAGGACAAGGCATCGCCGCTGGTAATTACACGCTTGACCTCGAAACGCAACTTACCGATTTTGATTCGCAGTGGAACTACTGGGCGGTGTACGCAGTCGCGAAGGGCGTGCAATTCTCACTGACAAACGGCAGTTACTACGGCTCCGCACCGGCGGGTACGAAGCTGCTGACACAGAACTACGCACCACCGGGCCAGAGCAATGGCGCGTGGTATGCGTACTCAAACGCGTTCACCGTCACAGCGGCGGATGTCGCCGCGTATGACACCTTGGTGGTGGTGATGACGGGCTCGAAGGCAGATGGGCAGACCCTCGGCTGGCGCAACGTGGGTTTCACAAAGAAATAAAAGAGCTGACACTAAGGATGATCATGCAGCCCGCATTGCACTCTTCGCCCACCATTACGTTCTTACTCCCTAGGTGAGGCGGTTAAAACAAGTCGCTAAAAAAAGCGGCGAGCGGGGTGGCCGCCGCCGCCGATTGTATTGTTTGAAATCACCGCCAATCAAAATCGGCCCAACCTTACTTCTTCTTGTTATCCGGGCTCGATTTGTCGGGCTTGGCCGGGGTGGTAAACGCAGGGATGGGCTTCTCCGAAATGAGCTTGGTCAGGTGCGCGATCGCGGCATCGAGCTGCGCATCAGCACCGTCAAAGGTTGCCCGGGGCAGATTGTCAACGAGAATGTCAGGGTCAACACCGTGGCCCTCGATCAGCCACGTACCTTCCGGGCCAAACACGCCGGTTTCGGCGGCTGATGCGATGCCCTTGTCCAGCAGCAGATTATTGCTTGAAAGCCAGATCTCGCCACCCCATGTGCGCATGCCGATGACCTTGCCAATACCCAGACGACGGATGCCCTCGGCGAACGCTTCACCATCCGATGCGGTGCGCTCATTGCACAGCACCGTAACGTGGCCGCGGAAGGCGTACTGCATGTTCCAGCTTGCCTGACCAATGCGGGGTGACCAGTTGAACCATCCCTTGCGGAGCAGTTCGCCGAGGATCCATGAATCTATGTTGCCGCCACGGTTGTTGCGCACATCAATGATGAGGCCATCACGATTAAACGCTGGGAAGTAGCCGCGGGCCCACTCGGTGTAGTTGTCACCGCCCATCGCGCGAAGGTGAACATAACCAATCTTGCCGCCGCTGGCTTTTTCAACAGCTTCGCGACGGGTAAGTTGCCACTCACCGTAGCGGAGATCATTCTCGGAGTCCTGGCTGATCGGCACGACGATGACATCGCGGCTGTCAGCGAAGGTGTTGTCCTTCTTGGGCTTTAATCGCAGCAGAACCTGCTTGCCCACCTTCTGGCGGAGCAGTTCACCAAGATCGCGCACGGAAAGTGCCGGGATGCCATCAACCAGCTCGATGATGTCACCAACTTGGGCCCGCACTTCTGGCTTGGCCAGCGGGGCTGCCCGGGTCGGATCATCCGAATCGTTCCGGTAGATGCGGGTGATGGTAAAGCCGCCAGCCGCCTCATTGCGCTGCAGCACCGCGCCCAAGGAGCCAACCGGTGCCCGATCAACCGCCGGGGCCGTCCGCCCATCGCCGCCACGAACAAAGTGGTGCAATGCTGAAAGCTCGCCAACCATCTGGGCCAGCACATCGTTGAGTTCGGCCCGCGTGGCGATGCGATCAACAAGCGGGGCATACTTGGCCTTCATGGCAAGCCAATCAACGCCGTGCATGTCTACATCGTAGAAATAGTCACGCATCAGTCGCCACGCATCGGAGTACATCTGCTTCCACTGCTGGCGTGGCTGAAAGGAAAACGTCCAGCCGCCAAGGTTGATTCGATTTTTCTCAAGCTCCGCTGGTGCGGGCGCGGCATCAACAATGTACATCGCATCCTTCTTGCGGATGAGCATCTTCTTGCCGTCTGCGGTCAGCTCAAAGCTGTTGATGTCCGCCGCCACCGTCTTGAACTCGATGTCCTGATTCTTGATCTCCAAGGCCTTTAGGTCGTTCTTGCTGTCAAAGGAATTGTCGGTCGCCAGCAGGAAAAGTGACTTCTCATTGGCGGACAAGGCGGCGTAGTTGCCGGAGGGCACGGGCACCTCGAACAGGCGTGCGGCAATGCCATCCAGATTGATCTCCACTTTCTTGGGAACTTTGGCATCAGATTCCGGTTTTTTGTCATCAGCCTTTGGCTTATCGTCTTTGCTTGACTCCGCCTTGGCTGGTTCAGCGTTTGCCGGTACTGGCTGGCCTTGCAAATCAGGGTTTGGCTTGGGTTCCGCCGGCTTCTTCTCAGCTGGCTTCTCGGGTTCTTTGGTCTTGTCCTTGTCTTTGGACTTATCCGCCGCGAGTTCATCTTTGGGGCTGAATGCAAAGCGCTCGCCGTCCTTGAGTGGCTGGAGGGCTAGCGCCATGATCTTGGTGGTCTCAGTGAGGAATGGCTTTGGTGCGTATGGGCCCCACGGGCTGCCAGCCAAGGTTCGGAGGTTGCGGTCGGTCAGAAAGTACAGGTACTTGCCGTCGGCGCTCCACGCGGGGCTGTAGCTGTCGTAGCGGTCGCTGGTGACGGCAGTCGCCGCCTTACTCTCAATGCTGTAGAGCTTGATGGTACGGAAGATGTTGTCGGCATAGTTGACATACGCGATCCACTTGCTGTCGCCAGACCAGCGGACATCGGTGAAGTCATCAAACTTGTTCGTATCAATGAGTGTGCTGGTCTTGGTGGCAATATCCAGAACGTAAAGCTTCTGGTTCTTATCAAAGTGCGCAAGCAGTTTGCCATCTGGCGATGGAATCGCATCCCAGCGCAGCACGGTGCCATCGGTGGTAAGCTGCTCCGCGGGCAGGCCGGGGGACTGAGTCACGCCGTTTGCCGGGGCGGTGTAGATTTCAAGCTCGCCGGTTTTGTCCGAGAGTGCAACGACCTTCTTGCCATCCGGCATGAATCTGGCGCTGCGATAGCGGGCATTGTCATCACGGAGCACATCAACGACCCTGCCGCCCGGGCCGCTCTTGGCAGGTGCCACAAAGATTCGCCCTCGAGCGGTGATGGCCACACGATCTCCGTCGCCGCTGGGAGAGGCGGAAGTGATGAACTCCGCTGGCTTGTCAACCCACCGCTCACGGAGTTGGTCAAAATCGCTCTCAAGGGTGATGCTCAGTTGGGTTGATTTGTTCGTGGCTATGTCCAGCAGCCATAGATCTGCACCCACTTGATAGACCAACTTCCCATCAGCCAGCGCGCCGCCTTGCACATCCATGCCGCTGTGGGTGGTGTGCTGCTTGATTTCCTTCCCGTCTGGCAGCATTGACCAGATGTTCATGTGGCCGTCGCGATCGGTCAGAAAGTAAATGCGGCCCTGCCACCACATCGGGTGCTTGCTGGTGCCAGCAAAGTCTGCGGCCAGCGCGGTTGCCTCCTGCTTGCCACCATCCGCAGCCGGGTCCCAGATCCAAAGCTGCTGGATGAAGCCACCTTTGTACCGCTTGGTGGAACTGTTCTGGAACGGCAGGCGCACAAACGCTAGTTTGCCGGTAGCCGGATCAAACGCACCGTCGCTTGCTTGCCACAGCGGCACGATTGTGCGCACGCCGCTGGAGGGATCAATAGTTGAGAGCTGGGCGTTTGGAAGGGTGCTGAACTTGTCGCTGGCCACGATGACCTGGCCGCTGGTTGTCCAGCCAGCGACGCTGCCACGATTGTCAAAGGTCAGGCGGCGTGGCTGGCCACCGGTGATGGGCATGGTGTAGACATCGGGGCTGAGAGCGCCGCCGCCACCGGATTCGTACTCGGCGGTAAACGCCACGGTCTTGCCATCCGGTGAGATGGCGGGGAGCGTTTCATCACCGGGATGGCTGGTCAGGCGTGTGGCGACGCCACCGGCAAGGGAGACCTTCCAAAGGTCACCCTCGCTGACGAAGACGATTTGGTTCGCGCTGATCGCGGGCTGCCGGTAATAGCCGGGTGAAAGGGCCGAAGCGGAAGCACCCGCTGGCGATGCCGGCGGCTGAGCTGAGGCGGTGCCGGCGAGGATGAGCAGAAGGGCGAGGGTGGGGCGCGTTGGCATAGGGGGAGGATACTGCCGGAGCGAGAAGTTGCCCAACATCCAAATGGCCAAAAACCCAAGATTTTCAACGGCGATGTCCGGCCAAAAGGTTTGCCGCATCTCAATGCGGCGGCTGCATATCACCAGCGGCGAGCCGTACTGTTGTTCATGCGTGTTGTTTCGCGACCATTTGAGTTGTCCTCTCCGTACCAGCCCACGGGCGATCAGCCAACGGCGATCGAGGAGCTTGTGTCTCGGATGGATGGAGGCCAGAAATGGTCCTGCCTTTTGGGTGCAACGGGCACAGGCAAGACTTTTACGATAGCCAATGTGATACAGCGAACGCAGAAGCCGACGCTGATTTTGAGCCACAACAAAACGCTCGCGGCCCAGTTGTACGAGGAGATGAAGGAGCTTTTCCCCAAGAACGCGGTAAGCTACTTTGTGAGCTATTACGATTACTATCAGCCCGAGGCGTACATTCCGCAGCGGGACATTTACATTGAGAAGGATGCCAGTCGCAATGACGACTTGGACAAACTTCGACTGGCGGCAACCAGCAACATTCTGGCCCGTCGCGACACGATTGTGGTGGCCAGTGTGTCATGCATCTTCGGGCTCGGATCACCAGCGACATACGGCAACAAGGTGCTGACGCTGCGAAAGGACATGATTGTTGACCGACGCAAACTGCTGCTGGGCCTGGATGCCATGCAGTACAAACGCAGCGACATTGAATTTAAGCGTGGGCAGTTTCGCGTGCGCGGTGATGTGCTGGAGATTTACCCGGCGTACGACCAGTACGCGGTGCGACTGGAACTGACCGAGGATTCCATCGCTGAAGTGCTGATTGTAAACCCAACATCCGGCGAGGTGATTGGCAGTGAGGAGCAGTTTTTTCTGTTCCCGGCAGCCCACTACGTGACCGATGAGACCCGGATGCAGCAGATTTTGACCGGAATACGTGAGGAGATGGAAACGCGGGTGGCCAAGCTTCGGGAGGAGGGCAAGCTACTCGAGGCGCAGCGACTGCTCGCGCGAACAAAGTATGATCTGGAGATGCTAGAGGAGGTCGGCTTCTGCAACGGGATCGAGAATTACTCGCGGCACCTTGATGGGCGAGCACCCGGCGAGCGACCGTGGACGCTGATGGATTACTTTGATTACTCGCCCGAGGATGATGCCAAGCCCACGGAGATGGACCTAACGCCCGAGGCGGGAGGCAAGGCCGAGCACCTCTGGAAGGTGACAAAACGGTCGGAGCGGGATTGGCTGATGATCATTGATGAAAGCCACGTCACGCTGCCGCAGGTGCGTGCGATGTTTAATGGCGACAAAATGCGAAAAACGGTGCTCGTCGAGCACGGATTTCGGTTGCCAAGTGCGATGGACAACCGGCCGCTGACCTTTGAGGAGTTTGAGGTCGTCACGCCGCAGGTCACGTTTGTGTCAGCCACGCCCGGGCCGTATGAGCTGGAAAAGGTTGAGGGAGTCGTGGCCGAGCAGGTGATTCGACCGACCGGGCTACTGGATCCGCAAATTGAGATACGACCTGCAAAGGGGCAGGTGCCGGATCTGCTGGAACGTTGTCGCGAGCGGGTGGCGGCGGGCGAGCGCGTGCTGGTGACGGCCCTGACCAAGAAATTGTGCGAAGATTTGACGCTGTACATTCACGAGCAGGGACTGAAAGTACGGTACCTGCACAGTGAAATTGAGACGCTGGAGCGGCTGGATATTTTAAACGACCTGCGGCGTGGTGAGTTTGATGTGCTGGTGGGCGTGAACCTGCTGCGCGAGGGGCTGGACCTACCGGAGGTTTCGCTGGTAGCGATTCTGGACGCTGATAAAGAGGGGTTCTTGCGGTCGCCGCGGTCGCTGATTCAGCTGATCGGCCGTGCGGCCAGGAATGTGAACGGCGCGGTGGTGATGTACGCCGACAGGATGACACCCTCGATGCAGGGTGCGATTGAGGAGACCGATCGCAGGCGCGACAAGCAGCGGGCGTACAACACGGCCAACAAGATCACGCCGCAGACGATCATCAAGGCGATTCGCAGCGGTCTGGAGTTGCAGGTGAAGGCCAATCGCACCATGCGAGCAGCGGTGCGTGCCAAGGAGCCGGAGTTTGAGACAGCGGAGCTTGTGCGGCAGATGGAAGATGAGATGCTGCAAGCGGCTGAGCAGTTGGAGTTTGAAAAGGCGGCCCGGCTGCGAGACCAAGTGGCCCTTTTGCGAAGCGGCAAGTTGGGTGGCACCGGCAAGATCCGGCGCAGCGATGTGGATGGCGGCAATGGCGAGGGCGGTGGTGCTGACCCCGAGCGGAAGGCAGGCATGCCGGGGGTGCGTGCGAACAAGAAGGGAAGATCGAAGGGGAAAAAAGGGAATCGCTAGTAGTCAGTCGCGAATGTAAGGCAATGAGAAGAATGCGACATCCAAGATAACTTGGAGGCGGCAGAAGCTGTGCCAGCAGAATACTTGGGCGGTGGGGTCGCAAGTTGGTGCCAACGATGAAGGCATGGAAAGCGACTTGTTTACCGGCAGACGGCAAGCTCAACTCAAAAATGTTGAGCCTCTGGCCGTGCGGATGCGGCCGACAACATTGGATGAATTCGCCGGTCAGTTGCATGTGCTGGGGCCCGGAAAACTGCTTCGGCGGATGATTGATGCGGGGTCGGTGTCGTCACTGATTTTGCACGGACCGCCCGGGACGGGCAAGACGACTCTGGCCGAGGTGGTGGCGCTGGCGACGGATCGAATCTTTGTCCGCGAAAACGCCGCTGCGGTGGGAGTTGTACGCATTCGAGAGGTGATTGAACAGGCCAAAGCGCGGCTGCAGGATGGTGGGCGGCGGACGGTATTGTTCTTAGATGAGATCCACCGCTTCACACGAAGCCAGCAGGATGTATTGCTGGGTGATGTTGAGCGGGGAACCATCACGCTGATTGGAGCGACAACGGAGAACCCGCTGTTTGCAGTAAACTCGGCGCTCGCCTCTCGAAGCACCCTGGTGCGGCTTGAGCCATTGAGTGAGGCCGACATCGTGGCGTTGCTGCGGCGGGCCATTGCGGACCCGGTGCGGGGGTATGGTGCGATGCCGCTGACCGTGACCGATGATGCGCTAAGCCTGCTGGCAACGCTGTGCGATGGTGATGCTCGAAAAGCTCTGGGGGCGCTGGAGGTCGCGGTGCTGTCAACCATGCCGGAGGCGAACAAGGTTGAGGCCGGGCCAGGTGCGGTTCTCGCCGGGAGGCCGCACGTCACGATTGATGCCGCGACGGCGGAGGAGTCCATCCAGCGAAAAGCGGTTTCGTACGATGCATCTGGCGATGAGCATTACGACTCTGCCTCAGCGATGATTAAATCGGTCCGAGGCAGCGACCCGGATGCGGCGATGTATTGGGCAGCGCGAATGTTGGCCGCGGGTGAGGACCCGCGATTTTTGTGCCGCCGATTGGCGATTTTGGCCAGCGAGGACATCGGCAATGCGGATCCGCGGGCGATTATGGTTGCGCAGGCGGCGTGGGATTTGGTTGAGCGGATTGGCATGCCCGAGGCGAGGATTACGATCGGTCAGCTTGTCGCGTATCTGGCGCTGTGCGCGAAGAGTAACGCCAGTTACTTGGCCATAGATGCGGCGATGCGTGATGTGCAAACCGGGCGCACGCAGCTTGTGCCATTTGCGATCAAGGACAAGGTCGTTAAAGCCGCGGCGGGAAAATCTGCAGGAACGGGCACCGGCGCTGCGTACCAGTACAGCCATGATGTGGTCACGACCGGCGCTGCCGGACAAGTGGGGGGCATAACCAACCAGAGCTATCTGGGAGTAAACGAACGCTATTACAAGCCGGTTCAGCGTGGCTTTGAGGTGGATTTGGCGGCACGTCTGGAGGCGGTACTGGCGGAAAGGAAGGCAAGTACCGAGAAGGGAATGAATGAACGATAGAAGAAAATTAATGGGGCAACGCGGGGTCTGCTGCGGGCGACGGCAAGGGTTCAGTCATTGAGCGGGATATGGTTTGCTCTGATGATTTTGCTTGCAACACTTGCTGTGCTTGGGCTTGCAATTGCCTGCTTTGGCACTCTGGTTGGGGCTGGTGGTGGCTTTATTCTGATGCCGATTATGCTGCTCTGGCATCCGGAAATGGCGGCGGATCGGCTCACGGCGTTGTCGCTGACGATGATTTTTTTCAACGCGCTCTCGGGCAGTATCGGGTATGCACGGCTAAGGCGGATTGATTACAAGGCGGGGATTATTTTTGCCGGTGCTGCGCTGCCGGGGGCGATTGCTGGGACGATGGTGGTGGACGTCATTCCGCGGCGGAGCTTTGATTTGATCCTTGCGGGCTTCTTGCTTGTGATTGCGTTGTTTTTGCTGTGGCGTGGTGAGAAGAGAGTTGGGAAGCCGGCTGGTGTTGCGGAGGGCGCGCAGCCAGAGTCGCGGCCGCTGGCGACAGGGGCAGTTATCAGCGTTTTTGTTGGGTTTATTTCAAGTGTGCTGGGCATTGGCGGCGGGATCATTCATGTGCCAGCGCTGGTCCATTTGGTTCGTTTTCCGGTACACATCGCCGCGGCAACTTCGCACTTTGTGCTGGCGATTACGTCCGGCGTGGCGGTAGGGATTCTGGCAAGCAAAGGGATGCTGGCTGGTCAGTATGACCATGCGGCGGCGCTCGCGCTGGGCGCGGTTGTTGGTGCCCAAATTGGCGCACGACTATCAGGGCGGATTGGCGGGGCGTTTATTGTGCGGGCACTGGCAGTGGCGATGATCTTGGCTGCGGCGCGGGTGGCGTGGCAGGGTTGGGCGGGCGCAAAAGCGGAGAAGACACCGACGGTGCAGGTGGATGCGGGTTGATGGCGTGAGCTACGGCGGAGGATTCCGGACGGTACGGTTTGGTGATGAATTGTGGTGTGATGGGTCTTGATGGACGCTGGTGTGAGCGCGGGTGGGAGGTGGTTAGGGTTGTCGATGGAGGTGGTGAAACGGTGGGAAACTGGCGAAAAGACGATGTTCGGTTCAGATATCTGACCGGAATCGGGTTTTACCTCGCAAGATTATCCGTTTTATAACATTTTCCCCTCTGGCACAACCGGATATCTGGGGCATATTTTCATCATGTATTGGCGGAGTGAACAGCACCCCTGCTGTTCGCGCTCGCCGAGCATGCCCACAGAGGTTCTTGCCATGATCAGTACTGCAATTCGAAAACTGCTTCCGCCACTGCGTCGGTTCTTGTCGCGCAAGAAGCGGCGTCGGATCTTCGCTTCGCCTGTTGTACTGGTTGGGCTGCTTGGGTTTGGGTCGCTGCTGATCGCTTCGGCGGCCGTTCAGCCCGTATCCAGCGAGTACGTTGTGTTCGCGTACAACGAACTGGGAATGCACTGCATGCAGCAGGATTTCTCTGAGATGATGATCCTCCCGCCGTTTAACACATTGCGGGCACAGGTGGTGCTGAAGCGCACCGGGGAGGATCCGAGCATTGTGACGACTGGCATTGCGGTGAGGTACGCGATACCGGCGAACACGCACTCTTCGGACAAGTGTAATTTCTGGAGCAACTCACATGCGCTGCTCGGTGTGGATCTCGCACCTGACGTCGGCCTGGCTGGCTTTGGCATGGCGGGAACGATGGCCCCGGTTGCGGACTTGCAGTTCGCGGCCACGGGCATACCGGCGACACCGGTGGATGATACCGGTCGGGAGAACCCGTACCCGCTGGCAACGGTTTCTGTCGAGCGCAATGGTGCGGTCGTTGGCACCACGCAGGCGGTCGTGCCCGTGTCCTGGGAGATGAGTTGCAACTTGTGCCACAACACACCGGGTCAGAGCGTGGCAACGACAATCCTGATGGCCCACGATCGCTTGCACAACACCACACTTATTCAGCAAAAACCGGTGTTCTGTGCACAGTGTCATAGCGATGCGGCGGTGGGCGCTCCGGGGCTTCCCGGGTTAAAGACCCTCTCGGGTGCGATGCACACTTCACATTCAACGCGCATGGCGGCGGTAAACTTGGTCAACGAGTGCTATGCGTGTCACCCTGGTTTCCGTACGCAATGTCAGCGGGATGTGCATTCGCTGGCCGGCATGACGTGCAACAACTGTCATACTTCAATGGCGGCGGTGGGCAGCCCAACCCGCCGGCCGTGGATTGATGAACCACGCTGCGCCACTTGCCATACGCGACCTGGGTTTGAGTTTGAACAGGCAGGAAAGAACTTCCGAGATTCGGTCGGCCACAAGGGCATCGCGTGCATGTCATGCCACGGCTCGCCGCACGCCATTACCCCTGCGGCGAATGCCGCGGACAATTTGCAGGCCATTGTCAAGCAAGGGCATGCGGGGACCATCAACACCTGCTCTGTGTGTCATTCATCTACACCGACGGAACCATTCCCGCACGTTCGCGGCGACTGAACAAGGAGAAAGAACATGAGAAATCAGCTTATCATCGCCGCGATGGCGGGAGCAATGTGTGCGAATGTATCGGAGGGTCAGACGCTGCGGGCGATTTCACTGGGAACGCTCGGGGGGCAATCTGCCGCGTGGGCGTTTGATGGGGTGGGCCGCATCGTGTGCTCATCTGCCACGCAGCCGCGATCGAATCTGTTTCATCCGATGCTCTCTGAGGCTGGGGTTGTCACGGATATCGGAGTTTTGCCGGGCACGACCAACGCGTTCGCGTTTGCGGCCTCGGGCGACAGCGTGTTTGGTATGAGTTATTCGTTTGCTGACCTGACGATCAAGGCCCTTCGCTGGCAGAATGGCGTGATGGGCACGATCGGAAACTTTGCCCCGCGCGGGGCGAACGTGTCAGGGCAGGTTGTTGGCTTTGAAAACACCATTACTGGTGTGCTGCGGGTTGAGCACGCGTGCCTGTGGTCAGCGGGTGTTCTGACTGATCTGGGGACGCTTGGCGGGAATTACTCGTGGGCGTATGACATCAACGCCGCGGGTCGTACGGTGGGCGCATCGACGATCACTCGCGATTCTCAGACTCGTCCGTGCGTCTGGGTTGGCGGATTGGCCCGCGACCTTGGCACGCTTGGCGGTGCCGACGGGCAGGCGTACGCGATCAGCGACGCTGGTGTGGTTGTCGGCTGGTCAAAGACCGCTGCTGGCGAGAAGCACGGTACTGCGTGGGCGCTGAATTCTGCCGGAGCGGTTGTAACGCGAGTGGATCTTGGCCTGCTCTCGGGCTGGTCATATGCGTATGGCGTCAATGGCTCCGGAGTGGTCGTGGGCACATCCAACTCAAGGGCGGTTGTCTGGCGCGGCGGCGTGATTACTGACTTAAATACCGAGATCCCATCGGGCACAGGGTGGCGGCTTGACATGGCGTCGGCCGTGGACGATGCCGGTCGGATCTGCGGCTGGGGCACGCTGTTCGGTCAACCGGTCGCGTATTTGCTTGTGTGTATGGCGGATACCACCGCGGACGGTGTTGTTGATGGCGCCGACTTTGTGACTTTCATCAACTCGTTTGGTGCTGGTGACCCGGCAGTTGATTCCGCGGCGGATGTCAACGGCGACGGGATCATTGACGGCAATGATTTCATTGCCTTTGTGAACGGGTTTACCGCAGGGTGCTGAGGCAGTTTGGCGAGCGATTGGAAACGCGGCTGCATCTACAAAAGGTGCGACCGCGACGCAAGTAAAAAAAAACGCAGGCCCGTGGAAGCTTCCACGGGCCTGCGGTATTTGCTGGTTCAAGGCGACTTGGGCTTAGCCCTTCATGGTCTTGATGACTTCTTCCTGGAGGGACTTGGGCATCTGGCGGTATTCCAAGAACTCCATGGTGTTGCTGGCGCGACCCTGTGAGAGGGAACGCAGCGAGGTGGTGTAGCCGAACATTTCGGACAGGGGAACTTCACAGGTGACGAGCTTGACGACGCCACGGTCTTCCTGCTCGATGATCATGCCGCGGCGGCTGGACATGTCGCCGGTGACGGAACCGAAGTATTCCTCGGGCACAGTGACGACGACCTTCATGATCGGTTCCAGCAGGATGGGGACGGCCTTCTGGACGGCTTCCAGCAGGGCCAAGCGGCCGGCCTGCTCGAAGGCGATCTGTGAGGAGTCAACCGGGTGGTACTTGCCGTCGGTCACTGTCGCCTTGATGTTGATCAGTGGGAAGCCCGAGATGATGCCCGCGAGCGCGGTCTGGCGGATGCCGTACTCGATCGAGGGGATGAATTCCTTGGGGATACCGCCGCCGACGATGCCGTTTTCGAACGCGCACGCCTCGGTGAAGTCCAATTCTTCTTCCTCGGCCTGGGCGGCGGTGAAGGGCTCAAGGGTGATGGTGCAGTCACCGAACTGACCGCGACCACCGGTCTGCTTCTTGAACAGACCGCGGACATCCTCAACCTTGCGGCTGATGGCTTCGCGGTAGGCGACCTGGGGCTTGCCGACCTCGACGTTGACTTTCATGTCACGAACGAGCTTGTTCTTGATGATTTCGAGGTGAAGCTCACCCATGCCGGAGATGATGGTCTGGCCGGTTTCCTCGTTGAAGAACGAGCGGAAGCTTGGGTCTTCGCGGCGGATGACCTGGAGGGCATCGCCAAGCTTGGCGCGGTCGGCGGCGCTCTTGGGCTCGATGGACATCGAGATCACGGGCTCGGGGAAGAACATGCGCTCGAGCAGAATGGGCTTGTCCATGTCGCACAGGGTGTCACCGGTGAAGGACTTTTTGATACCGACGACGGCAACGATGTTGCCGGCGGATGCTTCATCGAGCGGGATCCGGTCTTTGGCGTGCATCTCGAAGATGCGGCTGGCCAGCTCGCGCTCGCCGTTGCCGGGGTTGATGATGCGCATGCCCTTGGTGAGCTTGCCGGAGTAGACACGCATGTACGTCAGGTCGCCGTGCTGATCTGCCACGACCTTGAACACGAGGGCGGCGAAGGGGGCGTTCTCATCGTGCGGGCGGGTCATCTGCACGTCTTTGTCGCGAGGGTCGGTGCCCTCGACCTGCGGCTTCTCGTTGGGTGAGGGGAGGTAGTCGACCACGGCGTCGAGCAGGGCCTGCACGCCGATGTTGCGGAGGGCCGCACCGCACAGGACGGGGTAGCAGGTGCGGGCCAGAACGCCCTTACGGATTGCGGCCTTGAGCTCTGGGACAGTGGGAATCTCGCCGGTGAGGTACTTCTCGGTGAGTTTGTCATCGAGTTCGCTGGCCTTCTCGATGAGCATGACGCGCCACTTGGCGACGGTTTCCTTCATTTCTTCGGGGACATCACCTTCGCGGACGGTTTCGCCCTTTTCGCCCTCGAAGTAGAAGGCTCGCTCGGTGAGAAGGTCAATCAGGCCGACGTGATCGTTGCCGGTGCCGATGGGGTACTGGATGGCCACGCCGTTGGCGCCGAGGCGCTTTAGAATGGTTTCGTAGGAGAAGTCAAAGCTAGCGCCGACCTTGTCCATCTTGTTGACGAAGCAGAGGCGGGGTACCTTGTACCGGTCGGCCTGACGCCAGACGGTTTCGGACTGGGCTTCGACGCCTTCCTTGCCGTCGAACACGGCGACGGCGCCGTCAAGCACTCGGAGTGAACGCTCGACTTCGATGGTGAAGTCCACGTGGCCGGGGGTGTCAATCAGGTTCAGCTTGTACTCGGTGCCAAGGTGCGTCCACGGGCAGGTGGTGGCAGCGGACTGGATGGTGATGCCACGCTCCTGCTCTTCCTGCAGGAAGTCCATGGTTGCGGTGCCTTCGTGCACCTCACCGATCTTGTAGTTCTTGCCGGTGTAGTAGAGCACACGCTCCGAGACGGTGGTCTTTCCTGCGTCGATGTGGGCGCAGATACCGAAGTTGCGGATGTTGATGAGTGTGCTGGGGACGGCTGTTGCAGGGGTACTGGGCGAACTGGACATAAATACTCCAAACGTGGTGAGTGCGGCATGTTGCCGCGGATTGTCTGCGGGGGACGGAGGGGACGGGGTGGACAGAAGGGACGGGATGATCAGGCGGCGATCAGCGTTGATCGCGGGATGTTCAAAGGAGCGGGGGGGTGCTTGGTGCTTCGGCACGAACGGTGCCAGCCGAAGTGAGCGTTTGCCGACAACCTCGGGCTGCGGCTGGCACGATGGTGCAAGCTGGTCCTTGGCGGTGGGAGTTTGTTTCGGGGAGCGGACGGAGCAAGGGCAGTCAGACGGGTTGATCCGACAACGGTACCCGCAACGGCGTGAAGCGCATTGCAGGAAACCGGGGTGGCGGTCAGATCAACATTTCGTCTTCTTCGTCGCTGTCCATAGTGCCCATGCATTGCAAGCTTGGCGGTAGGCCACGCGGCCCGCCGTCTTGTGAATGTTTGGGGACAATCGTAACGAGTTTGGAGGCGGGGTCAAGAAGCCAGCTCCGGACAGACTCCGATTTCGGGAGGATGTGCGGGCGATATTTTGAGGGGACGGATAGTTATTCGGACCTACTCGAACGATTGGACCTGGCTTGTGTGCACTGGTTTGACCAACTTCCATAGACTCCGCTTCGCCGATGGCGGGAGGGTCGCGTTGTGCTTACGACTTTGGAAGGTGAACTTTCGTAAAATTCTATGGCCGTGTTCACGCTTGAATTTGATGACCTGTCGACGGCCCCGGCTTCCGGCACAGTGGCTTTGGCGACATGGCCAGCCGTTGAAGCCGCCCTGCGAAGGCTGGCGGAAAGTGAGACTGGATTTGTGATTCTGGGGCAGGATGACCTGTCGTTCATGCAAACCGCTCGCACGATGGGCCCGCGTCCTGAGGTGATTGTGGAATGGCAGGATGGCGACACTGGGCGGCATTTCATGCTTCCCAAGCCGGTTGAAAACGTTGACTTGTTGGTGGAGCTGTTCTTGGCGTATTTTGAAACTCCGGAACTGATCGGCACCGCTGCACCGTGGGTGGTGATGGAACTTTGATCGTGCTGGGGGGAGTCGTTCTGGGTAAGTGATGTTTGTTGAGCGGATTGCAATGGCGACTACGACAATTATTCGCAATGCTCGTGTTGTGACGCCGCTTGTTGCAGGTGGTGCCACGGGCCCCCTGCGCGGCGGGGCTATGGGGACGCTGACGATTTGGCCGGATGCGGATGTGACGCTGAAGGATGGGCTCATCGCTGCAATCAAAGAGCGTGGGATTGATGCAAAGCGGCGGCCACCAGCGCCAGCGGGTACAGAGGTTGTTGAAGCGAATGGGCGGGTGCTGATGCCTGGGTTTGTGGACTGCCACACGCACGCGTGCTGGGCGGGCTCGCGATACGACGAGTGGGACCTGAAGCGCAAGGGTGTGCCGTATCTTGATATTTTAAAGCGTGGCGGGGGGATTATGTCAACCGTGCGCAGTGTGCGGGAGGCTTCGCAGCAGCAACTGAGCGATTTGCTGCTGGCCCGGCTGAACCTGATGCTCCGCTGCGGCACGACCACGGTTGAGGTGAAAAGCGGGTATGGGCTGTCTACCGAGCACGAACTGAAGATGCTGCGTGCCATTAGCGCTGCGGCCAAGCTGTGGCCTGGTACGGTGCGAATGACCGCGCTGCTGGGGCACGCGATTGATGAGGCCCAGCCTGGGTTTGTAGGGATTACGGTGCGGCAGACGTTGCCGGCTGTTGCCGCGGAGTTTCCGCCGAGCACGGGCCTGGCGGTGGACGCGTTTTGTGAGCAGGCGGCGTGGTCGCTGGAGCAGTGTATTTTGCTGCTGGGTCATGCGCACGAAATGGGTTACCCGATTCGGGTACATGCCGACCAGTTTAATAGTTTGGGCATGGTGCAGGCTGCGATTCGCTTAAAAGCTGCGAGCGTTGACCATCTGGAAGTTACCGGAAAGGATGACTTGGCGCTGCTGGGGCAGAGCGAGACACAGGGCGTGTTCCTGCCGCTGTCGCCGTTTCATCTGGGCACGGCGCAGGCCAAGCCGCGGCCGTTGATCTCGGCCGGTGGGGCGGCGAGTATTGCAACCAACTACAACCCCGGCTCAGGTCCGAGTTGCAGCATGCCGATGGCCATTAGCCTGGCGGTGCGGCAACTGAACCTGAGCCATGCGGAGGCGATTACGGCGAGCACGCACAATCCGGCTGTGCTGCTGGGCTTTGCTGACCGGGGCAGTGTTGCCGTGGGCAAGCGTGGGGATGTGATTTTGCTGCGGCACACGGATGAGCGAGGCCTGGCGTTTACGATGGGGGAGCCGGGGGTGGATGCGGTTTGGGTGGGTGGGGAGAGGTGTGTGTAGCGGGGAGGTACGACTGGGAAAAGGTTGATTCGAGAATGCAAGACGATGCCGCGCGTGATACAGCGGCGCTTCCGAAAGTATGGGAGAATTTGGGATTTCAACGAAAGTTCTGGCAAGCAACGCGTTTGATCGTTCCCGGGCTTTTGGTTACGCGGTTGCTGCTTTCATTGTTGGTTGCGGCGGTGGTCTCGACTGGTGCGGCGGTGCTCGCGAGTGGGTTTACAAGCTGGTGGTTTAGAGAGCCGGCAATTCCGCAGAATGCGTTCTTGACTTCGGATGAGTTGCCGAAGTGGAAGTCACGGTCGAAGTCTTATTTATTCGGTCGTGATTCGGTGCACGTGGAGGATTCGAGTGTTCTTTTACCTTGTTAATGCGGCTCGACCGAACTCAGCCCGTCGATCCGGACGTTAGAGTGATTTCAGATCCGATGCCAGCGGCGATACGGCGGAGCTACGACCTATGGCGTGCGCGAACCAATGAGCGATATGGCCCGTTCATGGGCTATATGACGGTGATCGAAGCCGGTTTTCCGTTTCGATGCGTCGAGGGAGGCTCGCTTTGAGGAGCCCCTCCGGAACTAGCGAAGTTCTGGGCCACGGATTTTCCGCAACTTCAATTCCTGTCCGGAGATCCCAACGGATTTATCGTGTACGGGCCGCGCTGGTGGGGTTTGGCTGGCAACACCGTCTGCTGGGGTGTGCTGCTGTTTGCGGCCTTGACCTTGGTCGAGCGCCGGCGGCTCCGGTATTAAGCGGCGGCCTGGTTATGCGGGAAGTGCAACTATGAGTCCGGCACGCTTGCAAAGTGCCCGGAGTGCGGCACGCCGGGTAGCGCAGCCGGTCCAAATCAGGCTGTAGCGGGTGCGTGATGTCGGTTGGATGCTTCCAACTCCGCAAATTGGCGAGTACAGCGGTTTTTCTGTTCTCAGCAGCGACCGCTCGTCGTGATTCCACGGGGGTTTGCAGGAGCAGAGCGGCGTTTAAGAAGCGGGTACTTCAGCAACGCATCTGGTCATCGTCGCAGAAGCGATCCGGCCGCGAGGCCCTCACCAGTTTCGCATCGGCACCTGCACGCCGCGCTCGTCGGCGGCTTTCTGTGCTTCCGGGTATCCCGCATCGGCATGGCGGAACACGCCCATTGCCGGGTCGTTGGTGAGGACGCGCTGGAGCCGTGCGGCGGCTTCGGGGGTGCCGTCGGCCACCACCACTTGTCCGGCGTGCTGGGAGAAACCGATGCCAACGCCGCCACCGTGGTGGAAGCTGACCCAGCTTGCGCCGCTGGCGATATTGGCCGCGAAGTTAAGGATTGCCCAGTCGCTGACGGCATCGGTGCCGTCTTTCATGGCCTCGGTCTCGCGGTTGGGGCTGGCCACGCTGCCACAGTCAAGGTGGTCGCGACCGATGACGATCGGGGCTTTGACCTTTCCTGTGCGCACAAGTTCGTTAAAGATTTGCCCGGCCTTGGCTCGCTCGCCATACCCCAGCCAGCAGATGCGGGCGGGAAGGCCTTGGAAGGCGATGCGATCTTTGGCCAGCTTCAGCCAGCGGTGCAGGCCTTGGTGGTTTGGGAAGGCATCCATGAGGGCTTTGTCGGTCGTGAAAATATCCTGCGGGTCGCCCGAGAGTGCGGCCCAGCGAAACGGTCCGCGGCCTTCGCAGAACTGCGGGCGGATGTAGGCCGGGACAAAGCCGGGGAAGGCGAACGCGTCGGCAAAGCCATTGTCGTAAGCACGCTGGCGGATGTTGTTGCCGTAGTCAAAGGTGATGGTACCGCGCTGCATGAGCTGCACCATCAGTTCGACGTGGCGGGTCATCGTCGCCACGCTGTGACGTTCGTAGTCACGTGGCGAAACTTGGCGCATGGTGTCGGCCTCGGACTGGGTCATGCCGACTGGCGTGTAGGCCAGTTTATCGTGGGCTGAAGTTTGGTCGGTTAGGACATCGACCTTGATGTTGCGGGCGAGCAGTCGTTCCAGCAACTCAACGGCGTTGCACTCGATGCCCACCGAAATTGCCGACGATGAGGCGGTGAGCTCGACGGCGCGGTCGATAGCTTGGTCAATGTCAAAGAGCACTTCGTCGAGGTAGCGATCCTTCTGGCGGCGAAGCAGGGCGCTTCGGTCGGTGTCGGCGATGAGGCATGTGCCCCCGTTCATGGTAATTGACAGTGGCTGGGCACCGCCCATGCCGCCGCACCCGGCGGTGATGCACAGCTTACCGGCCAGCGAGCTGCTGTAGTGCTGGCGGCCGAGCTCTGCGAAGGTTTCATACGTGCCCTGGACGATTCCCTGTGTGCCGATGTAGATCCAGCTCCCCGCGGTCATCTGGCCGTACATCATCAGGCCTTTGGCGGCGAGCTGGTCAAAGTGTTCCTGCGTGGCCCAGTGGGGCACGAGGTTGCTGTTGGCGATCATGACTCGCGGGGCATCGGCGGTGGTTTTTATGATGCCCACCGGCTTGCCGGACTGAACCAGCAGGGTTTCGTCGGGCTCGAGCTTGCGGAGGGAGTCAACGATGGCATCAAAGCACTTCCAGTTTCGGGCTGCTTGCCCACGGCCCCCATAAACCACCAGCGTGCCGGGCTTCTCGGCCACTTCTGGATCAAGGTTGTTCATTAGCATCCGCAGGGCTGCCTCTGCCTGCCAGGTTTTGCAGGTCATGTCCATGCCGCGGGCCGCGCGGATTTCGCGACGTTCGGACAGATCGATGCCGGGGAAGTCTGAGCGTTTGGAGGCGGGTGCGGCTGGTGTGCTGGTGCTGGAAGGTGTTGCGGGCATGGTTTCACTCCGGGGCGGCTTGCCAGTGTTTCGGGTCAATGGCCACGGAACTGTAACCACGCGACAGGAGGTGCGATGCACGGCACCCTGCCCAACAGCTGTGGAGACTTTGACTTAGGAGGAAGGCGGCCCTTGACTGGGGCCAGCGGTTCAGGCTGGCTGGGAGCGGCAGAGCTGTGGTGCCGTTCCGTTATGCGCCTAAGCGGCTGTCGGTCAGGGCCGAGGTGCGTGCAGCGCCAGTTGGGTTGGTGGGGCCGGCCGCGCTGTGGGGCAACTGGGAACTTGCCGTTATGAGTGAGAGACAGCAGTGCAGTAGCCGCGGGTCTATCGGACGGCGCTGATGTGCCAAGTCTGTGAGCATGGCGACGACCTTGCAGACTGGGTCAAAGCTGAAAGCGCGGGTGCTGGAGTCGGCCTGGGCAAGTTGAGTTGGAGTGCGGGTAGAGCTCATCGAGGCGGTCCTTTGCCGGGGCGAATCTTCACTTGGCGGCATCATGTCCCGAAGAATGGTACCGGGCAAGCGTGGGGCAGTGGGCAAGGGCAAAGGACCCAGTTTGTGATACGAATCGGGGAGAGTTGAGCATGGTTTGAGAGGCAGGACACCCCAGATTGGGTTAGGGGTAACTTGGGGGTAAAGTGGGGCGTGTCGCCAATGCATGACTTGGTATCGGGGGTGGGGCTGGGCCTATTGGGTGGCTGGGTTTGGTGTTGGGCGGCTTGTGCGGGTGTCAAATGAAAAGCCCCCGCCGCGGGGCGAGGGCTTTTTGGTGGTGTGGGTTAGCGGAAGGGCGGGTAGGAGGCGACGATTATTTGCCGAGCCACTTGGCCCAGTTCTTGGAGTACTCGTCGGCGTTCTTGCTGGTCACGGGAACAAGCTCGGCCTTGACGATGGGGTCCTTGGGGCTCTTGTTGGCGACGATCTTGTCCATGAGAATGGTAACGGCGGTGAAGCCGTAGTCATACACGGGCTGGGCGAGCAGCACTTCGACCTCACCCTTCTTGACGTACTCAATCTGGGCCTGCAGCGCATCGGCCGCGACGACCTTGGCCTTGCCTTTGACCTTGTCGAGTGCGTTGGCGGTCATCAGCGGCCAGCCGCCGACCATGGCCCAACCGGTGATGTCGGGGTTGGCGGCCTGAACCTGCTCGACCGTTTTGACGGAGTCCTGCGGGTTCTCGGGGTGGTAGTACGCATCTTTGACCTTGATGTCTTTGAACTCTTTGCTGATGACGTCTTTGACGCCGCGGACGCGGTCCTGCAGATTGTTAGCGGTTTGGTTTCCGGCGAGGATGGCGATGGTGCCTTTGCCGCCCATGCTCTTGGCGAGTTCGCGGGCGATGCCCTGGCCGAAGCTGAAATTGTCGACCCCGACGTACGCGAGGCGCTTGGAATCTGGGACATCGGAATCAAACGTGACGATGGGCACGCCCTTGGCGATGGCGGAGTCCACGGCGGACTTGAGAATCTTTGCGTCCGATGCGGCTAGGGCGATGCCATCAGCCCCTGAGGCGACGAGCTGCTCGATGGCCTCGGCCTGCTTCTGGGCGTCTTCGGAAACGGGTGTGCGCCACTCGATCTTGATGTTGGTGCCCAGTTTCTTGCTCAGCTCAGCGGCGGCATCAATCGCGCCGGTGTGGCTGGGGGCGAAGAAGGGGTTGGACTGACTCTTGGCGATGACGCCGATTGTGTACGACTTCTTGACTTTGGGTGCGGCTGCCGCGGGGGTGGCGGCGGGCTTAACCGGGGTAAAAGCCATTGCCGCGGCGGTGAGGCCGACGGCTGCGAAAAGGGAGGCGAGGAGGGTGAAACGTTTCATCGGCGGTGAATCCTGGGAAGGCGGGGGGGGAAGGAGAACAGATGAAAGAGAAAAGCGGGAAGGCAGGTACTTTGGTTGTATTCGCTGGGTTTAGGTGGTTGGATTCTGACTTGTTTTAGTGCTTTGCACCGGCGAAGAAGCGGTGTTTGGTTTGGTCGACCACGACGGCGAGGACGATTGCCAGCCCGATGACGATGTTCTTGTAGTTCTGGTCAATGGAGAGCATGAGGATGCTGTTGTCTATGAGCTGAATGACAATAGCGCCCAGTACGGCGCCGATGGCGCTGCCGCGGCCGCCGGATAGCGATGCGCCGCCAACAACTGCCGCGGCGATGACGTTGAGTTCGTAGCCTTGGCCAGCATCGGACGAGCCAGCGCCGTAGTAGCCCAGGTACAAGGCCGCGGAGAGCCCGGCGAGCATGCCGCAGATAACGAAGAGTTGGACTTTGGCAGCACCCACGGGCACGCCGGCGTACTTGGCGGCGATTTCGTTGCCGCCGATTGCGTAGACGCGGCGGCCGAAGACGGTTTTACTGAGGATGAAGTAGCCGATTCCTGCGATGAGGAACATCAGCAGCATCGGGATGGGGGTGATGCCAAAGAGTTGGAGTTTTCCGAACGAGGTGATGTAACTGTCTGGGAAGGGGCCGATGGTTTGGCCGCCGGTGGAGACAAAGGCAATGCCGCGGTAGACGGCCATACCGCCAAGGGTGATGATGAAGGGGTGAACCTTGAGGCCAACGGAGGCGAAGCCGTTGACAAAGCCGCACACTGCACCAACGGCGCAGCAGACGGTGATGGTGACGGTGATAGCCCAGAGCATGTTTGCACCGTCAATCGGGGCGCTGGATGTGCCGACGACGGAGCGAAGAGCGAACGCGCCGATAACGGCGGCGAAGGCGTAAATGGAGCCGACAGAAAGATCAATGCCGCCCGAGACGATGATGCCGGTCATGCCCACAGCCATTATGGCGATGAAGCTGGCAGCGGTGAGTACGGAAAGGAGGTTGGCTGCATTTAGGAATTTGTTGGCCTGGAACTTACGAATGACCATCGCTCCGGGCGCTCCGGGCGCTCCGGGGTCGAGCGGGCGGTACTCGTAACCGCCAGCTTCCTTGAAGGTCAGGGTCTGGGCGGCTTGGCCGCTGGGACTGGCAGGGATTGTGATGGTGAAGCCATCAGGAGCATCGGTGACGAGGGTGCCCGGGGCGTTATAGGTGGTGCGTTCGGTTTGTTCAATGTTTGGCGTGGAGAGATACAAACCGCAGACTAGGGCGAGGATGACGGCGATGAGGCCGGTTTCCTGGGCCGAGATCAGGCGGATCCAGAGTGAACGGGTGACCGGAGCCTTTGGGCCTTGGGGACTGTTGGATTGCGGGGTGGATTGGCTCAACACCGACTCCTGCGACAAATCGAAAAATGGGAAAAGGGGGGAAGGCGAAGGGGGGAGCGGAGGCTTGCGTGCCCGAATGGGCGAAAGAAACGGGACCGAACGGGAAGCACCCGGTGCGCGGCAGAGAATGCCGAGCGGGGGGTGAAACGGGTTGCTTGCCAGAAGATACGGACAGGACGGCGACTTGGCGAGATGGTAAGCGGGTGGAGCGGCTGAAAGTAGCTTTGGGTGAACCGGGTCGCAGCTGTGAATGGTGTGGGCACGCGATCACCAAACGCGTCGTTTTTTTGTTGGAGTGTTGCTTTGCCGGCATCAACACGGGTGCCCACGGTACCCACGGTACCCACGGTACCCACGGTACCCACGGTACCCACGGTACCCTTCCGGGTACCGCTCTTAATTGCTTCGGCCGTTCGGTGTCACTGGGCTTCTCATCGAACGTAGATTTTTGCTTGCTGGCCGCGGCCTCGACGGCTAGGCCTTCTCCAAATCAAACCAACCCTTGCCGTTCTCTTTCACCGTAAAGACGGGGTGTCCGTGCTCGTGGTCCAGGATCAGCGTCCACTTTCGGTCCGTTGCCTCACGAAGGAGCCAGTGGCGGCTGACGCTTGATGTGTACGGCTCTACATCGTACGAAAGGCTGTATGCCTGGCCCACGTGTGCCGCGGTGGGCAGCACATCGGGCACGAACACAATTGTGCGACCATCTGCGGCAACAAACCGGAATGCCTGCTGGCCCCATGTGTGGCCTGGGATGCGGAAGGCGAACAGCCCGGGAGCGATCTCGATTTCGCGGCTCTCCTGCGGGGCCCGGGGCAAGTCCAGCTTGCCGGGAATAAAACCGGGCTCAAACGGTGGGGGGCCATCAATTAACTTTAATACAGGCTCAATCGGGAGCAGGTGATCCGGAAAATACGTGCGAGTCATGACCGACTTGTTCTCTGCTGCATCGAGCCACTCGCGCCGCTGGGCGATGTGGACAGCATTTGGAAAGGTGAGTTTGACGCCGTGGCTGCCGCGGGATGCGCCGAAGCTGCTGGCCGGGCCGGTCCAGTCCGGGGATTCGCCCGCTTCACTGAGGCGGGTCAGGCCGCCGGCGTGGTCAAAGTGCAGGTGGGTGGCGGTGACGAGTTGTATGTCGTGGGGGCGGCAGTCAATCTCGTGCAGCGCATCGGTAATGCTGCGCTGGCCGAGGGCGAAGATGTCGCGGGACTTCTCATCAAGCTTGTTGCCGGTGCCAACTTCAATTTGAATCAGCTTTGGGGCGGATGGAGCGTTTGGTACATCGTCTAGGCGTTCAAGCAGCAGGCAATTGTGCTGCACGGGCACCCGCCCGCGATCATCAACTGTGACCTGCTTTTGCCAAACCACCCGGGGTATAAGCCCGAACATGGAACCGCCATCAAGCCTGAATTCCCCGGCACGAAGCAGAGTAAAGCGGTACCGGGTGCGATTGGATTCTGCCATAGACCACAAACATACGGCCAGAATCGCCTCTTGGCATGGTTACCGGTCGCTGGGCGCACTTCTGTATCGTTTATGAGGCTGCGTGGCGGTGCGGTACAGAGAAGTCCCATGCCGCCTAGGCATCAGGCCGCAAGTTCAAGGCCGATGCGCTCGATTCAGATGCCAGCAACAACGGGCCTCCGTGTACGGCCCAACATTTTATAAGGAGTTGCACATGGCAAAGGTTCAGAAGTCCACCGATTCGTCCTCCCTGGCTGAAGTCGTTGACCGCATTCTTGACAAGGGCATCGTGATCGATGCCTTCGCCAAGGTTTCACTCGTCGGCATTGAATTGCTGTCGATCGAAGCTCGCGTGGTCATCGCCTCGGTTGAAACCTACCTGAAGTACGCTGAGGCCATCGGCCTGACGTCTTCAGCGGCTCAACCCGCCTAAACAGGACACGCCCGGGCGACCGGGTAAGTGACACCGAACCGTGACTCGGGCGGGCCTGACAACAGGCCCGCCCGTTGTGTTTTTGGCCGGGGCTCGGCATAAATCTTTGCACATTTCAGCAAATTCGGCCGGAATGCGGGAAAGTCAGTACCCGGCCTCACCGATACGACCTGTCTCCTACGCACCGTGCTGCGAGCACGCCGTTTCCGGATTCACTCAAATACAAGCGAGGTCAGCATGGCTTCAAGCAATTCACGACACAACAACGACACGACCACCATCACCGGCTGGGTTCATAATCTCAAGAACGATGTGAACGGCATGCTGGATCAGTTCCGGTCTGAGCAGGCCACCACCGCATCTGCCGATGCTAGCGCCCGCGCGAAATTTGTACATGGTGTCTCAAAGCACGTCGATGAGCTTCGAAGCGATGTTACGCGGTTCATGGCTGACCTCAGCGATCAGCGCACCGACACAGCCGCGGCACAGGCTAAAGAGCTCGACACATTCTGCCGCGGACTGCACCGCTGGGTTGCCGACCTGCACAAAGTGTGCACGCATGATCGCAAAGCGGTTCGCAAGGCTCAGGCCGCCAGCGGCAA
>JBBRKQ010000038.1:0-33381 GCA_038231815.1 Phycisphaerales bacterium
CAGCGCGAATACCACCACCCCACCAAAGTCGCCGCCCGCGCCGCCGCGGCAGCAACCAAAGCAGCCCTCGCAACCGCAGCAGCGTCAGCAGCAACAGCATCAACAACCGAATCCACAACTCCCACCATCGCCACATCCAACAACACAACGCACACCACGCCCGCCGATCTCTGCGATAAACCCAACGACATCATCGCCAAAATCGGCCCCCCCCCCACGCCCACAACCGCCCCAACCTCCACTGAAATTCCAGCAAAAACAACTTCCGATTTGGCCATTTGTCAATTTGACCATTTGACCATTTCGCCTCCCCCCGCCACCCTCGCTCGCTTCGAAGAACACGCCATCTTCCTCGCAGCCCAGTGGGAAGCCAACCGCCAGCGCGACCTCTACTTCGATCGCGTTTGCAAAAGCCACTGGCCCCGAGGCCCATAAGCCCATAAGAGCCGTACGCGGAAGCGTACGGTGGGCATCAACCTGCACTTCCCCCCAAAAAACCAACCGCCAAAACACCAAACGCACCGTGCGTCGCTTTTCCGCTGCGCAAACTCTTTGACATCATCAACACTTTTGCCCACGGTACCCTTCCGGGTACCGCTCCTAGGGAGGCTGGGTGGTTGGAGGCTTCCGGTACTGCACGGGACGCGGCCGCGTCCTGCTCTTAGGGAGGGTGTATGTTGCGGCGTGGGGAGGTGGAATAAGGGGTGTTTGCGGTCGGTGGGGCGGGTCACTATCCTGCATGCCTATGGGTTGTCCTTTTTCTGGTAACGTGTCGGGTTCATCTGCTGGTGGTGCGGGGGCGGGGGCGGGGGCGGGTGGTGCGCTGCCCAATGTCAATCCGCATCTGAAGGAGGGTGACATGCCGGGGGTGCGGCATGTGAATTTGACGTATGGCAGCTATTTGAAAGTGCCGGAGCTTTTGGAGCTGCAGGTGCCGCTGTCGGTGCCGGGGCACCATGATGAGATGCTTTTTATCATCAGCCATCAGGTGTATGAGCTTTGGTTCAAGCAGATGCTGCATGATCTGCACGGGGTGTGCGGGCATTTGGATGCGGATGAGCCGCTGAAGGCGGCGCAGCTGCTGGACCGGGTGCACAAGATTCAGAACCTGCTGATTGAGCAGATTCCACTGCTGGAGACGATGTTTTCAACGGACTTTGCCAAGTTCCGGGACAACCTTCGGCCGGCGAGCGGCTTTCAGAGTGTGCAGTTTCGCAAGGTTGAGTTTTTGCTGGGGGCCAAGAACCCGCGGATACTGGACCTGGTGGGTGATGATGATGCAGCCCGGCAGGAGATGGCCCGGTACCTGACGGTGCCCACGCCGTACGACCACTTTGTGGCCCACCTGGCGCGGGAGGATCATGGGCGGTTTCATATTCCGCAATCGGCCTTGAACCGCAACACTGGCCTGCCGCATGAGTTGAACCCGGACATGGTCAAATCTTTGGCGACGCTGTACAAAGCACCGTACGACAAGACGGGGGCGGTGAATGAGCGGTATTGGCCGCAGTTTGTGGTGGCTGAGGCGCTGCTGACGATGGAAGAGAAGCTCTCAATCTGGCGGTTTCACCATGTAAAGATGGTGGAGCGGATGATTGGCTTTGGGGGCGGGACGGGCGGCTCATCTGGCGCGAAGTATTTGCGGCAGACGCTGGAGGCGCAGTTGTATCCGGATTTGTGGGCGGTGAGGACGGGGTTTTAGGGGCGGGCTGATGGGATGGGGGCGGGGCGAATGGGCGAATTGGTTGGGAGAGGTGGGAAAGGCAGAGAGGCAGAAAGGCAGAGGACATCGCCAGGAATGGCGATGCTACGGGATTAGCCGGCGCTTGCGCGGCGGGTGGGCGGGATGACTTTGAGTTCAGGTTGGGCGAAAGGGGTGGTGGGCTGGCCAGCCTCCACATCGGTCACGGCGTAGGTGCGCTCGACACTGGGGGCGATCCGGCAGAGCAGCTCGTGGGTGATGGTGCCGGCGAGGTTGGCCAGGTTTGGCATGGAGTTGACGGCGTTTGGATCGGTGCTGATGAGCTCGACTTCCATGCCTAGTTTGCAGAGGCTTTCGGGGGCATCGGTGATGTCGATGGTGATTTGGTCCATGCTGATGCGGCCGACGATGGGGACATAGACGCTGGCGGAGTCGGGAGCGGCGGTGGAGTCTCCGACCTTGGGGTACGCCCGGCCGGTGAGTTTGACCATGGCGCGGTTGCCGAGCATGATGGGGTAGCCGTTGGCGTAGCCGACGGGGACCACGGCGATTTTGCTGGGCCTTCGGGCGTGCCAGGTGCGGCTGTAGCCGACTGGCCAGCCGGTGGGGATGGCTTGGGTGTGGACGATGGGTGCCAGCCAGCGCACGGCGTGGCGGAGCTGATCGGCCTGGGCTGCGAAATCTGCCGGGGGCTGGGCGGCGAGGTCGCTGGCGCCGAAGCCGAAGAGGCCCTGACCGACACGGACCATGGTGGCGTGCAGTGATGAGGAGCGGAGCGTGGCAGCGGTGTTGGCGGCGTGAACGACCACGGGTGGCGCGCCGGACTTGGCAAGCTCGGCCAAGGTGGGTTTGACGTGGTCAACAAAGGAGCGGAAGACGCGGGCCTGCTCGCGGGTGAAGGCTTCGTCATTACCCGGTGAGGAGAAGTGGGTCATCAGCCCGGCCAAGCGGAGACGGCTGCTGGCGGCGGCGATGCGGACGACCTCGGCGGCGTGCTCGGGCAGGCTGCCGCCGCGGGACATGCCGGTGTCTACCTGAATGTGCACGGGAATTTGCAGGCCGAGTTTGGAGCAGAAGGTGGAGAGCTCGAGGGCGTGTTCCTGGCTGTGGAGCACGAGGTGGAGGCGGCCGGAGACGGTGAGGCGGAAGAGGGGGTCGGAGCGGTCTATTCCGGCGACGGGCATGAGGACCAAGATGGGGCACTTGACGGGCAGATCGACGAGGGCCCGGGCCTCATCCAGCGAGTAGACGGCGAGAAGATCTACATTGCACTGGGCGAGTTTGCGGGCGACGCGGCTGGCACCCATGCCGTAAGCATCTTGCTTTATGACGGCGCAGAGCTGGGTTTTATACGCCGGGTGCAAGGCTGCTGCGGCTGCGGTGGCGGCGGATGTGCCGGGAGGGAGTGCGGTTGCGGAGCGGATGAGCTTTAGGTTGTGCTCAACGGCGGAGAGATCTATGGCGAGTCTGGACGTTGGCACGGTGAAGCTCCATCTTCCTGCGGTACGTCGGGGTTTTGGCACTTTTGAGGCGGGGCCGGAACTGGGTTTGGGACGGGGCCTAGGACGGGGGCCTGGGAGTGCGAAAAACCTGACAAGGCTCCGTTGGGCTGGCTCGCGGCGGCTGACATTGGCAGGGTCGGCCGGGGTCCGGGGTGATCCGGTGCGGGCAGCTTTGGGGTGTGCAACGCGGCCATCCATGGCCGTGATGCAAGACTAAGACCGATTGCGATACATAATTGCTGTTGTATCGAACCGTTGCGCATTCTACGATGAGCAAATGCCGAACGTCGGGTTCGGGCCGATTTCCTGACTTTGCGGGGTTTGGTGGGGAGCCCTTGCCGAGCCAGAGTGAGTGTTGTGCTCGCTGGAACGGTTTGATTTCAGCCTCTTTGTCGCTCTTTTTTGTTTTCTTGCTCGCATATGACTCCAACAGATTCTTCAAATTCTTCACACTCGCACCCGAATGCACACCCAGCGGTGGGGGCTGGTTCTGGACCTGATGCTGCCAAAGCTGGCCAAGGTGCGGGGATTCCGGCGGGTGTGGCTGGCATACCTGGTGTGGACCCGGCCCACCATGCGGCCAATGCGGCCCATGCCAAGCTGATTGATTCGCTGGCGAAGGAGGTTCGGGACGATATCTTCGCGGTGGACTCGTTTGAATCGCTGGGGATTCGTGACAGCGTTCTGAAGTCACTGCATGAGATGGGCTTTACCAAGCCGACGAAGATTCAGGCGATGCTGATACCGGCGGTGCTGGCGGGCAAGGATGTGATTGGGCAGGCCAAGACGGGCACCGGCAAGACGGCGGCGTTTGCGCTGCCGGTGCTGAATGGGGCGGTGAAGGAGATTGCGGTTCAGGCGCTGATTCTGGTGCCGACGCGCGAGCTGTGTTTGCAGGTGGCCAATGAAATTAACGAACTGGCGCAGTTCACGCCAATTCGGGCGTGCGCGGTGTATGGCGGGGACCGGATTCAGTCTCAGGTTGATGAGCTGAGGAAGGGGCCACAGATTATCGTCTCAACACCGGGCCGGCTGATGGACATGGTGGAGCGGAAGTTTATTAGCTTGGCCAATGTGAAGTGGGCGATTTTGGATGAAGTTGACCGGATGCTGGACATTGGCTTTCGCGATGACATTCGCAAGATTTTGGGCAAGTGCCCGCCACCCGGGCAGCGGCAGACGATGTTTGTGTCGGCCACGATGACTGCCGAGGTTGAGCGGCTGGCGCGGAGCCACAGCAAGGATGCGGAGAAGATTGTGGCCGTGACTGCCGGAGCGCTGACGACGGCGCTGGTGAAGCAGTATTACCTGCCGGTGCAGCCGTGGGACAAGAAGAAGCTGCTGGCGCACCTACTGACGCATGAGTCACCGGATTTGACGCTGGTGTTCTGCCGGATGAAGCGGACGGTGGATGATGTTGTGAAGTACCTGCAGGGCAAGAAGCTTGAGGTGCACGCGATTCATGGTGATATGTACCAGCGCAAGCGCAACAAGGTGATTGAGCAGTTGCAGGCCGGCGAGCTGAAGGTGCTGATTGCCAGCGACTTGGCCAGCCGGGGGTTGGATGTGGATGGCATTAGCCATGTGATTAACTATGACCTGCCGGATGACCCTGAGGTGTATGTGCACCGGATTGGACGCACAGCGCGGATTGGGCGGACTGGTGTGGCGTGGTCATTTGTGACGCCGGAGCAGGGCGAGCTGCTGACGAGCATTGAGAGCCTGATTAACACCGAAGTGCCAAGGCTGGAATACCCGGACTTTGTGGCTAGCCCACCGCCGCGGGGTGTGCCGGGCAGCGGGCCTGGCGGGGCCGAGGTGAAGAAGGCCGAGCCTGTGAACCGGATTGCGGCGACGATGGCGCCGACGGTGCCGGTGGCGAGCGCTGCGGTGGACACGAGCAAGTTCCCGGGTGGGATTGTGCCGAGCAAGCTGCCGATGAAGCGGATGTTTGGGCGGGTGAAGGGCCGCTAGGGCGGAAATGGTCAAATGGGGAAATGGTCAAATGGTCAAATGAAGGCAGGGGGAGGGGGAGGGGAGGCGAGGGGTGGGCGGTGATGGGGCGTTGGCGTGCGCGCTTGGAGTGAGAGGGATTGATTGATGAGGACCACATGAAACGCAGGCATGACACGGCGAGGCCGAGCAAGACTTGTGTGGTGTGTGGGCGGGAGATTGAGTGGCGCAAGAAGTGGGAGCGGGACTGGGAGAATGTGAAATACTGCTCGGACAAGTGCCGCGGGTTTACGGCGGAGGCGAGCGATGCGGGGCTGGAGGCGGCGATTGTTTTACTGCTGAGTCACCGGGATCGGGGGGCGACGATTTGTCCATCGGAGGCGGCCCGGCTGGTGCGGCCGGAGGGGGAGCGGTGGCGCGAGCTGATGGAGCCAGCGCGGATGGCGGCGCGGCGGATGGTGGCGGCGGGGACGATTGTGATCATGCAGGGCGGGAAGGTGGTGGAGCCATCGACGGCGAAGGGGGCGATTCGGCTAAAGAGGGTTTGAGGGAGAGGGTTTGAGGGAGCGGGTGTGAGGGAGCGGGTGTAAGGGAGCGGGAGCGATGAATCGCTTTGGCTGCGGTGCTTTTTGGATTGGTGCTGATTACTTGAAAAGCGGAATCTTATCGAGCGCGGGCTTAATGAAGGGGCCGACGCTGCTTTGGCCGCTGAGCTTGGTGAGGGCATCAGCGAATTGGGTGTTGGAGGCTTTGAGTTTGTTGGAGAAGGCCCGGCGGACGAGGTCTTTGGTTTCGGGTGGGGCGCTGTTTAGGGTGTTGGAGTACCCGATGGTTTTTTGGATGAGCGGGGAGGCTTTGTCGGCCACGCTTACGGCATCGGGAATGCTCTTGACGCCGGAGACCATGGTGGCGATGCTCGAGAGTTCACCGATGTAGCCCTCGGCCGCTTGGCGGATGGCGGGCTCGAGCTGGGCGATGAGCTGATCCTCTGCGGCCCCGGTGAGTGCGGCGCAACCGGTGAGGGATGTGGCGGAGATGGCGGCCATTGAGAGTGCGGCGGTGAGGGTCAGGAGCTGGGGGGTTATTGGGTATTTCATAGGGGAGGTTATGAGGGCTGGGATGTTGTTTGACACGGGTGCGGCGTGAGATCAGGATTCAGTGAGCACATCGAGGTATTTTTGATACGCGTAGGTGCGGTCGCGGCGTTTGCCGGTGGTTTCTTTGAGCAATTTGATTTGTTCCAGTGCAGCGATAGCTTTGATGGCGGTGGGCTTACTGACATCAAGGAGTTTGGTAGCCAGAGCCAGAGTGATCACGGGATTGGCGGGCAGCAACTCCAACAGGCGGAGCGCCGGGATGCTTGCTGCTTGGTGTGAGAGCAAGCGGGCGCGATCGCTCATAAGTAGCGTGAAGAGTTTCTCAGCGGCGCGGACGCCGTCGCTCGCGGCTTCGAGGACGCACTGAAGATAAAACTCTGTCCAGGCTTCCCAGTTGCCGGTGTCGCGTACATCGGTAAGGTGGGCGTAATACTGCGGCTGACGGCGTCGGATGGCAAGACTTAGATACAAAAGCGGACCTTGCATCAGGCCCCAATGTTCTAGCAGCAGGGTGATGAGCAGACGGCCAATGCGGCCGTTGCCGTCTAGGAATGGGTGAATGGTTTCAAATTGCACATGGGCAAGCCCAGCCCGGATCAGCGGGGGCAGCACATCGGATTGGTGCAGCCACGATTCGAGTGTGGCCATGAGCTCGGGCACGAGCTCGGGCGGCGGGGGGACGAATCGGGCGTTACCGGGGCGGGTGCCACCGATCCAGTTTTGTGAGCGACGGATTTGGCCGGGGAGCTTGTCGGCCCCTCGCACGCCGCGCATCAGGCGTTTGTGTGCTTCGCAGAGCAGGCGAGTGCTTAAAGGCAGACCTTTGGGGCTGGCGATTTGGCGTCGGGCGAAGGTGAGCGCATCGACGTAGTTGCAGACCTCGCGGACATCATCGGGACGATCGCTGTGCTTCGTGGCCTCAAAGGTGAAGATGTCTTGAAGGGTGGCTTGGGTGCCCTCGATCTCGGAAGAGATCAGGGCCTCTTTACGGACGAAGCCGTAAATGAAGTACTCGGCGCTGGGCACCATTGTTCCGGCGACTGAGAGGCGACCGACTGCGGCAAGGGCTTGGGCGTGGAGAGCGAGGAGGCTCTCGGAGAGGTGCAGCGGAGGGTTAATCGGTGGCAGGGATAGTGGTACAAATGCACGAACGGTCTCACCACCGACGGTCGAAGTGACTCTAAATGTGCCGGATGGTCGAGGCATGGCTAGTAAAGAAGTGTTTACCAGTTTCGGCTGCTAGTCAAGATGACTTTACTAGCGAACTTCGCTAGGAAGCGATCGTTTACCAGTGGAAGAGGCCGGAACCGTTGTGTGGGGGGTCTGGTTTGGTGGTCAGGGGGCTGTCGGGGCGGGTGATTAGATTGGCAGGCGGCGGTTGATGGTGAGGCCGAAGGCTTCGAGGGTGGGCATGTCGGTTTGTTGGTTGGTGAGCAGGTCGAGTTTTTTGATGCCCAGGTCGCGGAGGATTTGGCAGCCGATGCCGAGGTCTCTCATGTGGTGAGGAATGCCTTGGCTGGTGAGGGCCGCGTGGGACTCGTGGGAGAGATCGGGGGTGTCGGAGCCTTTTGCGGTTGGGGCTGAATGGCGGAAGGCGTGGAGGCGTTCGTTTAGGGAGGGGCTGGAGAGTTGGCCGTCGCCACGGAGGTAGACGATGGCTCCCCGTCCGGCGGCGCTGATTTGCTTCATGGCGGCGTGGAGGGTGCTGCCGGTGGGGCTGGTGCTGGTAGGGCTGGCGGCGCATTCGAGGAAGAGGTCTCCGAGGACGTTGCGGCGGTGCATGCGGATGAGGACGGGGTCATCGTGCTGCATGGGGTGGCCGGTGCCATCGAGGGAGCCGATGTTACCTTTGACCAGGGCCAGGTGGGGGAGTGGGTCGACCAGGCTTTCGTACGCGATGAGGGTGAAGTCGCCGAAGGCGGTGTGGATGGGAGTGCCGGGGGTTGGCTCCATCCGGCGGACGAGTGATTCACGCGAGAGGCGGTGCTGGATGAGCTGGGCGACGGAGCAGATTTTGATGTCGTGTTTTTGCGAGAGGGTGATGAGGTCGGGCAGGCGGGCCATTTCACCATCATCGCGCATGACTTCGATGATTGCGGCGGCGGGGTAGAGACCGGCGAGGCGGCAGAGATCAACGGAGCCTTCGGTTTGGCCGGTGCGCACGAGGACGCCGCCATCGCGGGAGCGGAGGGGGTTGATGTGGCCGGGGCGGACGAAGTCTTGTGGGCCGTACTGCGCATCGATGGCCATGGTGATGCACTTGGCGCGTTCTTTGGCCGAGACACCGGTGGTTGCGCCGTATTTGGGGTGCAGGTCTATCGAAACAGTGAAGGCTGTGCCGCGCATTGAGGTGTTGACGGTGGCCTGGGGGTGGAGCTCGAGGCGGTTGCAATCAGCCTCGGTTAAGGAGATGCAGAGGTAGCCCCGGGCGACGGTGAGCATGAAGGTGATGGCTTCGGGAGTGATGAACTGGGCGGGGAGGACGAGATCACCCTCGTTTTCGCGGTCCTCATCATCGGTGAGGATGACCATTTTGCCGGCCTTGAGATCATCAAGCACTTCGGGGATGGGAGAGAATGGCAGGAGGCTGGAGGGCATGCCGCAGGGTAGCGGAAGCGGCAAATTACTAAATTACCAAATGGCCAAATTGCCAAATTTGGAAAACAGGTGGATGGTGGTGTTTGCTGGGAGGTGGTGCCAACGATGAAGGATGGCCGAGCTGGTGATAACAAGCGTGAAAGCCAAGCCGGGCAGCACCGTCCTGCTGGTGGTGCGTTGCGGGCGGACGGTGCTGGGGGTGATTTCGCGGGCGGATGCGGCACGGCTGGGCTTGGCTGAAGGGGTTGCCAAGTTGGGGCAAGGGGTGGTGGCTGATGAGGGACTGATTGCGCGACTGGCGGAAGCGGATGAGTGTGTGCGGGCCCGAGCGGCGATGGCGGATTGGCTGGACAAGGCGGCGCTTTCACGGGCGGTTGTGGAGAAGCGGGCGGCGGCCAAGGGCTTTTCGCACGAGCTGATTCAGCGTCTGCTGGTGGAGTTTGCGGCGCTTGGGCTTATTGATGATGCGGCGGTGGCGGTGGCTGCGACCGAGCATGAGCTGCGGCGGAAGCCGGCGGGCACCCAACTGCTGCGTGAGAAGCTGGTGCGCCGGGGGATTGATGAGGATTTGGCGGAGGATGTGGCGAGTGCGGCGACGGCGGGCCGGGATTTGGTTGCCGATGCGGCGGCGCTGTGCGAGGCGCGGATGAAGCTGGCCAGCATGAGAGGTGACCCGGTCGCGGCCCGCAGGAAGCTGTTTGGCCTGCTGGGGAGGCGGGGGTTTGAGCAGGAAGTGGCGATGACCGCAATTGACCGAGTGCTGGGGCCGGAGCTTTCAGGTGATTGACGGGCGCTGGAGGCCTGGTGTGGAGGGCTGGTTGTGGAGGGTTGGTGGTGGAGGGCTGGCTGCTTTGTGGCACCGCTACGGAACGGCGGCAGCCCAGACCAGTGCGACACCGACGACGATGGCGATGGTTATCTTGACGAAGGTGGCGGCGAGGCGGCCGAGGGCGGCGCCGCGGGCGACTTGGGCGGATTGGTCCCAGTCGCGACGCTCGATCAGGCGTTCGCTGAAGAGGGCAAAAAGGCCAGCACCGATGCAGGCTCCGCCGATGGTGCCGACGAGTGGTATTGGGATGAGAACGGTGCCGGCGATGGCACCGATCATGGCACCGATGACCGAGAAAAAGCCCGATTTGCGGCTGCCTCCGGCCTTTCCGGCGCCGACGGCGGAGGCGAGGATCTCGATGATTTCACCCAAAATGGCGACAACCACAAGGGTGATGAGGGTGGCAGGGTGAAAGACCGTTTGGGAGGGGAATAGGAGCTCCACCGCGACGGCGGCAGCCAGCATGAACCACACCCCGGGGAGGGTGAGGAAAGCCAACACCATGCCGATGGCGACGGCCAAGAGCATGATCAGGACTATCAGAACGGGTTCGAACATTTTTTCAACAAAACTGGCCGTGGGCTGGCCGCGTATGGGAACATAGTGTACATCTGTAACGATGAGCGGCCTCAAATATTGGAGGTCCGGTCGAAATTTGGAGCAGGAAAGGAGGCCAGCAACGTTTTCGGTCCTTGGATGCCCCTAACTGCGAAGGAAATGATGTGAAGATTTGTACTGTGTCTCGCGCTGTCGTCGGATTATCCGTTGTTTCCGGGGTTTTATGCCTATGCGGGCGGGCGGAGGCACAGCCGGTGCAACTGAAAAATGATTCAGCGCAGATACCGCTGAGCGGCGGGAGCTTCCCGGCGGCGATCCAGGTGGGATTTGGCCCGGGGGAAGAGGCGCTGGCGATATTTGCGGTTCCGGCGGGGACGAGCTTTCCGCTGGAGGTGAGCAGTTTGGGACTGTTGTGGTTCTCTCAGTTTGCAGCACAGCTTGGGCCGGACTTTGGCGGGACGCAGACGTTGCAGGAGGGGTTTAAGTTTTATGCTGGCAACTCGCCTGATCCGCGGACGATGTCGCTGGTGACGACGACGAATCCGCCGCAGATGACGGATGGGTACTTCAACGTATTTGATCTGATCGGTGAGAGTGTGGTGCTCCGGAACCCGGTGACGTACATTGGCGCATCGCTGCAGTTTGATACTCAGGGGAGTTCGGGGGACTATGTCAACCAGGCACCCAATGGAAGCTTGACTGCGGCGAGCGTGTGCTATGACCGCACGGCGGGCAACAGCAACTTCAATTGGATTTTCTCGCCCACGCCAACGGCGACGAGCACGGGGATGCGGAGCGGGTGGATTCGGTATCAGGATCTTCGCGCAACGGTGAACTCACAGACTCCGCCGAGCGGGTTTGATCTGGTGCTGCGGATTTATATTCAGCCGCACATTGTGCCGTGCACGGTTGACATCAACGGCGACGGGGTGGTGGATGGGTCGGACTTTACGGCGTTCATCAATTCATTTGGGGTTGGTGATGCGACGATTGATCCGGCGGCGGATTACAACCTAGATGGTTTGATTGATGGTAACGATTTTGTTGGGTTCATCAACGATTTTGGCGCGGGGTGCTGAGACTGTGATGGCGCTGCGTTTGTGAGCAGCGAAGCTTGGGTCAAACAAGAGCGACTCCGCGTGTGCGGGGTCGTTTTTTTGTAACTCTTCAGCCGTATTACACAACATCGCGCATCCAGCGATGCATCGCGGAGCGATGCAACTCGGGAGCTGACCTTTGGAGCGCGCCCTCAGACAGAATTGAGCTGAGGAGGTACTGTTTTTTGCTGGGAGAACTGTTTTGTAGCATCAACACGTTCATCCACGGTACCCTTCCGGGTACCGCTCTTAGGGGGCGGGTAACTCTTTTGCCCTTGCCCCTTCAACGTGCGTTTGGCTTGGGTATTTCGTGCAGGGTGTACGACTTGGTTCGCTTGACCACGGTTGCGTTGGATGGGATGCGCATCATGCCGCCGGGGCCACCGGGGCCACGGGGGCCGCCCGTTTCAGGTCCATCTGTAAGCTGACCTTGCCTGCGGGGGCCGCCACGGGTTGGCGGGCCGAGATCATCATCTTGATCATCACCATCGAGCGCTCGGCTGATGTTGATGGCGAGGTCGGCAGGGCCGGGTCGATCACCGGCAGGGCCGAGGCTAGAACGGTCATCTGGGCCACGCATGCCACGTGGGCCACCCATTTGATTGGGACCACCAAAGCCGCTAGGACCGCGCATGTCTGTGGATTCGAGTACGAGCACGCGGTCGTATTTCTCGAAGGCATCATCTGGGATCTGGCCCATTCGCACGGGTGTGTGCAGAAGAAATCCGGCCCACCATTCCAGACCATGGCGTGCGACGACCAAGGTTTTGATTGGATTTGGAATGGACTCACGAAGGGACTTGATTTCCTCGGCGAGTTGCTCGTTCATCATGCCACCGGGACCACCACCACGCATGCCGCGGGGGCCGGCAGGAGCGTTCGCTTGCTGGCCATGCCCGCCCGAGCCACCCGGGCCGCGCATTCCAGCCGGGCCGCCCGGGCCACCGGGACCACCCGGGCCGCGGCCGCCGCCAGCCAGCACCGGGGCGATGCTGACACCTGCGACGACTACCGCCGCGACTGCACCTGCCAATCGCCCCCCCACTTGCGGCGAGACTGTTAGCCGGACGAGTGGGACGGTGAGGCACAGGGCTGCCGGAACTGTGGCCATGAGCATGAGCCGGTTGGCGTATTCCATGTTGATGAGCGGGCAGGCAAGGCACAAGGCTGCGATGCCGCAGCCGAATACGACGGCCAAATCTGCCGCGGGAATGGGTGTGGCTGTGCGACGAGCTCGCAGTGCGGCGATGCCCATCCCGATCATGGCGGGAATGACTGTGCCGTAGACGGTGAGCACGGTGGTGCTCATGAGTCCATCGTTTGGGCCACCACCGGGGCCACCCGGCCCACCTGCGCCGCCCGGCCCACCCGCGCCGCCCGACCCACCCGCGCCGCTTGGGCCGCCAGCGGTGTTGGTTGCGCTGCTGAAGGACCACATGCCGTGATCAAAGATGATGCTGGGGAACTTGATGAGCGCTGCGGCCCGGCCGGGGGCAAAGAAGTAGAGCATGCTGAAGGCGATGACCGCGAGAACGAGTGAGGCACCAGCGAGCGTGAGGACAACCTTTGCTGAGCTGCGGATGCGAAGGAGCATGAACACGCCGGCGGTGAGGCCAACGGTGAGGGCTGTGGCGCCGAATGCGCCGAAGTGTGAGAGGACTGCCAGCACCACGAAGCTGCCGGCCAAGGCCCAGGTGGTCCAAAACGTGCGCACGCTGGCGGGCGAAGTGCTAGCGGGCAGGGTGCTGGCGGTCATAGCGCGATGGAGGGCCCACACGCTGGCCGCCAGCCAGACTAGGCCGAGGGAGTTTTTTTGGAAATCCGATGCGAGCTTGAACTGCGAAACGCAGACGATTGCGAACACTGCTCCGCACGCCGCGGCGAGGGCGGCGAGCCACAATCGGCGCCCGGTGCCGTGTTTGAGGGGGTTTAGTAGCCCGGCGGCTGTGGCCACGCGATGGCCAAGAAGCATGACGAACACGGCGGCGAGCGGGCCGAGGATGCAGTCCATGGCGCGGGAAACCCAGAGGGCGATGTCGTCGGCCTCGCGGGTGGTGAACAGGGTGAGCACTTTGGTAGCGCCGGCCTGGAGGATGAACAGGAGGGGAACATCGTTGTACATCAGCCGGCCGTGCTCCATGAGGTAGCGGGTTTGCATTGGGTAATACGCGGCATCCATGGTTCCGGGAAATGCGGAGCCGAAGTTGACGGTGTAGCGGATGGCGAATGCGCCGGCCATGACGGCAAGGCTGAGCAGCACCCAGAGGAACAGGTGGGAGCGAGACACATTGGCGGCGTTTGTGGGTGTTTGCATGGGCGGTCTTGCTGTTCAAACGCGGCGGAGGGCAGATTGTTTCAACCGGGGCCGACAAACCGACCGGGGCGGCCCGAAACGTTGATTCAGCCCAAAAAACAAGCGTCCCCCATCAGAGCCTGATGGGGGACGCTTGCACATTGGGCTGCTTGCGAGAGCCGGGGTTAGCAACCCGCGGCAAAGCCGTTGATGAAAGCGATGAAATCACTGCCGTCGATACTCCCATCGGGCGACAGACCGTCGCTGCCGCTCCCGGCGATGTCGGCCAGCGGATCGAGTGCGCGGTTGCCGATGCCGAAGCTGTTGATGAAGGCGATGAAGTCGGCACCATCGACGATGCCGTCGTAGCTGCGACCATCTGGCCCGCCTCCGGCGATGTCGGCGATGTTGCAGCCGACATTTGGACGCAGGAAGCTGGTGGCGGGAATGACGGCCTTGGCCAGGCCGCTGTTGGATTGCCAGCGCGTGATGAGGCCAGCACCGCCGGTGTTCTCGAAGAAGGTGACCTGGATGGCGTGTGTGCCGGCCTTGAGGGTGATGACGCCGGAGCGCTCCAGCATGCCGTGGAGTCCATCGTTGTCGACGACTAGGTCAGGGCCGATGTACAGACGTGAGCCGTCGTCACTCTCGGTGAAGAATGTGTAGACGGCGGCCACGGGCACGGTGACGAAGCCGGTGTAGACGGCGCCGACATTGTCAGACCGGCCGCTGTTTGAGAAGACGCCGTCGGTGCTGGCGAGGTTGATATCGGCTGCGGAGGTGGTGAGGTATGGTGTGCGGGTGGCGAAGTTGGGGAGGACCTGCGGGTTGGACAGGGCGTAGAACTTCACATCGAGGCCGGCGCGGGTTGGGCCGGTGACGTCGGGGTCACGGGTTTGTGAACTGGTGACACGGACGGTGGCTGCTGCGGAGAGCGCTGCGTCTGTAGCGGTGTAGGTGAACGAGTCGCTGAGTGAGTTGCCCAGGATGGGTGTGTAGCTGAGGCGGTCGCGTCCGAAGAGGCCGGTGCCGACGGAACGGGTGATCGTGGCGCCGCGGGCGGAGATGGGTGAGAAGCTGGAGATGGTGACGGAATCGCAGTTGGTATCGGTGTCGTTGGCGAGCACATCAATAAAAATCGGAGTGAGACCAGCGGCTGCGGTGTCGTCGGCGGCGCGGGGGGCGACAGGCGTAGCGAACGGGCCGGTGTTGGTCATGCAGGAGCGGCTGGTGGCATGGCTGCGAATGGCCGGAATGGAGCGCGAACCAAAGCGGGTGACGTTGCCCGAACAGCCGCCGATGCCCGAGCACATGATGTAGCAGTCGCTGTCACCGTCGCAGTGCAGGGCGTTGAAGTTATGGCCAATTTCATGGGCCACAACGCCGATGCGCGAGGAGAGGTTGGTGGTAAACTGAACGTTGGAAACGCCGTAGGCCGCGGTGGTGCAGACCACGTTAACGTAGGCCAGACCGATGGTGCCGCCGGTGGCCTGACCCGTCAGGAGATGGGTGAGGTCGCGCACGATTGCGGTCTGGTTTGTCTGCCACTCGCTTTGGACGGCGTTTAAGAGCGTGCGGATATCGGTGGATGCATAAAGGGTGTTGGTGGAGCGGATGATCGTGGCGCTGATGTTGAACAGGATGTTGGTGTCGCGGGCGTAGATGAGACGGAGACCGTTCATGATGCTGTCGATGTCGGCCTGGGTGGTGACGGTGCTGGAGCCGTTGGCGGTGTAGAACGAAAAGTCGGCATCGAGGGCAATGTCCGCCAGGCGGTTGCACGTGGGGCCTTCTGGGGTTGGGCCATCGTCGGTGTGCTGGGCGAGACCAGCGGGCGCGGTGAGCTGGCCACCGCAGTGGTAACCGGAGGGCAACTGCGTGCCCGAGGCGGGGTAGGCGAGGTACGTGGCGATGTTGGCGGTCGCATCTGCTTCTCGGGCGGACTGGATGAACCAGAAGGGGGAGTCTGTGCCATCGGGATTGGGGCCCATGTCGATGATGGCGCGGGCCATGCCGCCGACAAAGTTGATGGTGATGCGGGAACCAGGATGGTCTGCAACAGTGCCGGCGTAGCTGAGCTCGCGGGCTGGGGAGGCGAGATCAGGATGCTTGGAACTGGAGTTGGCGCTGCCGCGGTCGATGTATTGGGTGAACGCTGGAGAGCGAACGGGGGCGAGCTGGACGGCGGCGACAACGGCTTGGTCTCCGAGTTGGAGAGAAACCGTGAAGAAGTCGGCGAGAGGTTCGAGCGCGCTGCGATCAGCGGTGTCCGGCAGTGCGCTCTCGGCGAGAAGATCGGCCGGCCAAGCTGGGGTTTGGACTGAGTAGTGGGTGAGCTTCCACGCGGCAACATCGGGCGTGTGGCCGGGTTTAGACTGTGCCAAGGCGGCGGGAGTCATGGCGGCTTGGGCGAGGCAGCTGGCCAGCAGGACAAACGCGGTGGAACGCAACAAGTTGAGCATGCTCTCTCCAAGGACTCGGGGTGGCGGCGGCAGCGCGGGCTGTGTGTGCAGCGGGATCCGGCTACTGGAGTGAACAGTAGCGGTGCGGGCGTGCGAGCGGGCTTGAATGTTTTGCGCTTGGGTAGGAACGTGCGACGATTGCAACCTGAGAGTGCGAAATGGCACAACGGGATGCACCTGGCACGAAGGGATGTGTTCTCGGACGGCAGAGAACCGGTTTGCAAAGGAGGAGAGCGGGTTGTTTGATCGCGCGCGGTGGTGAGCGGCGGGCTGGTGCTTTGGTGTTTGAGACGAGAGCGGTTGCGACGAACGGTGCGGCGGTATCTTGAAGGCCCGGCAGAGCACGCGGTTTTTATTTCGCTGGCTGCGGAGGCGCTGATGCACGCGATGAAGTTGATGCGAGAAGCGAGGCGATTGGGCGCGGGGCCGGTTTCGCAGCCAGTTGGCGATGGTGGAGAGGCAACTGGCGGAAATGTGGCCGCCCATCTTCGGACTAACGTGGGGCGGCCTCTGCTGCAATCGAGACACGGGCTGGCGATGGTGCAGTACCGGGCACTGGTTGTGCGAATCGTTCAAAAGCTATGAAAGACTGGAAGACTCTCGTGATGGAGCAACGAGTGCGGGCGAGATTGCGGGGCTCGCCCGAAAACATGACACGCCGAAGGGGGAATACTGGGATTTCTGCGGTGGACTGAGCACTGCGGGGCTGAACAAGCCGCGGGAGGTGGCGGCAGGGCAGTTTCTTGGGGGACCCGTTCCGGGCAAACCCTGTGATGATGGGATTATTTGGCCTGCTGGCAATTTGGCCGGTTGGCGATTTGTTCCCCCCTCCCATATATCATCCCATTCGACGCTGGCGCATGGTTGCCGGCCGGTATTTGTTTGGAACAGCTCCTATGCCCAGCATCACCATTGACGGCCGTGTCTGCGAGTTCAAGCCCGGTGCGATGATCATCGCGATTGCAAATGAGGCGGGCATTGCTGTGCCCCAGTACTGCTATCACGAGGGGCTTTCCATCGTGGCCAGTTGCCGCATTTGTTTGGCCGAAGTGTGGCAGCCCAACGCTCGCAACAACAACAAGCTTGAGCCGCTGCTGGGCGGCAAGCTGATGCCCACCTGCCAGACGCAGGCGGCCGATGGAATGGTGGTGTACACCGACAGCCCCAAAGCCGTTGCCAACCAGAAATCTGTGATGGAGTACCTGCTGATTAATCACCCGCTGGACTGCCCGGTGTGCGACCAGGCGGGCGAGTGCTTTTTGCAGGATTACAGCTACGAGTACGGGCGCGGCAAGAGCCGGTTTGAGGAATCAAAGCTGAAGCAGCCCAAGAAGGACCTTGGGCCGCACATTTTCTTGTACAGCGATCGCTGCATCATGTGCACGCGGTGCGTGCGCTTTACGCGTGAGGTGACGGGCACGGCGGAGCTGCTGGTGACTGGCCGCGGCAACCGTGAGGAGATTGACGTGTTCCCCGGGATGCCGCTGGACAATGAACTGTCGGGCAATGTTGCGGACCTGTGCCCGGTTGGCGCGCTGCTGGACAAGGACTTTTTGTTCGCCCAGCGGGTGTGGTTCTTGAAGGAGACCCCGAGCATTGACGGGATCACGGCCTCGGGCGATAATATTTCTATTCATCACAACGAGGGCCGGATTTATCGCATCAAGCCGCGCACAAATATGGCGGTGAACAAATGGTGGCTGAGTGATGAAGTGCGTTACGGCTGGAAGTTTGTGCACCGTGAGGACCGGCTGAGCCAGCCGGTTCGAAAGCAGTTTGGCGTGGCGGTGCCGACGGACCTGCACCGCGCCGCGGTTGAGACTGTTGCGGGGCTGCGCAAAGTTGTTGCCGCGGGCAAGAAAATTGCCGTGCTGGTAAGCCCGATGCTGCCGAGTGAAGAGGCGTATTTGCTGGCCAAGGCCACGCAAGCGATTGACCCGAAGGCGTTCTTGGCATTAGGGCCGATTCCGACGACAGGGCAGGACAAGACCTTCCCGGCGGGCAAGGCGGATGGATTTGTGATCTCCGCAGAGAAGTGCCCGAACAGCCGCGGCGTGAAGGCCGTGCTTGCCGCCCGCAGCAAGACCAGCCCGCACAACGGCTACGTGGCGGGGTTTGAGCAGATTATTTCTCAATTGCAAAGCGGCGAGATTGGCGGCGTGCTGGTGACAGGAAACTATTCGAGTGACTGGGTGACTGCGGAACTGCTGGCGGCAGCGCAGGGCAAGTTTGTGGCGTTGATTGACACGCTGCCAACGGCGCTGAGCGAGCGGGCGGATGTGGTGATGCCGGGGGCGACCTGGGCCGAGAAGGCCGGGACGTTTACCAACCACAAGGGCCTGATGCAGGCGTTTGAGCAGGCGATTGGCGTTGTTGATGGCGCGTACGCGGAAGGGCGGATTGCCCTTGAACTGCTGGCGGTGGCCACGGCAGCGGATGCCGGGTACTACAACGCGGCGATGGTGCGGCAGGACATGGCCAAGGCCCATGCGGAGCTGGGCGGGTTTGTGACTGACATTCGTGCTGCGGTGCCGGAGGTGATGCAGAAGGCGGATATGGAGGTTGTGGAGTTGTAGGGAGAGGGAGGTCGCTGGAACGTGCGGGATTCAAATCACAGGATTTAAGTCGCGAGATTTAAGTCGCGAGGGAGTTGTATTGGCGGCTGCTGTTTTTTAGATTGAACGTTGGCGCTTGGTTGCGGCGACGGTGGATGCCGGAGAGGGCCAGAGGCTTGTAAAGAGCCTGTTTGTAACTGAAGGCGAGAAGGTGAGGAAACGGGAGTGGGCGAAGAAACGGGGGGGTGTTTTGACCTTGCGGAGGAAGGCAAGCGAGCAAGGGTGAAGCCAGATATCGGACGAAAACCATTTTTCTCCGTTATGTCGCCGAAAGGCAAATGGCAGCCGCGAGAACGGGGGAATGCTGTGTTTTCCATCGCTGGTCACAGCACCTATCATGGGGCGCTAGGAGAATGTCGATGTCGAGGATAATGAGCCCGCCCAACAAAACCGGTCGCACCGGCAAAGCAGTTACAGCGTCCGCGAAAGGCCGGAAGAGCGTGGGGCAGCCGCATCGCAGCGAGCTTAATGGTGATCCGGTGATGGAGAGAATTCTCTCATCCAAAGCGCATTCTGTCGCATTTCTTGTGAAGGCCGGGATTCTGGAAAAGAGCGGAACCCGACTGTCCAAGCCCTATCGTTAAACCGTGTATGACGTGCTGCCATCATTTGCTCTCGGCTTCCACGGCTGTGATGAAGCACTTGCGGAGGCTGTATTTGCGGGCCAGCAAACCCTTCGGCCCAGTGAGAACGAGTATGACTGGCTGGGGCATGGCATTTACTTCTGGGAGAACAGCCCCAACAGGGCTCTGCAGTATGCTCGGTCGCTGGCGCGGCACCCGAGACGCTCCCGCGGCAGGGTAAACAAACCAGCGGTCGTGGGGGCGGTCATCGATCTTGGAAGTTGTTTGAACTTACTGGATGCTGAGTCAATCCATTTGGTAAAGCAAGGCTATGAGCAGCTGGCCGCCACGTTTGCGATCGCGAATAAGCCGCTGCCAGCCAACCGAGCGCCGGCGGGCTCGAACGACTTGTTACTACGACACCTTGACTGTGCGGTTATCGAGTTTGCGCACGCCCTCCGGGCCGAGAAGGGGCAAGCTTCCTTTGACTCAGCTAGGGCGGCGTTCATCGAAGGCGACCCGCCGTACAAAAACGCGGGGTTTCACGAACAGGCTCATATCCAGATCTGCGTGCGAGATACCCGGCGGATCAAGGGTTACTTTCGCGTCTTGCCGGATCTACGACGTGCCAGGGATTGAGCGGCTCGTTGGAGGCTGGGTTGCAATACGTTTTTCATGTCCCAGCGTGCATGGAATCGCGGCAATGAACATCAAATGAAGTCGCGTTCGTTTAAGACGTACTCGCGGCGATCACTGACACGCAGGTGCGGAAATCGCTCAAGCGGTTTTTAACGCTCGATCAAAGGGCATTTGCGAGACCAGAGTGACTGAGGCAAGAGTGGGTCCCACAAGGCGAAGTTCAATCTTTTTTGCGATTGCGCGCGTTCGGCTAAGGCTGGCGAAAGGCACAAACACCTTGGCTCAACTCAGCGAATGAAGGCGGCAAGGGGGTGTGCGTTGAAGTTTAGTCGCTCGATTGTTCGGTGAGTCGGGTGGCACCGGGGGCCCCTACTTCGTCAGTGGGTCGTGGCCATCTTCGATCAGGCTGATTTCTTCGAGCCGGCGGGCGTGGCGGCCGCCTTGGAAGGGGGTGGCGAGCCAGACTTCGGCGATTTTTTCGATGAGTCTTTGGCCGAGGAGGTCTGCCGAGAGGCAGAGGATGTTGGCGTCGTTGTGGGTGCGTGAGACTTCGGCGGAGAGTTCATCGTGCACTACTGCGGCGCGGACGCCTTTGATTTTGTTGGCCGCGATGCACATGCCGATGCCGGTGCCGCAGATGAGGATGCCGAGCTTTTCGGGCACTCTGGTGGCGGCGCTGGCGGTGTTGTCGGCGGCTGTAGCGCTGGCGGCGTGCTTGCGGACGGCGTTTTCGGCCACGGCCCGGCCGACGGCGTAGGCGGGGATTGGGTAGTCGCAGGTGTCGCCGGTGAGCTTGGAGAGAATCTCGACCTTGTGGCCTAGGGAGGTGAGGCGGTCGGCGAGTTGTTTGGCGGAGGATGCGCCGCGGTGGTCGGCTCCGAGTGCGATGATCATGATGGAAGCTCCTTCAAACGTGCGCGGATGAAGCCGCGCAGTGAACCGGCCGTTGCATCATACAACGACTGGGGGCCCCCGATGGGGTCCGGAACATCATCACCCGCTGGATCGAGCAAACTGATCTTGTGCTGGGCCAGCGGAGACAGCCGCCCGATGCCCAGGCTGTGGCCTTTGGTCATGACAAAGACGGCATCGGCGCGGGCGACCATTTCGGCAGTGACTTGGCGGGAGCCGGAGATGGTTCGGGCATCGCTTTGCGCGCCGGAGGGCGTTGATGGGGTACGGATGCCCATTTTGGCCAGAGCGGCGACCCCTTCTGGAGTGGGCGGTTCACCCTCGGCCGCGGCGATTCCGGCGGATTCGACATCAACATCGCTGATGTCCATGGCGGCGAGCTCGGCAATTGCGATGGCCCGGGCCATTGGGCTGCGGCAGGTGTTGCCGGTGCAAATGAACAAAATAGTTCGCTTTGCGGCCCGATCCACGGCTTGGCGGCTGATGACACCTTCGCTGAGGATTGCGTAGCCACCGGCTGCGGTGAGGCGGACCCTGGTGCTGGCGATGCCGTAGCGGCAGCGGCCGCGGTCGATGGTGTGGGCGACCGAGATACCGACGGCGGTTAGGGCGGCGGTGGCATCATCCGCATCGGCACAGGGTTTTCCGGTAGCGGAGGGGATTGTGTCAGCCAGCAGGCCGCTGCCGGCGGCTTCGAGCGCTTGGGCGATCTGCCGCGTGAGGGTGTGCATCGGAGCGCGGAAGATCATGGCGGGGGCGGGGTGTGATTCATCAATCACGCCGGGGGCGCAGTGCAGGCGAGCGCGGGCGGCATCGAGGGCGGCAGCGGGCCACTCGGCAATGAAGGTTATTGGACCTGGCGCGAGGCGGGTGATGAGCCGGCGATGGACGGGGTGGAGATCCGGATGGAGGGAGAGCACAGGCTCAGGGAGGCCATGGGATGGGTTTTGGGTTGTGGCGGCAGCGCCTGCAGGCAGGCTTGGAGCGGGCGCGGCGTGGGCGGCGAGCCAGGCGACGGGGCGCATGGGGGTTTGGGGAGGTAAGCCGCCGAGGCGGTGGCGGGCTTCGAGCAGTTTGGCGATGCCTTGCGGGGACGAAGCGGCGCAGCAGAGGCCGTAGACGGTTTCGGTGGGGAGCACAGCCAATTCACCGGCGAGCAGGGCGGCGGAGACTGCGGCGGCAGCGGAGTCGGCCAGGAGGGGCTGACCATCGGTGTTGCCGGTGGCGGGCGAGTTTGGGCTGGTTGGGGCGAAAGCCATGGGAAGGGTGAGATGCCGCGGGGGCGACAGTGGTGGTACAGCCCAAGACCCAGAACCGTTGCAATACCGGACCAAGCAAGGGGAAAACGCGGGGGATGGAGAAGTGGACGACTGAACGGGAGGATTTGGGAGTACGGGGATTTGGTTTTGATCGGGGTAAATGGTGCAACCAAACCTACCATATTCCTAATATCAGTTCTAGAGTGGATCAGAGAGGGGCTTGGAGGCGAACAGATAAGGTTGTCCGACTATTGTCAGTCGGCAGCGAGGCTCGAATCAGATTCTCGCTGTTTTTCGAAAACCGGTTGATGGTGAGAGCGAGCGGCAGGCCTTGCGGTGGTCAATTTGGTATTGACATCATCCGCGGGGGTGCGAGTCGCGTATGTTCAGGATGATGATTGCCGAATTTGTGACACGGGAACATTCGGAACTGCTGGACGAATTGGAATCACTGCAAGGCAACGAAAGTGTAAGAAGTGACCTCATGAAGAACACAAGCAATCGCAGGAACACGATCGGCAAGGCCATTACCCGTAACCCGGGGCGTGCGATCGGGGCGGGCGGCTTTACGCTGTTTGAATTGCTGACGGTGCTGGCGATTCTGTCGATCTTGCTTGGGCTGACGATTCCTGTGCTGGGACGTGCCCGCAAGACTGCGAAGGTTGTTGCCAACCAGACGCTGATGCGTGAGGTGGCGGTGGGTGCTCAGCAGTTTCGGCTGGACAATGCGGAGCAGTCTGCTTCGTACTTCTCGGCCAAGCAGCTTGGCTCTGGCGAGAACCTGACCAGGGGGTTCAGCCCGATGCAGTCGGTGCTGCTGAACCTGATGGGCGGCATCGCGGCGAGCGACTCGCTGGCGGCGGGAACATCGGTACTGAACAGTGTGGGACCGACGGTGGCTGGGAGCGTGAGTGTGAACCCGAGCAAGCTGGCTGCGGGGGAATCGTCTTTGCGGCCGGGCAAAGGAGCGTACTTGACGATTCCGGGCAACAACCTAAAGACGCTGTACGGCGGCGATGCCGATGAGTATCCATCAGGCGGCAACAACCAGTTGGTTGCGCCAGCGATGGGGGCTGCGTACGACAATCACAGCCGGATTCCGGAACTGATTGATGCGTTTGGCACGCCGATTTTGGCCTGGATTGAAGATGAGCGGATTCGTCCGGAGGATTCGACGGCGTTGTACGCGGCGGCGACTTCAGACAATGACACGGCGCGGTTTTACTATGCCAGCAATTCGATGTATCTGAATTCACCGAAGAACTACAACTCGTGGCTGGCCACGGCGGCCACGGCGAATGTGGATCGGCGGCTGGCGGTGCTGGGTGTGGTGACGGGAAGTCCGGCGTTTGCACAGTCAGCGACGCAGCTTGGTGGATTTAACATGCCACGCGCTTCGCGGTCGGGGATTATCTTGCACTCTGCTGGCCCTGACGGGGTGTGGGTGGCCAAGGGAACGGCTGGCCCGAGCGCGGTGGTGCCGCAGTTTCCGGCGAGCTCGAACGGCTCTGATTTGATGAGCGAGTTTGATGACACGGTTGTTGGGGTTGGGAACTGAACCAGAAGGACTAAGACGGGCTTTGGATTGAACAATCACCCGGCTGCAAGGCCGGGTTTTTTGTTGTAGAAGGCGGGAGGTGCGAGTTGCGGGTTGCCAGTTGGCGGGAAGGCCGTGGGGCGGATTGGGTTTTATGGAATCTGTGGTAGGCTGTTGGGCCGAAAGGCGCTTGGAGATGCTGTCGCCGCCGGATGGGCTGGGTTTGTCTGGCGGGTGGGTTTGGTTGTATTATCGTTTTCGGGGTTGGGGCCGGATTGCGTCAAGGCCGATTGGCCATCACACAAAGGGCTTCCCGTTGACCGAACAACACGCTCCGTCTCGCCGCGGCCGTCACTACCGGTATTACGACCTTGTCATGGCCGCGTTTATTGTGGTTCTTTTGTGCTCGAACCTGATCGGGCCGGGCAAGGCTTGTGCGATCGATGTTGGTGTGCCGATTATCCCGGACTATTCGGAAGGCAAAGGGTTTGCGTTTACGGCGATGCTGGTGTTTGGTGCGGGGAACATTTTCTTTCCGGTGAGCTACATCTTTGGTGATGTGCTTACGGAGGTGTACGGGTATGCACGAGCCCGGAAGGTAATCTGGGCGGGCTTTGGGGCGATTTTATTTGCGGTGCTGATGTCGTACGTGGTGATTCACCTGCCAGCGAACCCTGATGAACCGTACAACAAGGTGATTCAGCCGGCACTGGAGACGTGCTTTGGCAACACGTGGCGGATTGTGCTTGGATCAATGCTTGCGTTTTGGGTTGGTGATTTTCTCAACTCGTTTGTGCTTGCCAAGATGAAGATACTGACGGCGGGGAAGTATCTGTGGACGCGGACGATCGGATCAACGATTATCGGGCAGCTTGCGGACAGCATTATTTTTTATCCGTTTGCATTTTACGGCGTGTGGGACAACTCGACGCTGGTGAAGATTGTGATCTTCAACTGGCTCTTTAAAGTGGGGATTGAGGTGCTGATGACGCCGTTTACGTATTTGATCTGTGGCTGGCTGAAGCGAGCGGAGGGCGAAGATTTTTATGACACGGATACTGCGTTTACGCCGTTTAGTTTGAAGGATTAATTGAGCATCGACTCGCCAAATTGACAGGTAAGGTAGACAGAGACGAAAGAGACGAAAGATCCGAAAGAGAAAGGGGGTCAAAGCAAAAGGCAAGCCGAGAAAGCGGGCGCATGCCGCGATTCTGTGCGTGGCGATGGAACGAGATCGGGCGAGCAGGTGTGCAAATGCAAGCACCTGATGGCGCTTCGCGAGCATGAGTGGTGAGGCTGGCGGCCCAGCGGGCTTGGGGCTGCGGTGTTACTTGCCGAGCCAGCCCTGTCGGCTTTGCACATCTGGGATCTCGCCGACACCGGGATCTATCCGGGTGCCGCGGAGGCGCTGCAACTGGCCGCGGCGGCTGTCTTGGGCGAGTGGCCGGAAGTCAATGGAGAAGGAGACATCGTCGGTGATCTGGTCGTAGCGGATACCGACTCCGAGGGTGAGGTCCGGGAATTCGCGATTGAGCTTGGCCGTCACGCTTTGGATCTCGCTGCGATTGGTGTCGTACGTGGTGTAGGCGGTGGTGATGTACTTGGGGGTGAGTCGGAATTGACCACCGAAGTCAACGTACGTGACGCTGCGGGCGGTGAGGTTGCGGACCTCGGCGAAGGTTGAGAAATCAACGGAGTGATCAAGCTTGACACCGGCGTAGGTGGCCGATGAGAGATTGTCATCATTATCCAGCACGGCACCGGCGGAGATTGCGGCGGAATCGGTGGCCTGCCAGACGCCGTCGATGAGGACGAAATTTCCGGCGACGGAGTATTCGGGCCGGTAGTCAACGAAGCGGCCGATGGGAGTGTTCTGCGTGGTGCTGTAGGGCGACCGCTGCACGGTGCTGTCGGGTGACCAGACAACATCAGTCGAGAGTTTGAAGAAATCAACGGTGTGCTGACGGCCGGGGCCGCCGCGGAGTGTTTGCCAGGTCTGGGTCACACCGCTGCGGATGATGTTGCCCTGCATGAGGTTCTCGACGCGATTGTCGTAGATGGGGAGGCTGCTGGCATCACGGGTGGTGCCGGAGGTCATCATGGTGACGCTTGGCTCGATGATGTGGCGGGTGCCATCGAGGTCAAAGACATCACTGCGGACGGACTTATCGACCCTTTGCATGCTGGTGCCGACTTTGAGACCACCGGCGCCCCAGAGGCGGAGGCTGTCGGTGTCCTGCGAGCCGGCGGCGGCGGCGAAATCATCGAAGCTGTGGTCGTAGACGGTGGCCCGACCGGTGACGAAGGGTTCAACCTTGACGGGGCCGTACTTCAGGGACATGACCAGTTCTTGGCGCGTGTCGGCGCGGAGGATTGGGTCATCGCTGTAGCCTCTGGCGCGGAGCTGATCAGCGATTGACTGACTTGCGTTTAGCCCGAAGGCCTGCTGGGAGATGAAGTTGTTTGGAGAGCCGCCGACACCGAAGGAGCGGTAGCCCATTTCGTAGTTTGTCGGCTCGTTGAAGCGGAGCTGCAGGGCACCGGCGCGGTATTCCTGATTCCAGGTGAGCAGGCCGGGCGCTGATTCGGGTAAGACATCATCACCGACGCGGGTGTAGCGCACTTCCGGGAGCTTGCCGGAGGAGTAGCCCTGGCTTTGGATCAGGTAATGGTTGGCGATGAAGTCGTTGGCGCTCATCTTTCCGGTGAGGGTGAACGCGGCGTTGCCACCGAGGTAGCGGAGTTGACCGGCGGTGGTCAATTCACGCTGCGACTCGGCGATGCTGCGGAAGTACGCATCGGTGAAGCGCTCATCGGAGATGACGGCACCTTGGATGAAGGCGGTCCAACCTTCATCAAGTTCCTGGCGGAGACCACCGAAGGCGATGCCGCGGAAATCGCCCTTGTTCTCGATGCGGGCACCGTTTGGCATTTCATCGGTGCCGCGATCATCGGGAACCATGTAGGCAAAGAGGTTGCCTGCCTGCTTGGCGTTGTTGAGCGTGGTATCGATGCCGGCTGCAAAGCCGCGCTCGGTGTAGGCATCGAGCAGGAGGTCGGTGACCAAACCATCAACCGGGGAGGCGATACCGGCGAGGCCCCAGAGATTCCATTTGGTTCGGAGGCCGTAACCGGTGCCGGAGGAACTGGTAAAGCCGACCTCGCGGAGGGGGAAATCGTCGGTGTTGCCTTCGAAGCCGGGCCAGTAGAAGAACGGTGTATCGCCGAGGCGACCGGTGACACCTCGGGCGGCGAGCATGTTCTGTGCGGTAACGCCTGGGGGCACATCGCGTGTCACGGTGACGGATTGGGCGCCGATAGAAAGGTGGGGCGTAAAAAACGCGCTGGTGGCGAGTTTGGCATCGGTAGCCTCGAAGCTGCTGGCGCTGACTTGACGGAGTGATTTGGCGCGCACGTACAGCGGGAGGCTCTGCTTTTCATCAAAGGTCCAGAAGACCGCATCGGCCATGGAGCCGGTGCCGTTCTTGACGTCGTAAAAGACTCGCGGTGAGCGGATGGTGTACTTGCCGTCGGTGGCGACGACATCGCCTTCAAGGTACACGCCGAGCACTTTGTCTGCCGAGGTGCGGAAGAGCTCAGTGGGCTTTTCACCGGCCAAGAAGATGACGGCCTGCTGGGCGGTGAGCTGCAAGGTGCGGTCGGACCTTCGCTCGGTGTACTGCACGACCACGCCGCCGGTGATGAGCAGCGCGGACTCGCCCGGGGCGACACCGGGTACCAGCACCGGCTCACCGGCGGCGATGGTGATGACGCCGGTTCGGCTAAACAAGGGGCTGCTGGCGGCACCCTTGGTGACCGGAGCGATATCGCGTGCGTTGGCGGGGCGCTGCCGCAGGATGGGATCGGTCAGTGGAGAGTCAGGCTCAAACGGGCGTGAGAGGCCGGGCACGATTGGAGAGCGCCTGGTGGCGTCCTGACCGGCCATTTCCCACGGTTTGGCTTCTGGGGGCAGGACGGTGCCATCGCCCCCGACTTCGGTGTTGTCGCTTTGGAGGCCACCGGCGATGGCGGTGAGAAAGCGGGCGAGCCGGCGTTCGGACTCGGTCAGGAATACATCACCATCGGGCCTGCCTTGGCGGAGGCTGTCTGCTGCGAGCTGCAGATCACCCTCGATGACGGCGGTGACTAAGAGACGATCGCCGGTTTGCTGGACGCCGTGCTCACCGGCGGCATCGCCGACACGGTCTAGGTGCAAGGCCACTTGCCAGAGGGCCGGGGTGGTGCCGGAGGCCGGGCGGAGTGATTCAAGCCAGAGCACAGCTTTGGTGGCCGCGAAACTGGAGCCGCCGAGATCTATGCGGACATCACCGGCGAGGCTGATTCGCTGGACGCTATCACCGACGGTTTGCCCACCGGCTGCGCCGGAGAGACCGGGCGCATCCTCTGCCCAGGTGGTGGCGCGGGCGGCTTTGAGGCTGATTGTGCCGCGCTGGACGGGGAGCGAAAGGCGAAGCCCGGCGAAGTCGCGGCCGCTGATGTCTGATCCCGGCCCTAAGGCGGTGCGGGCTTGGCTGCCAGAACCTTGCTGGGCGGCCCGGCTGGTTGGTGAGGTGAAGGTGGGTGTTTGGGCCGAGGCTGCGAGGCCCACGGCCAGCACCAGCGCGGCTGCGGAGTGAATGCGGGCACGCTGCACAGCAGAGTGGGCGGCAGGGTGCGCGGCAGGGCGGGCGGCTGGAGTTGCGACCGATGGATGGTCTGTGAGCCGTGGCATGGTGGCGAGTCTATCGGGACTTGGGCCGTGGCAGCGGTGGAATCTGAAAGCAAACTGAAGATGGGAGCGGAGGACCGAGGTGAGGGCGAAGCGCGGGGGAAAGGCTGGTGGGAGGCAAGGCTGGTGGAAGTTAAGACTGGCGGGCCGGCGGGGCTGGGGCAACGAGTTGGGGTACAGCCGCGGCCAGAAGCAGGAGGTAGCTGGCCAGCATTGTCCATGCGGGCCAACCGATGCGGCGGGAGAAGTCGACTAGAGCGCGGGTGGATTCACCGCTTGGCGGGAGCGTGAGGCTGGCGAGCAGGACGAGCGCCGAGGCGATGGCAAGCTTGAAGTGAAACGGATTGGCGGGGGCCAAAGCGACCAAGGCTGCGGCGATGGCGAGGGCGACGAGCACCAGTTGCACCAGGTGGGGGCTGTTTGTTTGCGGAGAAAAAGCCAGTGCCGCGACGATGAGCCCGGACCACTCCAGGGCGAGCATGCGGTGGCGGGTGGGATTGGCTTGGGACAGCGGGCTTGCGCCATCGGCCGCGGCGTGCTGGAACATGGGCTGGCCAGCGCGCCAGTAGATGATCCAGGCGACGGCGAACACAGCCCCAGCGAGAAGGCCGATGGTGAGCAGGGCGGTGGTATTTAAGCCGGGCAGGCCCAAGGCCCTGACGACCACGGAGGGGACGGAGATGCCGAAATTTTCCATGCCCATGACTTTGGCCTCACCAGCCTGCTGGCCAGCGCCCGAGAGCATGTTGCCGATGCCGCCAAGTGCGCGGGAAAGGCCTGCGAGATTTTCATTCCAGCCAAGGATGAGCGCAGGGGCGAGGTTGAAGGCGATGGTGGAGACCAGCAGGGATGCTGCGGCCTTGAACCTGCGCCGGATGAGCAGGTAGGGCAGGGTGATGAGGGCGACGTACTTGATGGTGATGGCGAAGCCCAAGGCGATGCCAGCGAGGCTGGGGCGGCGATCAAGCCAGATGAGCGCCAGAGTCCAGCACAGCAGGAGCAATGCGTTGGACTGCTGCATGCGATACTCGGCACGGAGCTTATCTGCAAGAATTGCAGCGCCGATGGCGGCGATAATGCCGCTGGTAATGAGCAGCGGACCGGCGCCATCAAGCCCGAACCGGCGGGTCATGTCACGAGCGCCCAGCCAGATGGAAGCGAGGACCGCGGCGGACTTGATGGCAAGCCACACAAGGGCGGCGGAGGCGATGGGCAGGTGCGCCAGAGGCATGAGCAGCACTGCCAGCAGGGGCGGGTAGATGTAACCGAGTTTGCCCGCCTCATAAAGAGGGGTGCCTTTGACGAGCGCTTCGCTGCCGCTGTAGAACTCGAGGAAATCGCGGAAACGATCGCCGGCATCATACTTTGGATTGTGTACTTGGCCGATGGTGTTGATGGACCACCATGCGACGATTCCGATTGGAACGAGCCAGAACAGGGCGAGCCAGCGAGAGTGCGAATTGGGAGTTGGTGTGGGCAAAGGGGGCGCTGAAGAAATGTGGGGAGAGGTGTGCAGCAGAGCGTATGGGCTATTTGCCGATGCAGAAGGTTGAGAATATTCGGCCGATGACATCATCACGGTGGATGCGACCGGTGAGTGTGCCGAGCGCATCGAGGGCGCTTCGGAGGACTGCGCCGGCGCGCTCATCTGGCGTGATGGCCCCAGGGGTGGCGGCGGAGTTTGGGGGTAGGAGTTGGGCGAGTTCTGCAGCGGAGGAGGCGACGGCTTGTTCGTGGCGTGGGAGCAGGGCATCTCCCCGGCCGCTGGCGTGCCAGGCGGCGGTGAGGATGGCCGCACGCAGGGCGGTGAGGCCGTGACCATCGAGTGCGCAGACCGAGAGCTCCGGTTCAGGCGCTTCTTGGGCTTGCGAGTGTGCAACGGTCAGGAAAGCGAGGTCCGATTTTGTTCGCACAAATAGTCGCTTTGCCTGCGGAGCAACGTTGTTGATTGTGCTGGTGAGGGCGTGCGTGAGTGGTTGACCGGCGGGGCGGATGATGAGCAGCACATCTGCCGAGGCGATGGTTTGGTGGAGGACGGATTGTGCCGCGGCGGCGGTGGATATGGCGGCATCCGTGGTGGCGGTGATTTGGCAGTCGAGCCCGGCGACATCGACGAGGTCTATGGTGAGAGAGCGGCCACCGGGGCCACGGAGCGGCAGCGGCTCGATGATGGCATCGCGGGTGGTTCCGGCGATGGGGGCGACGATGCTGCGAGGGCGTGCGAGCAGGGCGTTGTAGAGTGTGCTTTTGCCCGCGTTGGGCTCGCCGATGAGCACGACTTTGATGTTGGAGCTGGCGGATGCGACAGAGCCAAAGCGGGCTTGGCCAAAGGCGGGCGAACGAGCGGCGGGAAGGCGCGCGTGCATGGATGCGGACAATGCCCTGATGCGGTTGGCCAGCGCGGCCGGGCTGATGGCGACGACGCCGTCCTGATCGGCGAAGTCGATGCCGGCTTCAACCAAGGCAAGCAGTGTGGTTAGCTCGGAGGCCCAAGCGGCGTATTCGGTGGCGGCGGCCCCGTTCATGACGCGGTTGGCGGCGGCGAGTTCAGCATCGGATTGTGCGCTGATGACGGCGGCGATGGACTCTGCCTGGACCAGACTGAGTTTGCCGTGGGCAAATGCGCGGGCGGCGAACTCGCCCGCTTCTGCGGGGCGGGCGGCGAAGGCCGGGCTGCACATGGCAGCGATGGTGCGCTGGATGAGGAACGGGTTGCCGGGGATGAGCAGCTCAAGGGTGTCCTCCCCGGTGAAGGTGTGCGGAGCGGAGAGGAAGAGCATGCGAACGGGAAGTGCCGCGGAAGTGAGGCTGCTGGTGGGTGAACTTGGCGCGAGTGTGAAGAGCGCATGACCGATGAAGCGAGTACCGGGGAAGCTCTTGGGTTCTGGCGATGCGGGGGTGAGCATCGCACAGGTGATGGCGCGAGCGTGCGGGCCGGAGCAGCGGATGAGCGCTGTGCTGGCCCGGCGCGCGCCGGTGGCGCAGGCGACGATAGTTTGCTCAGCAAATAATGCGACTGTGGTGCCGGAAATAGCAGTGGGACTTGTATTAGGAGTTGGCATTGGATGCCGCCTCGTTTACAAGGTTGAGCGCTGCATCACCGAAACGTGCGCAGAAGGCGGGGGCATCGCACAGTGGGCTGGCCAGAAGCTGCTGGCGGAGCCCAGCACGAAGTGTGCTAAGGGCGCTGGGATCCGCGGCGAGTTGTGCGGCCTGGGCAGCGAAAGCTTCTGGCGAGGAGACGGCGAGATGGGGCAGGCCAGCGGCTGAAAGCAGTGAGAGGCCGACGCGGGCTGAGTGACGATCACCAACCAGCGAGATGACCGGCACACCCATGGCCAGAGCCTCACAGGTGGTGGTGGTGCCGTGGTAGGGGAATGGATCCAGCGCAATATCAACACGGTTGTACAGGGCCATGGCGGCCATCCGGCTGGGAAGGAAGGCGACAGTCTCGATGCGGGCGGGATCTATGCCGTGCTGGGCGATTTCGGCAATGATTTTGCTTGCGGTGCGCTGGGAGGTGAACGCGGGCGCCTTCAGCAGCAGGCGGGAGTTGGGTACGGCGTGCATGGCGCCGGCCCAGAGACTGGCGGTGACAGGATTGAATTTGGTGATCGCGTTAAATGACCCGAAGGTGACAAAGCCGTTTGCCAGGCACGGTGGCGGCGCGATGGAGGTGGCGAGAAGCTCAGCGCTGGGCTTGTAGCAGAGAAAACATGGATCAAGCCGGATCAGGCGCTCGGTGGCTTGGGATTCAAAGCCAACCGGATCGGTCGCTGAATCGACGAATCGGAAGTTCACATCGCGCAGGCCGGTGGTGTGCGGATAGCCGCACCATGTGGCGATGAGCGGGGCGGGGTTGCGTGCCATGGACAGGAGCACGTTTCCGGCGGTGTGGCCGCCGAGCTCGACTAAAAGGTCGATTTCTCGCTCGCGGATTTTTGTGGCGAGGTCTTCCATATCGAGGCTGTTGAGATTGACCCACCGCTGCGGGACAGCACCTGCGGCCTGGAAGAGCCGCTTTGTTGCGTGGTCACTCAGGCCGAGCTGGAATATGGTGATCTCGAAGCGGTCGCGGCAGAGGCCGGCCAGGAGGGGCTCAAGAAAAAACGAGACGGAATGATCATTAAGGTCGCTTGATACGAAGCCGATGCGGAGCTGGCGGCCGGAGGTGGGCAGCGGCTTGTGCGCGGGCGGGGCGGGGGGCGAGGCGCGCTTCATGGCGTGAACAACATCGCCGTAGAAGCGGTGAATCTCAAAGACTTCGTGGGCGGAGTGTGAACAGCTGTAGGTGCTGGCGGAGCACCAGTCGTTGGCGAAGATGGGGTTGCCGGGGCTGCGGTGGGCGAGTTCGGCGAAACCGGCGAGGCCTTGCTGGGCCTGCCCGGTGGCCATGAAGGCGCGATAAATCTGGAGGGCGAGCTCGGGGGCGTCGCTGAGGTTGCCGGGCAGGAGCGCTGCCATGTCTAGGACTTCATCAAACCGGCGGAGCTTGCCGCAGCAGCTGAGGTAGACCTCGCGTAGGAGCGCGAGGTTTGGGTCTTTGGAGCGGCGTTTGAAGAATTTTTCGCACGCGGCGACGGCCTCGGCGTTTCGCTCGAGCGCTGCCAGACAGAAGGCGTGGGTGTACGCGGCGCGGGCATCATCGGGGGCCAAGATGAGGCAGCGGTCGGCGTAGTACAGGAGCTTCTCGACCGGTCCGGTGCGGAGCAGCACGTGCACCATGCGGATCGTGAGATTCAGGTTGGATGGCTCGGCGGCGAGGCCGTGGCCGACGACGGTGAGTGCCCGCTGGTACTGCCCTTGCCGGAGCAAGTCACCGACTTGGGTTGCGATTTGTTCAGCCTTGGCGGACACGTGATGAGGGTAGTGCTGAGAGGGCGGAGGGGAGCAAATGGCTCAATCGCGAAATGGCTAACGGGTTACAACGCTGAATTGCCGGAGGGCAAGAGCTGGAAGAGTCGGGGCGTTTACGGGCTTGAGTGGGCGGCGGCATCAACGCACTGGAGTACGGCATCACCGAAGCGTTTGCTGAA